>CANQYD010000001.1 GCA_947627985.1 uncultured Clostridia bacterium
GACCGGGCGAGCATATCAAAACTTAACGGCTTTGCCGATACAGACGGAACAATTCGGGTTTATTTCACCGTCGAGCAAGCGCAGAAAAAGCTATGCCGAAGCAAACAGTGTACTACAAGAATTTTCAAGGAGCTGGAAGTCAGCGGGTTGATTTGCCGCAAGAAGCAAGGACTTGGTAAGCCTGCGGTCATCACGCTGAATTATCCAGAGAGTGCAAAGCTGATCGGCCCGCAAAATACTGTATGAAAAAGTGTCGGAAATCAAGGGTAGTTTTTTGCTCTTTTGTAAGTCCTGTTTTCATAAAATAACCTCCTGCTTAAATTTTTCTTGATTTTCAAAAATAGGGCGTTTTTCGGCAATTTTTCTCGGTTCTTGACCTGATAAAATTAGAGATTTTCCCGCCGGACACCCTCATTTTATGAGTTTACTGTGAACATAAAGCAGAACCGAAAAAATGCGTTTTCTTCGTCTCTTGACTATATTGACTATAAATTCAGATCATGGCTGACAAGCGCGGAATAATAGAACCGTAATAACCATCCCCCGGCAAAGCCGGGGGTATTTCAATAATCGCCCCGTAGGGGCTCAGGTTACAAGCCACGCCTTGAAAGGCGTTCTGTCACAGGACGCTTCGCGGCTGCGTTCTCTTGCGCCCCGTTACCGCTTACCCGTTGAACGGGTCGGTATCATCCAACGTCAGCTGACCCGATGTTCTATCCTCTTCCAACTGCCTTTGGATATACTCCGTTATTGCCTTTGTGTTTTTACCTACCGTATCCACATAGTACCCTCTGCACCAAAACGAACGATTCCGATACTTATATTTCATATCTTCCCACTTGTTGTAGATCATGATGCTGCTCTTTCCTTTCAGGTACCCCATGAACGAGGATACTGAGTGCTTTGGCAGTATCTCCACAAGGATATGTATGTGGTCGGGACAGGCTTCTGCTTCCAACAGATTTACTCCGTACCAGTTACATAGTTGTCTTAACATCTGACCTATTTCTAACCTTTTGGTGCCGTAAAACACCTTTCTACGGTACTTCGGTGCAAATACTATGTGATACTTGTAATTCCACTTTGAATGTGATAAACTGTGTATGTCATTCACTTTGTAATGACCTCCTTTTGACTTCTATTGCAGTTCGCAGCCGCATTCTTAGTATAGTCAAAAGGAGTTTTATTTTCAAGACTGATAGCTATAAGCTCTTTTGAACCCCCGGCCGAGCCGGGGGTTTTCGAGATACAAAAATCGGAGCTTTGCAAAAAGCCCCGATTTTTATATCAGCCAACAATTATCCGATAATAAAATATATTTATAACTGCCCCTCATCCTCAAATCAAAATGCTAAAAGCCGAGGCATTAACCTCGGCTTTTGTTTATACGCTCTTATCGCACATTACCGCTCTTGTAAGCGTCGATCATTTTCTTGAACGTGTGACCCGCACGACCCTCGCTGCCGCCGCCTCTTTTGAGCTTCTGCAAATACTTCTCGCATCTCTCGCCGGTAAATATCTTTATATCCAGCCTCGCGGTGTTTCCGTCGGTCGTGACGAAAATTTTGTCCACAAAAGCGTCAATAAATTCCTTTGTTATCTCGCCGTTTTTGCAGTCCTCCTCGGCTTGGCGCAGCACCTTTTTTATCCGCTCCATGTTCGCCCTGAAGTCCTCGCGGGAGGTCTGCTGCTCCCGCAAATCCTCGAGCTCGCGGGCAAATGCCGCCAGCCCGTCGTTGCACTGCGCGGAAAGCTCCTTGAAATCCTCGGCGGTTATGCTGTCGAGCGCGGCAAGCTCCAAAAGCTTGCTTTTCTTTTTTCTTGCGACCTCGATTTTTCTCTCCGTGTCCTCGATTTTCTCAGCGATTTTTTGGTCGGACGTCATGCCTAAATACATCTTCTCGTACTCTTCTATCATCGCCTTTGAAACGTCCTTTGTATCCTTGAAAACCTCGAAGATAGCCGATCTGGTTCCCGAGCGAGTTGAGCTGCTCATCCGACTCCGACGACACCCGCGCGTAATATGTAACCCGCAGCGGAATATCGTAGACGCTCTTTGTTTTGAGCTGCTGCCTGATTGAGTGCAAATCCATATATCTATCCTCCGAATTTAGATGATAGAGTGTTAGAAAGTTAGAGGATAGAAGTATGCTGCCAAACACGTATGGGTAGGGCGATTCTAACTTCTAATCTCTTAAAAGTTCGCTGCATCATTATCAGAATGATTATATCACATATTCGCTAACTTTTCAAGTGTAATTTATAATCTATTTGCCCTCTGCGCCTGGCGGTTGTTTATCAGAATCCGCATTTTGTTCCGCTGCTCCTCGGTTATCAGACCCCGCGAGAAGAGCGTGTCGTTGTAATATGTCAGCCAGAGCCGCTCCAAAACGGCTTGCTTTTCCCTCTCGTCAAATTTTTTGCGCCCCTGCGGCATACGAAGCCCCCTTGCAGATGTTAGAAGATAGATATATTGTTTCCAAAATTTGTGGCGTGATTCACTCGGAATGGAAAGTTTTTGAGGTTGATTGCAGCTCGTCCTCATAAATTCCTCGTGTAACGCTTTGCTATGCTCGTTGCTGTAATCTCATTACCTATGCCCTTTTCAAGGCATACAGAGCAAATTACCGAGATTTGGTTCAACGAAAAAGAGCCGACGATTCATATCCGCACTCACAATACTGACCTAAAAAAGCGGCTTTCAGCCTATACCGAGAAGTTCCCGATCGAATGCAGGCTGTTCGACGATGACCCCGAGCTTGGCTGCATGGAGTTTGAGATAGCAAAAGGTCGGCTCTCGTTCAGGCTGACGGAGCCGTATAGCGATGAGAGCACAGGCGAATGGCAAGCGAATATGCTAAGAAAAACGGGCTGAAAGGGAGATGAATCTGCAGTCAAGTCCCCATTATGTTAAGATATTAACAATCATCCCCGTCACCAAGGAAAATGCCATGACAAAGGCAAGATACAGCAAAAACCGCTTCATGCCCAGCACGATTTTCAGCGCGCCGAGGGTCGTTATCTTGGTCGCCGGTCCGGTAATCATAAAGGCGGAGGCGCTGCCCATGCTCATGCCCATTGTGAGCCACTCGCGAATCAGCGGTATTGTCCCTCCGCCGCAGGCGTAGAGCGGTACCCCGATAGTCGCCGCCATCAGCACCCCGAAGCCCTCGTTAGTCTCGCCAAACAGCCTTGCAAAGCCGTCCGCGGGGACGTATCTCTGAAACAGCGCGGACAGCAGAACTTCCAAGAGAAACCACCCGCCCGTCGCCCTGATGTTCCTGCCGAGGGTAAAAGTAAAGCGCAGAAACGGGTTCGGGTTGGTGTCGTGAGAGGCGCGCGGCTCGAAGCCGTCGAAATTGAAAAAGGACTTGTTCTTGTAAAAAATATGTACCACGATGCCCGCAACAATCCCGCAGACCGTGCAGGACACAATGCGGATCACAAGCGCCGTCGCTCCCAAAGCGGTGGAGTACATGATGAGCTGCGGGTTCAGAAGCACACTGGACATCATAAACGCCGCCAGCCAGTCGTGCCGCATTCCATGCTTAGAAAAGGACGCCGCGATGGGGATCGTGCCGTACATACAAAGTGGGGAGGCGATGCCGAGCAAACTTGCCGGGACGACGCCCCACAGCCCCCACTTCTTATCCCGGATTCGGTCAAAGGCTCCGTGAATGGTGTCCTTTGCAAACACCGAAACAAGGGAGCCGACGACCATACCGAGAATCCAATAACCGGCGATTTGCCGAAGCTGCAAAGTGAAGTAGTACCACACATAGACGAACTCCCGGTGCAGGACTTGGGAGACTTCACTCATCTATACCACCAAATCGTAGGTGCGGCTGCCTAAACCGATTTCCTCGGCGAGTTCTAGCGTGTGAAGTCCGTTGCCACTTTGCCGATGGGCGTCTAGCCGAGGGCTTCATAAATCGAAAGCATTCCCTCCGCGCTGATGTCGGAGGTGAAGTATACAACGGGTGTTTCACTGCTGCTGTCTGGATCTTCCGACGGCTCTGTTTCGCTTGTTTCCAAAGTCGTGATTTCCGATGTATCAGCCGAAATCGGGTCGTCTTTCAAAGATGTTGCTATCGGCGGAGTACTGTCAAATTCGTTCGGCTCCGAACCGCAAGCCGTCATAAGAAGCGGCAGACATACTGCCATAAACAGTGATAATGCCTTTTTCATAAAAGCCTCCTATCTTGCGCCCGCATGGCACTGCTTCATCGCAATCTTCCGAATAATATTCTTGACAGAGATTTTTTCGGGACAGCAGGCGGTGCAGGCTCCGCACTCGATGCAGTCCTCGGGTCCTGCGAAATCCGAAAACGGTCTTATCTCGCCCTTGATTATCGCGGGAATGTCTATGCCCGCGGGACACGCCGCTTTGCATTTTCCGCAGTTTGTGCAGGCTTGTTTTGTATCATTCATCTTTCAATTTTCCTCGCTTCAGTGCTTTAAAAATGACTGCGCCGATGCAGGCAAAAAGACACATCATGGAGGCGTAGTCCGCCATAAACCGCAGCCGCGGCTCCCCAAAATCAAAGAAAACAAACTGATTCTTCAAAAACAGATAGGATGCCATGTCACGGTTTACAAATGCGTATGCTCCATAGATTGACACGGCGATAGCGACCGCCCATAGCAGGACGGTAACGCCCTTGTTCTTCCCCGCACGGTGCGCCCCGACGTGATTGCCCACATGGACGGACATCAGGATAAATCCCCAATGGGACAGAAGCAGATGAACCGTTCGGGCAAAGGACATCCCGCCGATGCCGAAAAAGTGGAATATGTGCTTCGACATCATGATCCCGCTGACAGGCAGAAAAATCATTATTATCAAAAGCATGATATTTACGGAGGCGAAATAGATTCGCAGCGGCGTATAGTGTCCCTTGAAAAGCGTTTTCAGCCACGCCGGATTCATGATATGGTGCAGTATAAACAGCAAGAACATAGCAAGTCCCAGCCATTCATGCGCCGTTTCTCCAATGAGTGAATACGCCATGAGCATAGGCAGGAGAATGAGCATGGCCGTGTCTATGATGATTTTTATGATCTTTTTGGCCTTCATCTCTTTCTCCTGTCTGCCTGTTACAGCTTACTCACATAATCCCTTTACGCACTCGATCCATTTTTGGATTTCGTTTTCGGGTGTTTCCATACTACTTCCGCCGTCTGCGTCAAACTTCACCTGCAAATCAAAGGTGGATTTTGCGTCCTTGCAGGCTTTTTTCATATCCTTGATCACATGACCCGGCCAGCCTGCGTTCGTCATAAACGGAACGACCGTTTTTCCGTTCCAATCCTGACTGTTCAGATAGGTTAGGACAGCAGGAGCCATTGTGTACCACCATGTAGGCGTTCCGACGGCGATCACATCATAGTCGGCGGCGGAATACAGCAGGGGTTTGATCTCCGGCTGGAAACCGCTGTCCGCCTCCCGTTTTCCCTGATCCACCACATCCTGATAGCTGCCCTCGTAGGGCTTGACTGTTTCGATTTTCGCAATATCAGCGCCGGTCGCTTTTTGCAGCATCTCCGCAATTTTCTCTGTGTTCCCATTTGACCACAAATAGTAAACGATCAGCATCTTTTTCATATCCTGCGCTCCTATCTCAAACGATTTTCTTTACCCATTTTTCAAGCTCTTTATCGCAATTTGCCGCATTGTCGCCGTTGATGGCAAGTCCCTCGGTGATTGTTGAGCCGGGGCATAATTTTGCTATATCTCTTAATGAATTTGAGAACCCGCTGCCGCCATGTGTGATTAGCGGGCAGATGGTCTTGTCCGAAAAGTCGTAGCTCTCCAGGAAAGTGAACACCGCCATGGGCATGGTCGCCCACCAGTTGGGGAACGCCAGAATTACTGTATCATATTCATTCATGTTCTCCATCCGTGCCGTCAGCTCCGGGCGGGCGTTTTGCTCATATTCGCGCTTGGCGATCTCGATTTTCTTCATGTGGTCGTCGGGATATTTCTGCACTGTGTCGATATAGAACAAGTCGCCTCCCAGCATCGCATGGAGCTTTTTTGCGACAACTTCCGTATTTCCCACCGGCAGATTTCGGATACCGCCGTGGGAGTAATTCTGTCCCGCATGGGAAAAGTACGCAATCAATGTTTTTGCCATTTTCGTTTCCTCCTTTTTATTACTCACAAGTCCATTATATTGTTTTCTCTTGAAGCAAACAACAACAATTCCGCTGTAAAAGAGGTTTACGCCACACTTCCTGCAAAAAAGTGGCGTAAGTCGGTCCTTGTCGTCTGTCATTCTTATCGGTTCGAGTTGCCAAAGGCGACCCATTCGCCGTCCCGCTTTTCCCAATGGTGCGTCCCGCTCATGCGGCAGGTGCCTCTCGCGCCGTAGGCGTTGGCGTTCAGCACGGAGGTAAAGGTGACGCTTGCTGTATCTCCATTTACTTTGACGGTCGGGCTGTCAATGCCGACGGTGAAATACCTAAGATTGCCGTTTTCAATATCCGCGAAGTATTCCTCCCGCGTCTGCTGCCGTCCGCTCATGTGGGTAAAGGTTGCATCCTCCGGCACAAGCTCCCGGAGGGTATCCGTGTCCGCGTCGGTCATGATCTGACAGTACCGCGCCTGCGCATGCAGCACCGCAAGCTGTTCGTCGCTCATACCGTCAAGGTCTGCATTTATCAGCTCCACGTTTGGAAAATCCGAAAAATCGTATTGTGTCATTATTTCCGTTTGCTCCTTTTGTGTAACATTGGGCAATCCCGCGCTCGGCGTCTCTACTAATAGCGTCTGCGGCGGCTCGGTGGAATCTGCCGGAGGTTCCGCCCCGGCGCATCCCGCAAAGCAGGCCAGCGCGAGGGCAAGGGCAAGCAGCACCGGGATTCTTCTCATAGGCTGTCCTCCGTCAGCCCCGTCCCATGTTCATCAGCTCCATGTGGGACAGAGCCTCGTCGATCTTAAGCATTTCATCCGGGGAAAGTTCAATATCCACCGCGCTGAAGTTCTCTTTGACGCGCTCCTTTTTTATTGTACCGGGAATCGGCACAAGATATGGCTTCTTCGTGATCTCCCATGCAAGGGTGATCTGCGCGGGTGTGGCGTTCTTTCGCTCCGCGAAGTCCTGAATCAGCTCCAGCAGGCTGCGGTTCTGCGTCAGGCCTTTTTCCTTGAACAGCTTCATGTCGCCCCGCCAGTCGCCGTCGCGGTACTTGGTCTCCGCATTGTACCGGCCGGAAAGGAAGCCCTTTGCCAGCGGGCAGGCGGATACATAGGTCAGCCCCAATTCCTCGCAAAGCGGGAAGTAGGTCGCTTCGTCCGCGGTGTTCAGCAGAGAATAGACGTTTTGCACCGCCGACAGCTTACAGACCTTATGGGCGCGGCGAATATAGTCGATGGGCGCAAAGGAAACGCCCCATGCGCGGATCTTTCCCGCCTTTATAAGCTCCGCCATGGTTTCCGCCACTTCCTCCGGCTCCGTGTTCGGGTCGATCCGATGCTGGTAATAGAGGTCGATATGATCCGTCCCCAACCGGGAAAGGGAGCCGTCGATCTCCCGCAGAATGGAATCATGGCTGCTGTCAAGCGTAAAGTTCTCGTCGATGATGCCAAACTTTGTGGCAAGTACGATCTTATCTCGTATGGACGCGACGGCCTTTCCGAGATACCGCTCGTTGTCCGCCCCGTAAAACGGCGCGGTGTCAAAAAGCGTATACCCCACTTCATGCGCATAACGCATCAGGTCTACCATGGCCTGCTCCGGTTCTACCACGCCATAGGAGTGGGTTTGTCCCATGCACCCGTAGCCGATGGCAGAGATTTCAATATCCGTATTTCCGAGGGTTCTTGTGTGACATAAGGGCGTTTCGCCCGTTGTTCTGCTCATAGAGGTTGCTCCTTTGTTATTCTAACATCTCCGCGCACTGCTTCAAAAAGTCCGTGATCTTCAAATGCTGCGGGCAGGCGCGCTCACATTGCTTGCAGCCGATACAGTCGGAGGCGCGGTGCCCCTCCGGGATAGCGGCATAGCGTTCTTTCGCCTGCGCCGTCTGTCCGTTGCCGAGCTGCAGGTTTGCGGCGGCAAAGATGTCGGGAATGGGAATCTCACGTGGGCAGCCGTCCGTGCAGTAGTGGCAGGCGGTACAGGGAATCTCTGCGGAATTGCCGAGGATCTTCTGCGCCTCGCGGATGATCTTCTGTTCTTCGGCGTTCAGCGGTTGGAAGTTCTTCATGTAGGAGAGGTTATCTTCCATCTGCGCCACACTGGACATTCCCGAAAGCACCGTGATAATGCCGTCCAGGGACGCCACAAAGCGGATTGCCCAGGATGCCGGGGACATATCCGGGGCATAGTCGTGGAACAGCTTTTTTACTTCTTTCGGCGGGTCGGCCAGCTTGCCGCCCTTCACCGGCTCCATGACAACGATGGATTTGCCGTGTTTTCTCGCCACTTCATAGTTGGCGCGGGACTTCACTTCCGGGTTGTTCCAGTCGGCGTAGTTAATCTGGAGCTGGACGAAATCCACCTCCGGGTGTTCGGTGAGCAGCTTGTCCAGAAGCTCCGAGTCCGCGTGGAAAGAGAATCCAAAATGTTTGATAAGTCCCTCCGCTTTGCGCTCCTTTACAAAATCCCAAATGTGGTACTTGTCGTACTTGGTGTAGTTGTTCGCCATGAGAGCGTGCATCAGGTAATAGTCAAAATATCCCGCGCCGGTGCGCTCCAGGCTTTTATAAAACTGCTCCTTGGCGCTCTTTTCGTCGTGGCACATCATAAAGACGTTGAGCTTGGTGGCGAGGGTATAGGAATCCCGCGGGTAGCGGTCCACCAGAGCCTTTTTGATGTCCTGCTCCGAGGTGCCGTACACGAAAGCGGTGTCAAAATATGTAAAACCCGCCTCCATAAAGAGGTCCACCATTTTCTTGACCTGCTCGATGTCAGTGCCCAGCACCTTTTTCGGCAGCCGCATCAGGCCGAAGCCGAGTTTGGGTGTTTCCTTGCCAAAATAATCAGACATTGTTTTTCCTCCTGCTCTATAATCATATTTGGGCTTTGGAACGCCCAGCTTTTCTCCGGCTTCCTTGCAGCGCAAGAACCAGACCATGTTTTTCGCCAGCATACGGAGATTCCGCATTCCCTCCCGGTCCTCTCTGACCTCTTGCGGGGTGCTGCCATGCACCATATTCCAGTAGCGGGAGGAAACAATCGGCATGTGTCCCCAAAGGAAGAATTTGTTGATCTGATCCAGCGTAGCCGTTGTCCCGGCCCGCCTTGCGGATACCACAGCCGCGGCGGGTTTCAAATAAAACCTATTCTTCCCGGAGTGCAGGTCGGCAAAAAACGCCCGCCCCATAAAGGAAGTCAGCGCCCCGGTCGCCCCGGCGTAATGCACGGGGGAGGCGAAGATAAGCCCGTCATAATCGTCCGCCACAGCAAGAAATTCATTGACCCGATCTTCAAATACACAGCAGCCCAACTCGCCGCACTTTCCGCAGTCAATGCAGCTATAAAGCGGCTTGTTACCAATCCAAAACAGTTCTGTGCCGATGCCTTCTTTTTCAAATGTATCGGCCAGCTCTGTGAGCGCAGTGTAGGTGCAGCCCTTTTCGTGGGGGCTGCCGTTCACCAACATGACTTTCATCTTTTAATACCCACTGTCGGACAGCCATTTTGTTACGCTCTCCCTTGCGCTGTCTTGGTCATTCTGCGCGGTGCTGCCGCGAATGGCAAGGCCCTTTCCAACGGTAGAATCCGGGCAAAGTCCCGAAATCGTCCGATCCGTCCCGGCAAGTCCGCTGCCTGCGTGAGTGCAGAACGGTATGATCGTCTTGCCGGAGAAGTCATAGCTCTGTAAAAAGACCTTGATGATGGTCGGCGTGTCGCCCCACCAGATCGGGTAGCCGAGGAAAATCGTATCGTAATCGTCCATGTTGTCCACAGTATCCGCAATCTCCGGGGGATCATCTTCCTCTTTACGGGAGATGTCTAAAAGACCGTCATAGGTAGTGGGATATTCTTCGGTGGATTCAATTTTGAAGGTGTCCGCACCGGTAGCATCGGCAATCATTTCCGCCACGATTTCGGTGTTCCCTTTTTCAATGACGCCCACTTCGTACTGCTCACCGGCAAGGGAGAAGTAGGCGACAAGGATGTTGCTGCCCGTGGCGGTTTCTGCCGGCTCGTTATCTTCCGATACGGATTCTCCCTCGGTCGACTCGGGCTCGGCTTCCGTCTGTACGGATTCGTCCGGCTGTACGCTTGTATCGGGCTGAACGCTTTCGCTTTCCGAATTTCCTGTTTCCGACGGTTCGGAATCTTCAACATTCCCGCAAGCCGTAACGTTCAGAAGCAGACAGGCGCAAAGCAGAATTGACAATAATTTTTTCATATAATACCTCCACTACTAATTCTCTTGTGTGTATTATACCGCTTGCGCGATTTTTGCTCCACACCATTTTTACTGCGAAAGAGGTTTACGCCACACTTCCTGAAAAAATGTGGTATAACTACACATGGGTTGATTTTTACACACGAATGGTGTATAATATAAAAAATTACTTGGGAGGTACATCATGAGCGACAGGGAAGATTTGCGCGTTTGTCGCGTTCTTGCGCTGCGCCATGTCGGAAACCAGCTCGATAAACGGCTGATTGGCGACGATGTTTTTCTTGGAGAGCTGCGGCACCCATTTCCGCACATCGTCGCCCTCAAATTTCGTTTCCGCTGTCACTTTGCCGGAGAGGTATCCGCTGGCGATGGGCGAAAATGAAGCGAAACCGATGTTATGCTCCCGGCAGTAGGGAATCACTTTCTTTTCGTAGTCCCGCTCCATCATGGAGTAGATGTTCTGCACCGCGCTCACCGGCGTCACCCGATGCGCCCGGTCAATGAAATCGGTTGTCACCATGGAAAGACCCCAGCCGCGTATGAGGCCGTCCGCGATGAGCTTTCCCATACCTTCCGCCACCCGTTCTACCGGTACGGCGGGGTTGATCCTGTGCAGATAGTAAAGGTCAACGTAGTCGGTTCCCAATCGTTTTAGGGAAGCCTCCAGATGGCGGCGGAGCGCGTCGTAGATGTTCTTTGCTTCTGCGGTGCCGATAAACAGCTTTGTTGCGAGAACGACATCCTCCCGGCGTCCCCGGATGGCCTTGCCTACGATCTTTTCATTGTGACCTGTTTCACAAAGATACACAGGCTGCACGGTAAATTTCAAGACCTATACCAACTCGATTTGGGATAAGAAGCAGCGCGACAACCCCGAGGAAAATTGGGCAGTTTTTGAGAATTCTCACCCTGAGATAATTAAGCCTGATATGTTCAAAAAGGTGCAGGAAATCCGTAAACAACGCCATCGCAGAACGCGAACTGGAAAGAGCAGTATGTTCTCGGGATTAGTGTATTGTGAGGATTGCGGAGCGAAGATGAGGTACTGCACCACAAAATATTTTGAGAAAAGGCAAGACCATTTCGTTTGTGGCAAATATCGCAGCAATACAGGAGATTGCACTGCCCACTTTATCCGCGCGGTCGTCCTTGAACAGCTTGTCCTAAACAATTTACAAGTTGTGATTTCGTACGTTACGGCTCATGAAAATTATTTTCGGCAGGTTATGACTGAGAAAATGTCGCTTAAGAGTGCTGAAATCGTTAAGTCTGCTAAGCGGAAACTCGTCCAAAAGGAGAAACGTCTCGCCGAACTTGACCGCCTATTCATCAAGATTTACGAGGATAATGTGGCAGCAAAGTTGAGTGACGAACGGTTTGCAATGATGAGTGAGCAATATGAGAACGAGCAGGCAATGCTCAAATCCGAGATTGTTTCCTTGCAGGCAGAAATTGCTGAGCAAGAGCGGCAAGCTGAAAATCTGGAGCTATTTATTAAAAGGGCAAAAAAGTACGATGGATTGAAAGAATTGACCCCTTATGCCTTGCGGGAACTTGTAAAGGCGATTTACGTTGAAAAACCCGACAAGTCAAGTGGCAAGAAGAAACAGAAGATTAGGATTCAGTATGATCTCATAGGTTTTATACCTATAAACGAGCTTTTGCAACAGGAAAAGCAAAGAGAAACGGCATAACCGAAATTATGCCGTTTCAGAAAAATTAGTTTCGACTTCCTTATGACGCCCCACATTAAAAGCGGGGGAATTTTTACTTTCATTTTCTATATTACACTTCTTGTCTCTTATTACGTAATCGAAATGGGCGCTAAGCTAACGTATCTTTCCCTCCCTCACTCTTCCCTACCTCTGCTGTCAATATCCCTCAAAAACCTCTCAAACGCCGCAGCCTGCGTGTAAAAGTCGGTGAAGACGACATAATCGGGGACGTCTTCGTATGACTCCGCCGTTTGCAGATAATCGTAAAACGCCTCGTCTTGCTCGTCCTCGGGGTCGTAAACGCAGACGTTTGATCCTGCGGTCACCGCGTATAATCTCGGGAGCCTTTCGCGGTCCTGATATCTTGCCGTGAAGCAATAGGCGTATTCGGTGTAGATGCCGTCGCTTTTTCCGATTTTGATTTCCCGGATATCCCTGTCGCCGTCCGATGAGAGCTCGATACCCCCGAACCCGCTGTATTCCGCATATTCCTCAAGCGCTTCGCTTAAAATATCTTCCGCTTCATCATAATAAAACGCGGGTGTGTAATCCTCAGCGCCGACGGCTAAAACGACGCTGTCGATAATCCTGAAAATAACGCTCATGTCGTCCTGCCCGTCGAGGTCAAAGAATATGCACATACTCGAAAATTTGTCAAATGTCGCATAATCCAAAACGCCGTCGCGGTAGCAAAGCTTCATGCCGTGCCCCGAGGCTGTCGTATAATCCGAAACATCATAGGTAACCCCGAGCGCTTCCTGGGATTCAAGATAGCTCTGCGCTCTGCCGCTTACGGCTGACGCGATAAACATCTTCCCGCCGTACATTTCGCGCTGCTCGGGAATATCGCCGTCGTAAATCTGAATGCCGACATGCTGAAGATCATAATCTTCCAAAGTGTAGGTCTTCCACCTCACGGGAATGTCGACGCTGATGAACTGTCCGTCAAAATCACGGGTGACATTTTTGAAGCTCTCGTCTGTCGTCAGCGACGCGGTCTCTTTTGTCGCGGGGTCGTAGATGTAATCCAGAAAATATTCTCCGCCTAGGCTGTAGCAGGAGAACTGAACCTTGCCGTCCTCGGTCCAGCGATAATCGGCGGTAACATGGGAGGGGTCGGTCTCTTCGGGGCGGGCGATTCTTTCCTCGGTTCCGCTCTGAATGTCAAAGACCCAAAGCCCCAAGCGATAGACCGGCTTGCCGTCTTCGGCATATTTGTTTGATTCATAGAGTATCTTTGTCCCGTCGGGGCTTATACGGGGATTGGTGACCCATTCTATCCTCTCCCACTTTCCGGTGATGTCGTAATAGTCGTTGAAGCTGAATCCAAATGCGGTATCGGGCAGAATCGGCTCGGTCTCTCCTGTTTCAAAATTAAGAAGATAGATCTGGTCCCGCGCTATCAGGTCCCAGTCATAGACCAAGAGCCTGTTTTCATCGAGGGCGTAGATTTCATCGACCTGCTCCCCGCGACCGTCGGTAAACGCGTCTACAAATTCGCCGTCGCTTGTGTATCTGAAAGTCACGGTGACGGTATGCGCGATCCGGCTGACGATGCTTTCGCCCGCGTCCTCGGCGTCATGCCGACCGGTGAAGTCGGGGTTGAAGTAAAATTCCCGCTGCACGAATCTGTTGACCGGCGCGAGCCAGTCGTAGCTGTCATAGTCGGTGATATGGGCGTGCGAGACCTCGGCGATCCTGTAGCCGTCGGGGGTATTTTCAAGTATCAGCTTTACGGTGTAATACTCCCCGACCTCGTCGCTGTCCCATTCGCGGTAGAAGTCGAGGCGGATTTTTCCGTCCTCAAGCTCTTCGGTGCCGTAGATATAGTCGGGCGAGACGTACCAGCCACCGCCTCCAGCCATCAGCGAGAAGGTCTTTCCGTCATGATCGATATAGTGCCCGTCCGAGAGATATGCGTCTGCCAGTTCATCTGTAAAGAGCCCGCGCATGAAATCTTCAAGCTGACTCCACTCCGTAAAGCCCTCCTGATCGACGGGGTAATAGAGATCGCCGTTTACGGTGATACCGTCGTCGGGACCGATTTCCCTGTCTTCGGGACCGTTTATGCTGCCGAAGCTCAGGGAATCGACGGTATAAATCTGCTCAAAGAAGATATAGCGGTCGATTATATCTTCAAATTCCTTATCCGATTCGTTATTTTCGGGCTGAACCTCATCTGCCGGTTTTTCGGTATTTCCCACGGCATTTGTCAAAAGGCATACAGCCAAGACGACCGCAGCCAAGACGGCAGCAAAAATCGCCCAGAGCTTCGGCTTTTTCATGCCGAGAACGCCCTTGATCCGGGATTTTATATTCGATTCCCCGAACCCTAAAACGCCGCTTCGAGTGATCCCGTTCTGCTTCATCGAGACGTTCAGAAGCGCGCCGGCATAGACCTTTTTATATTCCGGCGGAAAGTCTTTCACAGCGCGCTCGTCGCAGGAGAGCTCCATGTCGGCGGTCATGAGCTTGATTGCGAGCCACACGAGCGGATTAAACCAGTGGAGCGCCAGAATAGGCACGGTCAGAAGCTTTATGAGATAATCCCGCCTCTTTATATGCGTGCGCTCGTGCATGACTATGCACTCCGCGTCCTGCTCGGAAAGCCCGGATGGGAGATATATCCTCGGACGGAAAATGCCGAACACGAACGGCGAAGGAATGTTTTCGCAGATATAATATCCCCCGCTCTCCCGCGAATCCTTCACCCTGAGCCTTACGGAAATATAGCTTGCCGCCGCCCAAATAATTATCCCGACCGCGACTACAGCCCAAATCATACCCGCAATTTCACTCGCGGAAAGCGACCCCGAGACCTCTGTAACTGCGTCCCCGACGGGGTTTTGATATGCAGGAGGGATCGCCGGCGCGGCGGGTTCTATAGGAATTGCCGGGGCGGTGTAGGTGATGTTCGGCGACGGGATATATTCCATGCGATTCCCGGAAACACCGGGCTTTAAAAAGTTAAATAAACTAACTACCGAAGAGACGGAAATCGGGCATAAAAGCCTTATAGCAGGGATCGACCAGAGCGCATAGGAATAGACGCGGGGAAGTTTTTTGAAGAGAAAGCGCATGATGATCACCGCGGCGATGATAACGCTCCCGCTGATGCTCATATTCAGCACCGAGACGAAAATTTTCCCCATTTTTTACTCCTCCTCGGTGAACCTGTCGATGAGCCCTTTGAGCTCCTCAGCCTCTTTTTGGGTCAGCTTCTCTTTTTGCAAAAACGCCGCCAAAAACATCGGCAGAGAGCCGCTGTAGCCGTTTGTGATGAGCTCGTCCGAGCGGCTGCTCAGGACTTCGTCCTTGGTGCAGAGCGGCGTTACGACCGAGTTGACATTCTCGACCGCGCCCTTGAGCACCAGCTTTTTCAAGACGGTGTAGACCGTCGATTTTTTCCAACCGAGGCTCGAAAAAGCCAGCGCCGCAAGCTCGCCCGACTTTATCGGCGCGCCCTGCCAGATGATCTCCATCAGCTTCATCTCGGAGTTTGTGATGTTTTTTGTGATGTTCATTGTATACCCTCTTTCTTTTTAGTCTATAATTATAGACCAAGTCTGTAAGCATAGTCTATCACAATAGACCGGGGTTGTCAAGGGGGTAAATTAGAAAATTTTATGTTGTGATTTAAAGGAGTTCTTACGCTCACTATTGCTGAAATTTTCGCGTTTGCAGTCGGCATTCTTGGCGCCGAGCTTCGCGTAGCGGAAGGAATGGTCGCAAAGACAGTATTTTTCGGTGGTCGAGAGATACTTTTTGCCCTTGATAAGAAAATCTGCCACCCTGTCCATCAGAACGGTGTTGCGGATCTTTTATTTCCGGCGAATGTCGCGGACTATCAGCGTGTTGAAAACTTCCACGATGTAATCATACTTCGCCTCGCGGTCTTTATAAACGTAAGAGCCCGCCATGCCGCCCTCGGTGACGTACTTGTCGAAAGCTGCGTAGAAGTCGGTATATTCAAAGTACTTAACATATTCGGCGAACGAAAAGGGGTAGACCCTTATCTCAAAAGTCCTCCCCGTGAACAGCGTGGCGAGGTCTGAGCTGAGCAAAAAAGCGTTTGAGCCTGTTATATAAATGACGATTTTTTGAATCGTGCAACATATTTGTTTCCCAAAATCAAGTTTTTCCTAAAATTGGGAAATAAAATTACTCTTTCGATCTATTCAGCTTTATAAATCATAAATCCCCAGCCGAAGCTCACACCCCGGCTGGGGATCATTTTTAGTGCCTCTTAGCGCACATTACCGCTCTTGTAAGCGTCGATCATTTTCTTGACCATCTGTCCGCCGATAGAGCCGGCCTGACGGGAGGTCAGGTCGCCGTTGTAACCGTTTTTGAGGTTGACGCCAACCTCATTCGCAGCTTCCATCTTGAACTGCTCGAGGGTCTGTCTGCCCTGATCGCTGGTAATACCCTTCATTTGTAACACTCCTTTATAGAAAAAGCAAAGCTTTCCATATTTGTATGCAAAAGCATAAAGTGCCCGGCGAGCGCCGCGAAGGGCATTTGCGCTCCGCAGCTTTTCGCCTGCATGATTATTATAGCCAAGGCAAGCTTTAATATTTGAGGTAATTTTTGAAAATTTTTTGATATATTTATGCCCGCCCAACTGCCTCACAAAAGCCTTCAGCGATAATCATACCGAACTTTTTCATCATCTGCGACGCGCTCATCTTGCCGAGCCAACGATCTCTCTCGCTCTTTTCCCCATCTCCTCCGCCGCGTCCCTCTTCCCCAGCTCGATCTTGTCCCTGATCGCCTCCTGCGAGAAGCTGAGCATTCCGAGCAGCCCGAGGTCCTCAGAAGGCTTGATCACCGCAAAATCGCAGCCGGGATAGATTTTCTCAAAGTCCTTCGGCTCGTTTTTATAATCCCTGACGTCGTTCAGATTAAACCTGTGATCGAGCGCTATGATCACGATCTTACGGTAGCCTCTTTCATAAAGCGGCTCGACCGGGGTGTTCCCGAATTTTGAGATCCCGCCGTCGAAATACTCCGCGCCGTCGTAATTTTCCGAGCCGTAAATAAGCGGCAGCGACGACGTCGCTAAAAGCAGGGAAAGCACCTCCTCCGGCGGCTTTTCTTTGATATTTTTATATTCGATATCTCCGCCCAGCAGCCCCTTCTGAACGGCAACGAAAACGTCCGGCTTTGCGTCCCTGAGTTTTTCAAGAGGCACATATTTTTTGATAAGATCGACAAGCCCCGTCCTTGCTGCGATACCCTTTTTAAGCGACGGTTTGCCGGTCTTTACGGCGGCTTTTAATATCTCCCTGACGGTGTGACCCTCCTCAAATTCGTCAAGCGCGTTATTTAAAACCTCCGTCAGATCGACGCTCGGTCCGAGCATGTTTTCATAATTCACCTCGCCCCAGATTTTTTTGGCATTTTCAAGGTCCCCGAGCGCAAACAGCACCGCATTCAGCCCGCCTACAGACGTACCCGAGATCGCGCCGACTTTATCCAAAAACCCGAATTTATCGAGCCCTTCCCATACCCCGATCTCATATGCTCCCTTGCCTCCGCCTCCGCATAAAACAAGCCCGATTTTGTCCTTGATTATGCTTTCCTTCATCATTTTAAAACCCTCTTTCGCCGTCATTCCCGGAATATTTCATAATTTTTCAATTTGATTGTAACACTAAATATCTGCAAAGTCAATCGCAAAAGCCCTTGATTTTTCTGTGACGATGTGATATAATTTCATAAAAGCGCACCGAAATAATCTCGAAAGGATGAATATTATGAAGATTCTTGTCACCGGAGGAGCGGGATATATCGGCTCCCACACGGTTTTGCAGCTTCTTGAGAAGGGCTATGAGGTCGTCGTCTTCGACAATCTCTCAAATTCGAGCGAAGAGGCTCTTAAGCGGGTCGAGAAGATCACCGGCAAAAAAGTAAAATTTTACAAGGCGGATATGTGCGTCCCCGAGGATTTGGAGAAGATTTTTTCCGAAAATCCCGGCATCGACTCTGTGATCCACTTTGCCGGTCTGAAAGCCGTCGCGGTATCGGTCTCCCAGCCGGTGGAATACTATAAAAACAACATCTGCGGCACCTTAAACCTCATCGAAGCGATGAAGAAATACAACGTCAAAAACTTCATCTTCTCCTCATCGGCAACGGTCTACGGCGTACCCGCGGAGCTTCCCATCACCGAGAGCTGCCCCAAAGGCACCTGCACCAATCCCTACGGCTGGACAAAGTGGATGATCGAGCAGATTCTGACCGACGTACAGACCGCAAACCCCGACTGGAACGTCATTCTTCTGAGATATTTCAACCCCGTCGGCGCGCATGAGAGCGGCATGATAGGGGAGGACCCGCAGGGCGTCCCGAACAACCTGACACCCTATATCGCGCAGGTAGCCGTCGGCAGACGTCCGCATTTAAACGTCAACGGCAACGACTACAATACCCCCGACGGCACCGGGGTGAGGGATTATATCCACGTCGTCGATCTCGCCGCCGGTCATATCAAGGCGCTTGAGAAGATTTCCGAGATGAGCGGGGGAGTGAAGGTCTATAACCTCGGCACCGGAAAGGGCTCGTCGGTATTTGAAGTCTTGCACGCATACGAGCGCGCCGTGGGTCACGAGCTGCCATATGTCATCGCTCCGAGAAGACCCGGCGACACCGACGCATGCTATGCCGACGCCTCGCTTGCAGAGCGCGAACTCGGCTGGAAGGCTGAGAAAGACCTTGACGACATGTGCCGCGACAGCTGGAACTGGCAGTCAAAAAATCCCTACGGATATTCCGGCAAGCCGGAGTAATTCATAATATCTGCATATTTTTGCAATAAAAATTTTACATTTGGTCTGCAATAATTCAGATTTTAGAACACAATAGCCTAATATGTGAGAAAAATTTAAGAAAACATTGTTAATTTTGGCTATAGTAAATTATCCCTAAGTCATGTATAATATATTTATCAAAAAGCTTATCGCTTTAAAATAAGGAGGTACAATTATGAAGAAAATACTTGCTGTTCTTCTTGCTCTTGCCATGGTTCTTTCCATGATGACCGTTGCGGCTTTCGCACAGAGCAACGAGAATGAGGAAGAGTCTGAGGAAGTTACCGACGAGACCCCTGCTGTCGATGTTGAGGAAGAGCCCACGGAAGCTCCCGCTGAGGAGACCCCCGCTGAGACTCCTGCCGAGACTCCCGCCGAGCAGAACCCGACTACCGGTGTTGCTCTTGCAGTCGTTCCCGCTCTCGTAGCTGCCGCTGCCGCTGTTGTCACCAAGAAGCACTAATTTAAAAAATCAATGATTTTTGAATAACAGCATGCCCCCGGTTTTCCGGGGGTTTTTATTTACATAAAAAATCAAAAATCAGCGCGGGAAATGTCATATCCTACAATTCCTTAAAATACTGTTGACAACCGCCTTTTTGGGTGTTAGAATTCAATTACCGACACGAATAATTAAGGAGGACATTTAAAATGTATCTTTCAGACATCGAGATCGCCCAGAAAACCCCGATGAAGCCCATCACCGAGATCGCCGGGACAGCGGGCATAGACCCCGAGCAGATCGAGCAGTACGGCAGGTACAAGGCAAAGATCGATTCAAGAAAAATCGTCAATTCCGACAGCAAAAACGGCAAGCTCGTTTTGGTGACGGCGATAACCCCCACCTCCGCGGGCGAGGGAAAGACCACCACGACCATCGGTCTTGCGGACGGTTTGAGAAAGATAGGCAAGAATTCCGTGGTAGCGCTTCGGGAGCCCTCTTTGGGACCGGTTTTCGGCATCAAAGGCGGAGCCGCGGGCGGGGGATATGCTCAGGTCGTCCCGATGGAGGATATTAACCTTCATTTCACCGGAGATTTTCATGCCATCGGAGCCGCAAACAACCTTCTTGCTGCGATGCTCGACAATCATATATATCAGGGAAACGCTTTAAACATCGACCCTCGCAGGATCACTTGGAAGCGCTGTGTGGATATGAATGACCGCCAGCTTCGCTTCATCACCGACGGCTTGGGCGGAAAGGCTAACGGAACTCCCCGCGAGGACGGCTATGACATCACCGTCGCGAGCGAGATCATGGCGGTGTTCTGCCTTGCGAGCGATATCGACGACCTCAAGGCGAGACTTTCCCGGATAATCGTCGGCTACACCTATGACGACAAGCCGGTCACGGCAGGGGATTTAAAAGCCGTCGGAGCGATGACGGCGCTCTTAAAAGACGCGATAAAGCCGAATCTCGTCCAGACTTTGGAGGGGACGCCAGCCATCGTCCACGGCGGTCCTTTTGCAAATATCGCGCACGGCTGCAACTCCATCATAGCGACCAAAACGGCGCTTAAATTGGGGGATTACGCCATCACCGAAGCCGGCTTCGGAGCCGATCTTGGCGCGGAAAAGTTTTTGGATATAAAATGCAGAATGTCGGGACTCACACCCGACGCGGTCGTCGTCGTCGCGACGATAAGAGCCCTGAAAATGCACGGCGGAGTGCCTAAAACCGACCTCGGAAGCGAGAATCTTGATGCTCTTGAAAAGGGTCTGCCGAATCTTTTAAGGCATGTTTCAAACATCAAAAACGTCTACGGACTGCCGGCTGTCGTCGCCGTGAACCGCTTCCCGACCGACACCGACGCCGAGGTGGAGCTGGTCATCAGGAAATGCGGTGAACTCGGGGTCAAGGCGATTTTGTCCGACGTCTGGGCAAAAGGCGGCGAAGGGGGGATTGAGCTCGCCAAGGAAGTCGTCAGGCTCTGCGACGAGGAGAAGCCCGATTTCAGGTTCTCATATGATCTCGACCTGCCGATCGAGAAGAAGATCGAGGCGGTCGTGAAGAAGGTCTACGGCGGCTCGGGGATAAGCATTTTGCCAGCCGCGCAGAAGGAGATCGCGAAGCTTACGAGCCTCGGATTTGACAAGTGCCCGGTCTGCATCGCGAAGACGCAGTACAGCTTCTCCGACGACCCGACGAAATTGGGCGCGCCCGAGGGATTCACGGTGACGGTCAAGACGGTCAAGGTCTCGGCAGGAGCGGGGTTTGTGGTCGTCCTGACGGGAGATATCCTCACCATGCCCGGGCTGCCGAAAGTCCCGGCAGCGGAGAAGATCGATGTCGATTCTGAGGGCGTAATCTCGGGGCTGTTCTGATAGAGGGCAGAATTGAGAGGGCAGATGGCAGAGTATAGAAGTTAGAATGTTAGAGGTTAGAAGTCTTGCGCCGAGCCTTGGTCGGGACAAGGCAAGTTTAGGATCAAGCCCTTTTTAAAGGGCTTGCGGGTTCCAAGGGCAGAGCCCTTGGTCGCTCGTCGCAACGAGCGAAATCCCCAAGCAAGAATATGTCCGTTTGCGGACATATTCTTGCTTTTTTCGTTCATAAGCGCAGGAGGGGGAATGAAAACAGTCCGGTGGACTGTTTTCATCGGGGGAACCCTCGCCGGGGGTTCCCCCAACAAAAAACCGGGCGACGAAGTCGCCGGGAGCCGGAGGGGTGTGGGGAACCGTGCAACGGTGCCCCACAGCCGAGCGAAGCGAGGCAACAAGCCCCTCCCCACCGGGGGAGGGGTTGGGGAGGGGGAATTTAGGAGTGGGGGATAGGGGAGAACCCTTTGCAAAAGGGTTCTCCCCTCGGGTTTGCCGAGCGAAGCGAGGCAAAATAGCAGAGCATTCGGTAAAATTGCTTTGTCTCACATGGCATAATAAATATACCATGCCGGTTTACAGCGTTAAACTATAATAATTCCTGCAAAGTCTCCCACCTTTGAAGGAGAGGGTGCGGTGCCTCTTCCAAACAAAGATAGAAGCAGAAAGTATAAGATAAAAATCTAACCTCTACCGTCTAACTTCTAACTTCTGTGCGACCAACGGGAGCAGGGCGAAGCCCCCGGCGCCTTCGGCGCCGGCTTCCACGGCTTCGCCGTGGAAGCGACCGCGCTCGCGCGGTCGGGCTTCGCCCGAACCTTCTGCTCCTACCAAACCCGTGTGCTACATGAAAGCCCTGAACCAAGTCCTGATACCCCATCCAATCCTCAGCAGTAGCAGAAAGAAAAGACAGGAATCCCTCTCGATTTCACACTAACCCCACCGCGTGTCGCATACCCCCTGAGTTACAACTTTTTAGCACTCTATTCTTCCAACTGTTAGCACTCCACCCAATCGACTGCTAATTTTCATCATAGCATAACCATTCCATCACAATTTCATCACAATAAGGGGGTATATTGTAATTGTCAAAAGGAGAAAAGAATCCCCGAGACAAATAAAAAACACAAAACAACATACAATATAGTATCCCGAAGGAGGAAAAAATTATGTTAGTACCTTATGTAAGAAGAAATCTTTCGTCATTCGATCCGTTCCGTGAGCTCGATGAGCTCGAGAGAGCGTTCTTCGGAAGCCCCGAGGAGAGAAAGGGCGCGCAGTTCTCGACGGATATCCGCGACAACGGCAGCGAGTACCTCTTGGAGGCTGATTTGCCCGGCGTCAAGAAGGAGGATATCCAGCTCGATTTGACCGACAATATCCTGACCATCAAAGCCGAGCGGCATTCGGAGTATGAGGAGAAGGACAAGAAGGGTAATTATGTGCGCTGCGAGAGGAGCTTCGGTTCGTATCAGAGGAGCTTTGACACCACCGGAATCGACGTCGATAAGATCGACGCGGAGTTCAAAGACGGCGTCCTCAAGCTCACCATGCCGAAACTCGTCGAGCAAAAACCCGAGCCCAAGAAGCTGACGATCAGGTAAGTCAGAAGGCAGATTTGAGATATCAGATGTCAGATTTTTGACAAACCTTGGTCGAGACATGTCAAAAAGGTTTTGCCCCGCTTTTCCTCAAAAAGCGGGCGGGGTCGAGGGGCAGCGCCCCTCGTCGCCCGTCGCAACGGGCGAAATCCCTGCAGAAAGGACAGCGAGAGCTGTCCTTTCTGCTTTTATCGTTCAAAAGAGGGCGACGAAGTTGCCCGAAGCCGGAGGGGCGTGGGGAACCATGCAATGGTGCCCCACATTCGGAAAGGGGTTTGGGGAAAACCCGGCAGGGGTTGTCCCCACCAAAAAATCTGCGGCGAAGTCGCCCGGGAGCCGAGCGAAGCGAGGCTCAAATGCAACCTCTCCCTTGGAAGAGGGGGCTGGGGGAGAGGGCAAGCCCCTCCCTGCCGGGGAGGGGTTGGGGAGGGGGAAGCCGGAGGGGTGTGGGGAACCCCGCAGGGGTGCCCCACATTCGGAGGGGGCATGGGGGAACCCTTGAAAAGGGTTCCCCCAACAAAAGCCGGCGGCGAAGTCGCCCGGAGCCGAGCGAAGAGAGGCAACACAATGTTCGTCCTTACCTGCCGCCCCATTTCCCCACAAAATCGTTCAAAAATTCATCTGAAATCCCCATTAACACCCTCACAACCCCACCCTCCGCCCCAAAATAATATTGACATTTGAAAAAAATGGTGCTATAATTATCTAAAATATATATTGGAGGTTATACCAATGCCCAGAACGAAAAAAGTTGAGGAAGCAGTCGAAGTAAAAACCGAGGCTGTCGCGGCTGTCAAGGAACCCGTCAAGGAAGCCCCCGCAGCTGCAAAAACTGCTAAGAAGCCCGCAGCAAAGAAGGCTCCCGCCAAGGCTAAGACCGAGGTCAAGCAGACCGTCAAGATCCAGTTCGGCGGAGACGAATTCGACCTTGCCGATATCCAGAAGGCGGTCGAGAAGGACATCAAAGCCAAGCACAAGGGCAGGATCAAGACCGTTGAAGTCTACCTCAAGCCGGAGGACAAGGCTGTTTACTACGTCGTAAACTCCGATTTCTCCGACAAGGTCAGCCTCTGATCTTTCTCAACAAAACTTTCCCGCTTTCTTTTGAAGGCGGGATTGTTTTTTTGTATATTTTTTGTGCAAATTTTTATCTGGATTTTTCTTCTCATGCTATTGCTTTTTAATAATCAATATGATATAATGTCTCCATGATTATAATACCATTATTATAAATCAAGGAGGAAAACCTATGAACAGAAAATTCAAGACCCTGCTTTCGCTCGGGCTCTGCATTCTGATGATCATCGCCTGCGTGCCGTCATCATTTGCCGTAGAGCCGTCTGCGGCGTCATCGGGACCGATCATCACTGCTTCGGTTTCGGAATCTAAGTACGAGATCGCAGCCAACTTCTTCTGCGTACAGCCGACGATCAAAGTCGCCGCCGAGGCGGGACTTAAAAAAGTCACCGTCTCCGTAAAGGTATACAGTTATGAAGCTCACGATTATGTCACAACCGAGCTGCCCGAATATTCAAAAACGGCTTTTGATTTTTCGGATTATTCCTTTAAAATAGGGGACAGGGATAACGGGCTCTTTGTAGTCAGAGCGGAAGATCAGAACGGCTCCGTTTCAGAAGTGACCTTCAATATAGGTCACATCATGGGCTCGCGTTCATCTACATTCTTGCCGCCTACCTGCGAAAAAGCGGGCTATTCGAGCTACACTCAGACCTGCAGATACTGCAAAGAGCAGTATTATAAGGTTGAGACTCCCATTGAGACCGCCAAGCCCCTCGGACACCTTTATAAAATGGTTGACGGCTCCGAAGTCCCGAGCAATACGGCAGACGACCCGTGCGAGGTCGATTCCAGCGCCGACGGTACGTTGAATCAGTACATTTGTCAGCGCTGCGGTCAGATTAAAAATGTCATGACCGACGGCGCCGAATATGATGAAGGCAAGCATACTTGGGGTACTTATTCCGGCGAACTGAATCAGATTGCAAGCGGCTGCAACACCCCCGGTTTGGAGTTTGAAGAGTGCACAAAATGCCATGCCCTTCGCTTAAAGACCTACACCGCTCCTCCGCAGCAGCATAACAATACCGAGCGCAACGCAGTAACTCCGACCTGCACAAGACCCTCAAGCGTCGATCTTTACTGCTCAAAGTGCAACACATTTATCACCACAAGGATTACCGGCGGAAATACTGCTCATAAGTACGTCCCCGACCAAGAATACACCCTCACCTGCACTCAGGGCTATGAAGGACCCGCAACCTGCTCGGTCTGCGAAAATCATATCGATAATTACGTAATTCCCCCTCTCTCTCACACATTCGAGACGGTAAGGGTCGAGCCGACATGCTCTGCGGCGGGCTCTTCAAAGCAGGTCTGCACGGTCTGCAAAACCGTCAAGGAAGGCTCCGAGAAGGAAATCCCGAAGCTTAAGCATATCCCCGAGCCGGACGATTACGATTGCTCTACGCCCGTTAAGTGCACGATCTGCGGGGAAATCGTCGTCCCGGCAAAGGAGCATGATTTAGTGGTAAACTGGACTTCCGTCCCCGACATGCCCTATCATGCCAAGAGATGCAAAAACGAAGGCTGCCGCTACGAAGCCACCGAGAACCACTATACCGCAAGACCCGATTTAGCCTGTGAATATCAGACAAAATGCGCAGGCTGCAACGTCGCGATGCAGCCCACGGGTCACACATCGACCGTAACGCCCGTTCCCGTAAATGTTCTGAATATGAGCATTTATCAGGTTGAACCCGATCCGAACGGATTATATCACGCGATCATCTGCACGACCTGCAACAAGGTCCTTGACCGCCGTTCTCTGACGGTCCACAGCGCCGTAAACAAGCAGGACATCACCGACTGCACCAAGGCGCTCACATGTGTCTGCGGCAAGGTCTACAGAGAAGCCAAGCCCGAGCATGTCTTCCCCGAAGTCCCCGTCAAGGGCACTGCCGATTCCGAGTATCATGAATATGACTGCGTCGATCCCGTCTGCACTCAGAGAAAGACGGCTCCGCATGATTACAGCTACAAGGTCGAGGAAATCCCCGGCAAGGCTGCAACCTGCACCGAGGAAGGCTATCATCACGAGGTCAAGGAATGCATCTGCGGCGCCAAGATCGACACGATAATCACCGATCCCGCAACGGGTCATGATTTCGGCGATCTTGTACAAGTCGCGCCCACAACCTGCACCGCAAACGGCTCCAGCTACCGCCGCTGCAAGACCTGCGGTTATGATGAATACGAGACCTACGACGCCACCGGGCACGTTTGGGAGACCGATTACACCGTCGACGTCGAGGCGACCTGCCACTCAGAGGGCACCGAGTCGATCCACTGCTCCGTATGTCATATCGCCAACCCCGACATGCAGAAATCGATCCCGAAAAAAGACCACACCTTCACGGTCGAAGTAACCGTCTCCGAGCCGACCTGCACCGACCCCGGCATTAAGGAATATGAGTGCTCGGTCTGCCATGAAAGAGGCAACCCCGAGGCGATCCCCGCTAAAGGTCATGCATATACCGAATGGGTATGCGATGAAGATTCTACCTGCACAACTGCCGGCACTCAGCAGAGACATTGTGAGAATTGTTCGCTGATCGAGACTCAGACCTGCCCCGATCACCCCGCCAAGGGTCATACATGGGGCGAATACGTCGAAAATAACGACGCTACATATGATAAAAATGCCACCAAGACGAGGACTTGCACTGTCTGCGGCGAGACCGAGACCGAGGAAATCCCCGATTCCAAACTTCATCAGCACTTCTGGGGACCTTATGAATATCAGAACGACGCGACCTGCTTCGCCGACGGCACCGAAGTCGCCGAATGCCAAAACTGCGGGACCAAGTCGGAGCCGCGTACAGCCGTGGGCACAAAGCTTGAGCACAGTTTCGGCGTCTATGAACCCGACGGCAATGCGACCTGCCTTGAGGACGGCACCGAGACCGCGGTCTGCGTCTACTGCGGCATTGAAAAGGACACGAGAACCGATGAGGGAAGCGCTTTGGGACATTCCTACGGCGAGTACCGCTACATGGAAGACGCGACCTGCCTCTTTGACGGACACGAGGCTTCCGAGTGCTTAAACGGCTGCGGATACGTCGATATCAGGATAGCCGCGGGCACACAGCTTCCGCACAGTTTCATCAACTATGTTTATAATGACGACGCCACCTGCGAAGCCGACGGCACCGAGACCGCAATATGCGAGCTCTGCAAGACCGAGAAGGACACCCGCACGGCAGAAGGCACCGGCGGGCACATCTGGAGCAATCCGAAGTTTGAGTGGAGCGATGATTACACCTCCGCGAATGTCGTCTACACCTGCGAAAGAGACGGGGGACATTCAAAGCCGATCACCGCAGCCGTCGAGACGGTGACAATCGAAGCGACCTGCGAGACCGACGGCTCCAAGACCGCCGAGGCAAAAGCTGAGGTGGATGGGGTGACATATATAGACTCCGTTATTTTGGAGACTTATCCTGCCAAGGGACATAATTTTGTGGATAATGTCTGCACCGTCTGCGGCAAAGTCCTCCACGAGCACACACCCGGTGAGAAGTACATCTTCGACGGCGACAGCCATTGGACCGAGTGCACGGAGTGCGGTGAAGCAGTCGGCAAGGAGGCGCACAAGATGGTGAACGGCGTATGTTCCGTCTGCGGATATCATGTTCACACCGCCGCTCCCGATTATCATCACGATCTCGACAGCCACTGGAAAGTCTGCACGGTTTGCGGCGAGATCATGAATCGCTCATCGCACAGCTTCACAAGACGCGGATACTGCACGGTCTGCGGATTCACGGTCGATCTTCCTAAGCCGACCCCGAACCCGACCGTAATCCCCGAGACGAAGAGCTTGGTGATCGATGAGGTCGAGGTCTCGGAGGACATTCACAGCGAGGTCGCGGACGTCTGCGGCAAGGTTTTGGGCGTTTACTATATCGGTCTCGGCAACACCGACTACAAGCCGGGGGATATGGTGACGGTCAGGGTTTATGCACCCGGCGCCAAAATGGACAGCTTAGTCCTCATACGCGACGAGTGGGAGATTCTGAAGGACGCTGCCATGCGGATCGACGGCGACTATGTCGAGTTTACGGTCGACGCCGGGCTGATCGACAAATGGCACTACTTCGCGATCGTTGACGGCTTCGTCTCGCCGATCGACGTCGAGGTCCCGCAGCAAGCGAAGAATAATGCCGAAGTGCGGGAAATTGCGGAGTAAGGATATAAGAGATAAGATAAGCCCCCGGGAGAGATTCTCGGGGGCTTTTTCTCATATAAAATTAGAAAACGCATAAACACTCCCCCTCTTCATTCCGTCTTGACTATTCCCCCTCCCTGTGCTATAATACACATATACGGCACCTGCCGAATAACTTCAAGGGAGTAATCACGATGAATAACGACGCTGCTTTTTCCGAGACGGAGGACACAAAGCTCAAACAGTTCCTGTCCGGCGGCAGAATATATTCCCAGCTTGCCGTGGCTATCGTCTCGGCGATCGTCTTTGTGCTCACCGTTGCCGGCATCGCCGGGGTCTACCACAACTGCCGCGAGGCTGAAAATGTCAAGAACATCACCCGGCTCGACGTCTCGGGCGATCTGAGCGGTCAATATGTCAGCGGCAACGCCTACAAATTTTTGGCAAAGACCGGCTACATCGCTCAGAGCGACGCCGCAGCCACGCATTATTATTATTTAATGTATATCGACGCCGCCGACGGTGAACAGCACGTCACCCTCGTCGAAGCGCCCAAAGAGGCTGATCCGCAGCTCGAGGAGGTCATCGACGGTTTCCTTAATTATGTTCAGACCTACTCCAACGATTCGACCGCGACATATCAGGGCGCCGCGTTGTCGGACCTGACGGGTCGCTTCAAGAAAATGTCCTCGCAGGAGGAGGAGATGTTTGAGGAGAGCGTCCGCACCCTCGGTCTGCAAAACGACCCCGCGGTCGGCTACACCCTCAAGATCATGAAGCTCCCGAAGAAGAGCGACACCGTCGGCTACTGGTTCTTGGCGATACCGTTCGGGATCGCGATGGCGGTGAGTCTGATCCTCTTCTTCTACGGTCTGAAGCTTGAATCGAAGCGCGAGGAAGCAAATCGCAGCCCCTATCCTTACCAGAACAGGAAGAAATAGCCTATGTCAATGATGGAGATAAAGATCACGACCGGGCACGTCCCGGAGGAAGCGAAAAAGCTCAGGCAGGACGTTTTCGTGACCGAGCAGGGCTTTACCGATGAGTTTGACGAGTTCGACTGCAAATCCACGCATTTTGTTCTTTTTTCGGATGACGGACCCGCCGCGACCCTTCGTTTTTATGATGAGGGAGGCGGCTCGGTGCACGTCGGTCGGGTTGCCGTAAAGAAGGAATATCGGGGAGCCGGCTTGGGGAGACTTTTGATGAATGAAGCCTTTTCGATCGCTTCCGCGATGGGCTATGAGAAAATGACCGTCGGCGCGCAGGAAGACAAATCCGGCTTCTACGAGCGCTGCGGGTTCAAAGTCTGCGGCGAGAAATATTTCGAGCAGGACTACCCGCACCTCCCGATGGAAAAGACGCTTGATAGGGCAGGGGAGTAATAAATACCCTCCACTCTGCACTAATTCCCTCCTCTCTGAATACTATGTAATGAAGTCCCGTCCCAAAGGCGAGCTTTAATACTTAGACAGGAGGATAATTATGGCAGAATTTGCTAACAACCCTTACGGCTTCAAGGAAGCCGTGACGATTCAGGCAGAGCGGATTTTCGACAGCTGTTCCGACCGCGACTGCCTTGAGGATTTAGAGGTCGTATTCAGCGATTTTGAAGCCAATCAGCTTGTGAATGAAGCTGCCTACGCGAAAGCGCGCTGCTGCGAGGTCACAAGCGCCTACTTTTCCGTCGAGCCGATCCAGTTCAACAAGGGCTTCTACTCGGTGGACATTACTTACACCTTCAACATCGAGGTCGAGCTTTCACAGAGCGCCTCGGCGTCGGTGCCGTCGAATGTCGTGAACGGAACCGCGTCCTTCACCAAAAAGGTGATCCTCTACGGCAGCGAGGGAGGCACAAAGCTCTTCACGTCGTCGGAAAACGGAGCCGTATCCCAGAACGGCTGCTGCTACAACAACCCGCCGAGAGCGACCGTCGCCGTAGCCGATCCGATAGTTTTGGGGCTTCGGCTGGTGACGATCCCCGCGTATTCGGCATGCACCGACGCCACCTGCGATACCGCGGTCACTGTCCCTTCAAGAAAGGTGATATGCTGCACCCTCGGGCTTTTCTCGGTCGTCTCGCTTTCAAGGAGCGTCCCGGTGATGCTTCCGGCGTTTGAATACGAAATTCCCTCAAAAGAGTGCACCTCAAACACCGAGAGCCCCTGCGAGCTCTTCGACAAGATCAGCTTCCCCTCGGGAGAATTCTATCCCAAGGGAATCGACGAATGCAAGCCCTCGGGCGGCTGTTCAAGCTGCGGAAACTGATCCCAAAGAGCCGGTCCTTCCGGCTCTTTTCGTTATATATTGATGATATTTTGCATATCCTTTCTCTGAGGTGATATCATGCTTTACACGCTTAACGATCTCAGAAGAAAGGAGATCATCGACACAAAAACCGGCGTGATCTTAGGTCGAGCCGACGACATTCAGTTTGATCCCGACACCGCCGAGGTCATCTCGATGCTTATCTACGGCAGACCCAAGTTCTTCGGATTTTTGGGAAGGGACGGCGACCTTGCGGTAAAGTTTGAAAACGTGACTTTGATCGGCAAGGACGCGATTTTGGTGACCTCTGCCGAGCAGCTTTTGCCTGAAAAAGACCCGCAGGAATCAAAATCCGCAAAAATTTAAAAAAATTTCCCGAAGACTATTGCATTTTTAATCGGTTTGTGTTATAATTATTCGGTAATTCGCACCCGTGATATTCCGCTGAGGTTCCCCGAAAAACCTCGGGGTGGACGCGGAAGACGCATATTGCGGGGAGGAGAACAAAAATTTTAAAACCCAAGGAGGTTACTGCCATGGCAGTAGTATCAATGAAGCAGCTTCTCGAAGCCGGCGTCCACTTCGGACACCAGACGAGAAGATGGAACCCGAAGATGGCTCCCTACATCTTCACCGAAAGAAACGGCATCTACATCATCGACCTTCAGAAGACGGTCCGCAAGCTCGAAGAGGCTTACATGTTCATTCGCGACGTCTCGGCTGAGGGCGGCGAGGTCCTCTTTGTAGGCACCAAGAAGCAGGCAGGCGACTCTATCCGCGAGGAAGCGACAAGAGCAAACGCTCACTATGTCAACGCCCGCTGGCTCGGCGGTATGATGACCAACTTCAAGACTATCCAGACCCGTATCCGCAGACTCGAGCAGCTCCACAAGATGGAGACCGACGGCACCTTCGACCTTCTCCCGAAGAAGGAAGTCGTAAAGCTCCAGCTTGAGATCGAGAAGCTTGAGAAATATCTCGGCGGCATCAAGTCGATGACCAAGCTCCCCGCGGCGCTCTTTATCGTCGACCCGAAGCGCGAGAAGATCGCTGTATCCGAGGCAAGAAAGCTCGGCATTCCCGTCGTTGCGATCGTAGATACCAACTGCGACCCCGATGAGGTGGATTATGTCATTCCCGGCAACGACGACGCCATCAGAGCGGTTAAGCTCATCTCCGGCGCGATCGCAGACGCCATCATCGAAGGACGTCAGGGCGAAGCAATGGCGCCCGCCGAGGAGACTCCCGAAGAGGCTTCCGAGGAAGAAGCCGAATAATTGAAAGAATAAACGAAAGGAACGATAAATATGGCAATTACCGCAAAGGACGTCGCAACTCTCCGCGAGAGAACCGGCGTCGGAATGATGGACTGCAAGAAGGCTCTTGTCGAGGCTGACGGCGATTTTGAGAAGGCTATAGTCATCCTCCGCGAGAAAGGTCTTGCCACTCAGGCTAAGAAAGCCGGCAGAGTTGCCGCCGAAGGACTTGTAGCCGCTATCGTTGAGAACGGAGCCGCGGCGATGGTCGAGGTCAACTCCGAGACCGACTTCGTCGCCAACACCGACGACTTCAAGAACTTTGTAAACACCGTCTGCAAGGCAGTTATCGATACAAACCCCGCCGACGTCGAGGCTCTTAAGGCAGCCAAGACCGCAACCGGCAGAACCGTTGAAGAGGAGCTTCAGGAGCTGTTCCTCAAGATCCGCGAGAACATTCAGATCCGCAGATTTGTGCGCATCGAGGGCGACGTCGTGAGCTATGTCCACGGCGGCGGCAGGATCGGCGTTCTGGTCAAGATGGACACCGACCTCGGCGACAAGGCAAATATTTGCGGCAAGGACGTTGCGATGCAGGTCGCTTCGATGAACGCGTCTTATCTCGACAGAGATCATGTTCCCGCCGAAGTTTTGGAGAACGAGAAGAAGATCATGCTCGCACAGATGGCTGAGGACCCGAAGATGAAGGGCAAGCCCGAGCAGGTCCTTGCGAAGATCGTCGAGGGCAAGATCGGCAAATACTACTCCGAGAACTGCCTTGTCGATCAGGAATTCATCAAGGACGGCGACCTCACCGTCGGCAAGTATGTCGACAAGTGCGCCAAGGAGCTCGGCGGCTCTATCAGGATCGCCGACTACGTCCGCTATGAGCGCGGTGAGGGAATCCAGAAAAAAGAGGACAACTTCGCCGACGAAGTCGCCTCAATGATCAAGTGATCCTTTAAAATTCAGACAGCGCTCGGGGCTTCCTGGGCGCTGATTTTTTAACGGGAGGCGTTTTTATGAATTATCGGGATATAAACTCCGCGACCATCGACCGCTGGGTGGACGAAGGCTGGGAGTGGGGGATACCTATCACTCATGAGACCTATTTGAAGGCTCTTTCGGGGGATTGGGACGTCGTTTTGACCCCGACAAAACCGGTCCCGCACGATTGGCTGGGCGATATATCCGGCAAAAAGCTACTGGGTCTTGCCTCCGGCGGAGGTCAGCAGATGCCGATATTTGCGGCGCTCGGAGCCGATTGCACGGTTCTTGATTATTCCGAGCGGCAGCTTGAATCGGAAAAACTTGTCAAAGACCGCGAGGGCTACGATATCCGCATAATAAAAGCCGACATGACCAAGCCCCTGCCCTTTTCGGACGGTGAATTTGACATCATCTTCCACCCCGTCTCCAACTGCTATATAGAAGAGGTCGAGCCGGTTTTCAGGGAATGTTTCAGGATACTGAAACCCGGCGGGAGGCTTATTTCGGGGCTTGACAATGGCGTGAACTTCTTTGTGAACGGCGACGAGTCGCATATCGAAAACACCCTTCCCTTTAACCCGCTTAAGAATCCCGAGCAGATGAAATCTATTTTGGAAGATGACTGCGGCGTGCAGTTTTCCCACACTCTTGAGGAGCAGATAGGCGGGCAGCTTCGCGCGGGATTTATCTTAAAAGACATCTATGAGGACACGAACGGCGAAGGTTACCTTCATGAGCACAATATCCCGTGCTTTTTGGCGACGCTGTCTCTTAAGCCGGAGGAAATATGAATTTCCCCCACGGGAGGCATAAAAATCTCAGAGCCGAAACGGATAAAAAACGCGGTAAGAGAGGAATTTAAGACCGCGGCTTCGGATTACAGATTTTTCCTGAAAGCATAATTCCCCGAAATTCTTACGGACATGGAGTGAAAAAAGTGCAGAATTTAAGCGACCCCGTTGTAATAAAATCGATACTGTCAAAGCACGGCTTCACATTTTCAAAAAAGCTCGGGCAGAATTTTCTCATCAACCCCTCTGTCTGCCCGAAAATTGCCGAGATGGGCGGAGCAGGGCAGGGGGCAGGGGTGATCGAGATAGGTCCCGGCATCGGCGTTTTGACGCATGAGCTGTGCCTTCGGGCTGATAAAGTCGTCGCGATCGAGCTCGACTCCCGGCTTCTGCCGATTCTTGACGAGACCCTTTCGGAGCACAAAAATCTCAGAATAATAAACGCCGACGTCATGAAGCTCGACCTGAAAAAGGTCATCGCCGAGGAATTCCCGGGGCTTAAGGTCGTGGTGTGCGCGAACCTGCCGTATTACATCACAAGCCCGGTCATCATGAAGCTTTTGGGGGACAGGCTGCCCATCGAATCCGTCACGACGATGGTCCAGCGGGAGGCTGCCGATCGGCTTTGCGCGCCCTTGGGGACTCGCGAGTCGGGAGCCGTCACCGTTGCGGTAAGTTACTACTGTGAAGCAGTAAAGCTATTTGACGTCAAACGCGGGAGTTTCCTGCCCTCGCCGGAGGTAGACAGCTCGGTCATCAGGCTCACTCCACGCAAAAATCCCCCGACAGTCCCCGATGAGAAGCTGTTTTTCGGGATAATCAAGGCGCTCTTTTCCCAGCGCAGAAAGACGGTTTTAAATTCCCTCTCGGGAGCCGTGGGGGACAGAGACACAGCCCTGAAAATCCTCGAAATTTCGGGAATAAGCCCGACCCTCCGACCCGAACAGCTTCTGATGGACCAGTTTATAGCGATCTGCTCCGCCTACTCAGATACCGTAAACCCCGACCTATCGCGCCCGCAGTAAAATACCGACATCACCACGGGCTTAGCGCATATATCGAGCACAAAACTTGCGGCATTATTAAGGCTGCTGACCGTATAAAGCAGCCTGCCGTAGCCGTTTTCAATATAATTACCGAGAAGGGTATTCATCGCAAACCCGCAGATCACGCGGTACAAAAAGTACACGGTCAGAAAAATTATCAGCACATTTTTTGCATATTTTTTCCGACCCTCGAACCCCTTGACCCCGGCAGCGGCAAGGTAGAACAAAAGCACCGAAGCCACCGACAGCACCCCGTCCAAAATATTGGGAATAAAGTCAATATTTAAAAGATAGTACATCTCAAACGTGACCGCGTGAAAGAGAATGCTGAGCCCCAAAATCCCGATAAATGAAGCCCCCGCGCCATGCGTGCGGCACCTAAAAAGCAGGCTGTAACCGATAAAGACGGGTATCATGGATATCACACCTATCACCTGAATCAGGACAGCACCGGTCCCGGTCTCGAATATCCCGGTCCTTGCCAGAATGAGCCGCAGAAGATAGTCTATCACGGTGCCGAAAATCCCGCACATTATAAGTATCGCCGAGCACTCGACAGCGTTGAGCTTATATTTTACCGATACATAAGGCGAGATTTGCGGTTCGGCGGCGGGATTTTGGACATCTTCCCGGCGCTCATAAACCGGAGCCTGAGCGGGTAAGCCGTCTTTAACGAGGCTGTCCACCGTCACGCCGAAAAATTCGCTTATCGCGACAAGATTTTCAACCGCCGGCACGCCGGTACCCATCTCCCACTTTGAGACCGCCTGACGCGACACCCCGAGGGCTTCCGCGACTTCGTCCTGAGTGAGATTTTTGGATTTTCTGAGCTCATACAGCTTTTCGGATAGGGTCATTTTCAGGGCTCCTTTGTCTTTGATGGAAATATTTTATCACAGATCGCACAAAATGTAAATAAACTTTTGCTGACATCTTTGGCAACGCTTAGTTGCGAGGCGTATTTTGACCGGGACGCATTATTTCCGCCATTTAAATCTGCCGCCGCAGGCGATACCTTCATATTCTGACAATCCGATCTCTGCCCTCTGTCCTCTGGATGCGGTCGCTTCGACCGCATATTTATGGAGATTTCTCTTGACATTTTCTGCGAATAAGTCTATAATAATATAAGTTTTTTAGGAAACGGAGTGTATCATCATGAAGATTACAATAGACGAGCTTTATAAAAGCGTCAGAGGGCAGCGCGATAAAATAGAGACCGGCACCGAGGTCACGCTCGAGGGCTGGATCAGGACTAACCGCTCCTCCAACAAATTCGGATTTATCGCACTTAACGACGGCTCCAGCTTCAACAACTGCCAGATCGTCTACGAGGCGGACAAGATCGGAAACTACGACGACGTCTCAAAGCTTCTGACGGGCTGTTCCGTCAGCGTCACCGGAAAATTTCTGATAACCGAAGGCGCCAAGCAGCCTTTTGAGATAAACGCCTCCGAGATTTCTCTTTTGGGCGATTGCGACCAGAGCTATCCCATGCAGAAAAAGCGCCACAGCCTTGAATTCCTGCGCGAGATACCCCATCTCAGACCCCGTACGAACACCTTCATGGCGGTCTTTAAGATTCGCTCGGTCGTCTCCCAGTCGCTCCACGAATTCTTCCGCAAAAACGGTTTTGTATATATCCACACCCCGATAATCACCGGAAACGACGCCGAGGGCGCGGGGGAGTGCTTCACCGTCACGACGAGGGAGGACGGCAACTATCAGGAAGATTTCTTCGGCAAGCACGCCTGCCTTACCGTCTCGGGACAGCTTCATGTCGAGCCTTTTGCGCTTTCATTCGGTAAAGTTTACACATTCGGACCGACCTTCCGAGCTGAGAATTCCAACACCCCCTATCACGCCTCCGAGTTCTGGATGATAGAGCCGGAAATGGCTTTCTGCGACCTTAAGGGCGATATGCAGGTCATGGAAGCGATGCTTAAATACGTCATCTCCGACATTCTCGAAAACTGCCGGGACGAGCTGGAATTTTTAAACAACTTCGTAGCCGAGAAGAAGGACTTGATAGCAAAGCTTGAACATGTCGTCAGCTCCGACTTCAAGACCATCACCTACACCGAGGCGGTGGACGCACTCATCAAGAGCGGCGAGAAGTTTGAGAACCCGGTCAGCTGGGGCATGGACTTCAATAAGGAGCACGAGGTCTACATCTGCGAGAAGATCGCCAAAGGTCCGGTATTTCTCATCGACTTCCCGAAGGACATCAAGGCGTTTTACATGAAGCTCAACCCCGACGGCAAGACCGTCGCGGCGTGCGATCTCTTGGTACCCGGAGTAGGGGAACTGATCGGCGGCTCCCAGCGCGAGGAAAGCTATGAAAAGCTGTCTGCAAGAATGGACGAGCTCAAGATGGAACGGGAGACTTTGGAATGGTATCTCGATCTCAGAAAGTACGGCGGAGTCGTGCATTCCGGCTTCGGGCTCGGTCTTGAAAGGCTTCTGATGTATGTCACGGGAGTTGCGAATATCCGCGACGTTCAGGCATATTCAAGAACTCCTAAAAATCTCAAATTCTGAGGGTAATCATGAACCGTTACCGCATTATATCGATTTTTGTATTCATATCCGGAATCATTCAGCTTGCCTTCGGGGTATTTTTCAAGCTTACCGACATGATAGGCGAGCCCGAATCGACATGGGTATTTATCCTTCTGTGCGTATCCGCGGTGATAAGCGTCGGAATCGGAATATTTATGCTGATAAGATCAAACGGATAAATTCAGCCCCGGGGAACTTTCCTCGGGGCTTTTATTATTTTCTGTCATTTCTCTCTTCCAAAAAGCTCGAAGCCTCGCAGTCGGCAATCATCAGCGCCAGCGCGAGAGGATACATATGCAGCGCGTTGCCGATCGTTTTCTGATCCTCGGGACCGGAAAATCCCATGTGCCAGCGGATCGCCATCGCCTCTTCCCTTGTAAGCCTCATGAACCCCGACACGATATACACCGACTTCTCGCCGTGACCATAGGGAAGGGTGTCGTTGAATTCATAATACGGCACTTTTTCCCACTTTCCGGTCTCATCGTTTTTTGAATTTCTCATCGAGACCTTGTATGTATTCGTCTTGCAGACGTCGTGCAAAAGCGACACCACGGCGATGGATTCTTCACTGTATTCCAGCCCGAACATCGCCTTTGCCCGCTCGGCTGAAAGATAGCTTTTCAGGCAGTCGTAGACGTTCAAAGAATGCTCGCACAACCCGCCTTCGTAGGCGCAGTGAAATCTTGTGGACGCGGGCGCCGTGAAGAAGTCCGACTTGTTTTCAAGATAGTCGAGCAGCCTCTCGGAGCCGGGTCGGGTGACGTTTTTGGTAAAAATATCCTTAAATCTGTTCTTTAGCTCGTCGCTCATAATCTCACCTCAAAAATTTATCGTTATTATTGTACCACCAAACCCGAGGAAAGTAAAGAGAAAATGTGAGATAAACTAAATTTGTAAAAAAACTTGCTTTATTTAAACAGACGTGCTATAATAGATTACGAATATGGAGAAATATACTTTTTTCAGGAAATGAAGCATAATAACGTGGGAGGAAATAAAAATGCCGAGAAGCATGACAGGTTTCGGAAGAGCGGTAAAGCTCTATGATACGAGGGAGATAACGGTCGAGATTAAAGCCGTGAACCACCGTTTCTTTGAGTTTTCCTCGCGGCTTCCGAGGCAGTATGCGTTTTTGGAGGAAAGATTAAAGCGGCTCTTATCGGGTGAAATCAACCGCGGAAAAGTGGAGATCAGCGTTCTTATCGCGACCGTAGGCGAACCCGAGGAGCAGATAGAAGCAAACGTCGGCGTCATCAAGAGCTATATTGAAGCTCTTAGGAGCATTAAAGATGAATTCTCACTCCCTGACAATCTCACGCTCTCAAATCTTTTAAGAATTCCCGACGCGATAACCGTCACCAAGCGTGAGGAGGACGAAGAGGAGCTCTGGAATCAGGTATCCGAGACCGCAAGCGAGGCGCTTTCCGGATTTATCGAGATGAGAAAAACCGAGGGCGAGAAGTTAAAGTCGGATATCAAACTAAAGCTTGATGAGATAGAATCCGGCGTTGAATATGTCGCCGAGCGCTCGCCGGAAGTCACCAAGGAATATTTTAACAGACTTTATGCAAAACTCTCCGAGCTTTTGGAGGATCGAAACATCGACGAGCAGCGTCTTCTGACGGAATCGGCGCTCTTTGCCGATAAAACGGCTGTAGATGAAGAAATAGTCCGCCTAAGAAGCCACATATCGCAGTATCGCGAACTTTTGGAACTGAATGAACCCATCGGCAAGCGGCTCGACTTTCTGATCCAGGAATTCAACCGCGAGGTCAACACCATTGGCTCTAAGTGCAACGATCTATCGATCACCCGCACGGTCCTATCGATGAAAAACACCGTCGAGAAGATACGCGAGCAGATACAGAATATAGAATAGCGGAGGGAATATGGAAGTCATAAATATCGGATATTCCTGCTATATCATGAAAAACCGCATCATCGCGGTGGTGGAGCCTTCAAGCTCGCCCATCAAGAGGCTCATTCAGGACAGCCGCGATAACGGCACTCTCATCGACGCGACCTACGGCAAAAAGACACGTTCGGTGATCGTCATGGACAGCGACCATGTGATTCTCTCGGCGCGCCAGCCGGAATATATAATAAAGGAAAAGGAGGAGCCGGATGATGAATAAAGGCGTTCTCTTCATAATCTCGGCGCCCTCGGGCACCGGAAAAAGCACCATCGTCGGCGAGGTATTAAAAGCCGACCCGAACATCAGATTCTCCGTCTCCGCGACGACAAGAGACCCCCGACCCGGCGAGACGGACGGCGAGAGCTACTACTTCATGTCCCGGGAAAAGTTCGATTCTCTTGTCAATTCCGGCGGAATGCTCGAGCACGCGGAATTTTGCGGCAACTGCTACGGCACGCCCAAGGGACCCGTCTTTAAAAACCTTGAAGAAGGTCACGACGTAATTTTGGAGATCGAGACGGTCGGGGCTTCGCAGGTGATGGAGGCATGCCCCGAAGCCGTCGGGATATTCATTCTCCCGCCTTCCCTAAAGACCCTCTATCACCGCCTCAAAAAGCGCTCGACCGATTCAGAGGAAGTCATTAAAGACCGCGTCTCAAAGGCGGCTGGAGAGGTAAGAAAAGCCTATAAATACGACTATGTTGTTATAAATGATGATCTTGACACCGCAATTTCGGAGGTTCGGCAGATCATCAGCGCGTCAAGAAAGCTAACCAAATTAAATTCGGATACGATAGAAGGAGTGTTGAAAGAATGTTAAGACCGTCCAGCACACAGATTCTCAAAAACGGCGAGAGCAACTATTCCCTTGTCATCGCCGTCGCAAGAAGGGCAAGAGAGATCATCGACACAGCCAACGAGGAGAAGACGGTAGTCGTTGCGAACCCCGTTAAGACCGCGGTCGAGCAGTTTGCCAAAAACGAGTACCGCCTGATCGAGGACCCCTCGCTTAGGAAGAAATGAGCATCACCGCTCTCAAGGTGATCGTCTCCGGCACGACATACGGCTTCGACGCGGAGTATACCTATCGCGAGCCGTATGAACTGCGGGGAAGATTCAAGCCGGGTCAGCGGGTGATAGTGCCGTTTGGCGGGGGAAATGTTCGGCATATCGGCGTAATCACGCGGGTATACGAGCGCGAGGACGAAGAGGGAATAAAAGAGGTCAGGAGCATTGTCGACGACGAGCCTCTTATCAATCCCGAGCTTTTGGACCTCGTATTCTGGCTTCGGGACAACACCTTCTGCACCTATTTTGAAGCCTTTCGGACCATCGTCCCGGCGGGTTTTGCGATATCTGTGACGGATCGCTACTGCCTTTCCAATCAGCGACCCGATTCCGAGTCGGTGCTGACCGATGATGAAAAAGACCTTTACGAGCGTCTGTCCCGGGCTGCGGATCGCAAAGAGTTTTCGGAGATCACCGATTCCGCGGATAAAAAACTTCTGCTCTCACTGTGCGACAAAGGGCTTTTGGAGCGGGAGGACATCATCAAGCGAAGAGTGGGGGACGAGACCGTCACGATGATCCGCCTGAGCCGAGAATATTTTGAAAATCAGGTTGAGCACGGCATGACCCAGAAGCAGCGCCTTATCGAGCAGTTCATCTCGGAATGCGGCTCGGCTTCGGTAAAAGAAGCGCTCTACTTCACCGGCGCGACAAAGACCGTCATCTCGAACATGATAAAAAAGGGGATTTTGGAAGAATATAAATACGAGACCTTCCGCGCCCCCGAGATCGAGGGCAGGGGACTCAGACCCGACGAGATCACCCTATCTGACGAGCAGCAAAAAGCATATGACGGCATAATGTCGATGATCATGCAAAATAAGCCTGCCGGAGCGCTTTTGCACGGCGTGACCGGAAGCGGCAAGACGGCTGTATTCATCAAGCTGATAGACGCCGTCATCAAATCCGGCAAGACCGCGATTATGCTCGTCCCGGAGATATCTTTGACCCCACAGCTCGTCGGAAAATTCAAAGCAGCGTTCGGCGAGATGATCGCCGTCATTCATTCGGCACTGTCCTTGGGTCAGCGAATGGACGAGTATAAGCGTGCAAAAAACGGCTCGGCAAAGATCGTCATCGGAACCCGAAGCGCCGTCTTTGCGCCTCTTGAAAATATCGGCATCATCATCATGGACGAAGAGGGAGAGGCGAGCTATAAATCGGAATCGAGCCCGCGCTATCATGCCCGAGACGTCGCGATAAAGCGCTGCGGCACGCATAAATGCGTACTTCTGACCGCTTCCGCGACCCCTTCCCTTGAGACCTATTACTACGCCAAATCCGGGCGATTTTCGCTCTTTGAACTAAAGACCAGATACAACCGCTCCCGGCTCCCGCAGGTAGTCGTCGCTGACATGGCTCTTGAAGCCGAGCAGGGCAACAAATCCCCATTCTGCGCCGATCTGATAAGAGCGATGAGGGAGAATCTTGAAAACAAAAAGCAGTCGATAATTCTTCTGAACCGCCGTGGATATAATACTCACGCCATCTGCCACAGCTGCCGGGAGGCGATAAAGTGCCCGAACTGCCTTTTACCCCTCACGCTTCACAAGACAAATTCCCGCCTTATGTGCCACTGCTGCGGCTATTCCGTAAAATTTGACGGCAGGTGCCCGAAGTGCGGCAGCGAAAGCGTGACGGCTCTCGGGCTCGGAACTCAGTTCATCGAGGAGGAGATAAAAAATCTCTTTCCGGATGCTCGGGTGCTTCGTATGGACGCGGATTCGACGTCTTCAAGGATCACCTACGACGAGAAATTCCGAAGCTTTGAAAACGGCGAATACGACATCATGATCGGCACGCAGATGATTGCAAAAGGTCTTGATTTTCCCGACGTATCCTTAGTCGGGGTCATCAGCCTTGACAATTCCCTCTTTGCGGGAAGCTACCGAAGCTTTGAACGCACGTTTTCCCTCCTCACGCAGGTCGTAGGCAGGGGTGGAAGAGGCTCGGAGCGGGGTCTTGCGTTTATCCAGACCTATCTGCCGGAGCACTACGTCATCGCCCTTGCCTCCGAGCAGGACTACGAGGGCTTCTATTCTCAGGAGATAGCCCTGCGGCGCGAACTGATCTACCCGCCATTTTGCGATCTCATGTCGGTGATATTCAGCTCGCCTTTGGAGTCTGAGGCGATAAAAGCGGCTTCGGCGTTTTTGGAGATAATGCGGGAGGGAGTAGATAAAGAAAAAGTCACGTTTCCGCTAAGGGTCTTGGGACCCGCAAAGATCGGAGTCGGACGTCAGAACGGCAGATACCGCTGCGGTCTGACATTAAAATGCAGAAATTCATCGAAATTCCGGGAATTCATGAGCGCCCTGCTTATCCGCGCATATAAAGATAAAAGATTCAAAAACATAAGGATAACAGCCGACATGAACCCCGAAAGCATAAACTGAAAGGAAGTTTTATATGGCTCTCAGAAATATAATCAAGGACGGCGACCCGGTGCTTTTAAAGCACTGCAAGCCGGTGGAAAAATTCGATTCCCGGCTCCACGAGCTTCTTGACGACATGGCGGACACGATGTATGCCGCCGAAGGCTTGGGACTTGCCGCACCGCAGGTCGCGATAATCCGCCGAGCCGTCGTCATCGACGTCTCCTCCGACCGCTCGGGACTTGTGGAACTTGTCAACCCCGAGATAATTTATAAAAGCGAGGAGACGCAGTACGGCACCGAGGGGTGCTTAAGCTATCCCGAGCTTTACGGCTACGTCACACGACCCAAGACCGTTAAATTCCGCGCGCAGAACCGCTACGGCGAATTTTATGAGATGGAAGTCTCCGACCTCTTCGCAAGAGCCGTCTGCCATGAATTAGATCATCTTGACGGCAGGGTCCTGCCCGACAATATCGAGGCTCCCTATGAGCCGAAGGAAGAGGAATGAGCCGATGAAGATCGTATTCATGGGCACTCCCGAGTTTGCGCTTCCTTCAGTAAAAGCTCTTTGCGATGTATATGATGTCTGCGCGGTCTTCTGCCAGCCGGATAAGCCGAAGGGCAGGGGAATGAAGCTTTCCCCGCCTCCTGTAAAGGAATTTGCCCTTACAAAAAATATCCCGGTCTATCAGCCGTCGTCATTAAAAAAAGAGCTCGATTCGGTCCTCCCGATCCTTGAAAAGATCTCGCCCGACTGCATCGTCGTCGCGGCATACGGAAAGATACTTCCCCCCGAGATCATTCATCTCCCACGCTTCGGCTGTATAAACGTCCATGGCTCGCTTCTGCCGAAATTCCGGGGAGCGGCGCCCATTCAGCACACGATCCTGTGCGGCGATAAAGAAGGCGGGATCACGGTCATGAAGATGTCCGAAGGTCTTGACACCGGGGACATACTTAGCATGAAGGCTGTTTCGGTGAATGAATGCGAGACCTCCGCGGAATACTATGACCGGCTTTCCGTCATCGGCTCGGAGCTTTTGATGAAAACTCTTCCCGACTGGTTCGCGGGAAAAATTACCCCGAAGCCGCAGGACGAATCAAAGGCAAGCTACGCTCCGATGCTCACAAAGGACATGTGCCCCACCGATTTTTCAAAATCGGCGCGGGAGGTATATAATCACATTAACGGATTATCGGATAAACCCGGTGCGTCTGCGATTTTGGACGGCAAGCGTATAAAAATCTTCCGCGCCAAAGTCACAAAAGAAAGCGGAAATTTGGGCGAACCCGGCGAGATCATCGATGAAAAAGAATTCACAGTCGCATGCAAAAGCGGCTCGGTAAGCCTTCTTGAGATTCAGGCTGAGGGCTCGAAGCGCCTGAATTATAAAGATTATTTGCGCGGCAGACCCGTAAAACCCGGGAGCAAGCTGATTCCCGGATAAGAAAGGACATTTTCATGGGATATTATTTTGACCCGACATATATCGTTCTGATCCCGGCGCTGATATTGGCGCTGTACGCTCAGTGGAAGGTAAATTCCACGTATAAAAGATACTCGACCGTAAGAAATTCGCGAGGTCTGACCGGCTCTCAGGTCGCAAGAATGATCCTTGACAGCAACGGTTTGTATGATGTTCAGATCGCCCACATCAGCGGCAATCTGACTGACAACTACAACCCAAAGACCAAGGTGCTGTCCCTCTCGGATTCGACGTTTTCAAGCTCTTCCGTTGCAGCCGTCGGAGTTGCCGCTCACGAATGCGGGCACGCCGTTCAGCACGCGACAGGCTATTTCCCGCTCTATATCCGCTCGGCGCTCGTACCGGTGACGGGTATCGGTTCGAGCCTCGGCTGGGTACTTCTGTTAATAGGTTTAATATTCTCAAGCTATCCCTTAGCGCTCGTCGGAGTGCTTCTCTTCTCGGCTTCCGCGGTATTTCAGGCGGTGACGCTTCCCGTCGAGATCAACGCCTCAAACCGAGCCCTTAAGACCTTGGAGCAGGACTTCATCTTGGAGGGCGACGAGGTCCCGATGGCTAAAAAAGTGCTGATCGCTGCGGCTCTGACATATGTAGCGGCGCTTGTCAGCTCGTTAGCGCAGGTCTTCAGGCTCCTTCTCATCGCTTCCTCGACGAGGCGCAGAAGATGAGTTCAGCCCGGGAAATATGCTTAAAACTCCTTGATTCAGCCGAAAAATCGGAGGCATATTCTTCCATCGCCCTGAGCGCCGTTTTGAAGGAAAATCCCGACTTAAAGCCCGTAGACAGGCGTTTTATATCGGCTCTTTACTACGGCGTCATCGAGCGAAAGCTGACCCTTGATCACATCATCTCGACCCTCTCAAAAAGGTCTCCCGACAAGACGGTCCGGCAGATTTTAAGAATGGGTCTTTACCAGATTTTGTATATGGATTCGGTGCCGGACAATGCCGCGGTAAATGAGAGTGTGAAGCTCTCGGCGGGACTTAAAAATCGCTCGGCGTCGGGATATATAAACGCCCTCCTTCGGAATTTTATCCGCGGCGGCAAAAATATTCCGCTTACCGGGGATTACATTCGCGACCTTTCCGTCACCTACTCCGCCCCCGAGTGGATATGTTCGCTATGGATTCGGGATTACGGGGAAGATGCGGCTCGCAGGCTCCTTGAGCAATCGCTTGGGAAGGCTCCGATGACAGCACGCTTCAACCTTGCAAAATTTTCGGAAGATGAGATAATCTCCGAGCTTTCAAACGACGGCGTAAGCGCGATTTCTCGGCATATCCCGGGCTGCTATGATCTTACAAACTGCGGCTCTTTAGAGGAGCTTTCAGCCTTTAAAAAGGGCATGTTTCACATTCAGGATTTATCCTGCCAAATCTGCGCGCAGGAGGTCGATCCGAAGCCCGATGAAGTCGTTTTGGACCTGTGTTCCGCGCCGGGAGGCAAGGCTTTTACGATGGCTGAGCTGGCTTATGATAAAGCAAAAATCCTTGCCTATGATCTTCATGAAAACCGCGTTCGGCTGATTAAATCGGGTGCCGAAAGGCTCGGTTTAAGCTCGGTATCGGCATATACCGGCAACGCCAAAGTTTTTGATGATAATATCCCTCCCGCCGACAGGATTTTGTGCGACGTTCCCTGCTCGGGTCTTGGGGTGATAAGGCGCAAGCCGGACATAAAATACCGAGCCGACCCCGATCCCAAAGCCCTTCGCGATACCCAGATTTCAATACTTAAAAACGCCGTGAGATACCTTAAACCCGGCGGGATCATGGTCTACTCCACCTGCACTTTAAGAAAAGCCGAAAACGATGACATCGTCTCGGAATTCTTAAAAAGCGAGCCGGAAATGATCCCGGAAAAGCTTAAATATTTTAATGATTTTAAGATCACACTCCTGCCCGGGGAATACCCCGGCGACGGATTTTTCATCGCAAAATTCAGAAAAAGGCAGTGAAAAAAATAGACATTTTATCTTTGACCCCCGACCGCCTGAAGGAATATCTCAAATCTATCGGAGAAAAGCCTTTCCGAGCCTCTCAGATATTAAACTGGCTTCATGAAAAGCGGGTACGTGATTTCGACGGCATGTCAAATCTCCCGGCTTCGCTTCGCGAGCGGCTGAAATCGGATTTTACATTTGAGCACATAAAGCCCGTCAGAAGGCTCAGATCCGACATCGACGGCACCGAGAAATTCCTGTATGAACTTCCCGACGGCAACCACATCGAGACGGTTCTGATGTCCTATGAGCACGGCGACTCCCTCTGCATTTCGACGCAGGCGGGGTGCCGAATGGGGTGCCGATTCTGCGCGTCCACCATCGCGGGATTCAAAAGAAATTTAGAGCCTAACGAGATACTCGGTCAGCTTTATGAAACCGAATACGTCTCCCGAAGAAAGGTCTCGAGCATCGTATTGATGGGCATCGGCGAGCCTCTTGACAATTTTGAAAACGTCGTGACATTTTTAAATATATTGAGCTCCCCCGACTGCACGAACATGAGCCTTCGGCACTTAAGCCTTTCAACATGCGGGTTGGCGGACAGGATATATAAACTTGCCGAACTTGATTTTGGTCTGACGCTTTCGGTCTCGCTTCACAGTCCTTACGATGAAAAGCGGTCGGAACTCATGCCGATCAACAAAAAATATCACATAGATGAACTCATGCAAGCCTGCCGCGATTATTTTGACAAGACGGGTCGGCGGATATCGTTTGAATACGCGCTTATTGAGGGCGAGAACGATTCCGAAGCCGACGCAAAGGCGCTTGTCAAGCTGATTCGCGGAATGCCTGCGCATATAAATATAATCCCGGTCAACAGCATCGCCGAGCGCAATTACCGCTCCGACCGAGCCTCGGCGCAAAGATTTGCAAAACTTTTGGGAAGCTTGGGCGCGAACGCCACCGTAAGAAGGACTTTGGGCGCCGACATCAACGCGGCTTGCGGACAGCTTCGGCGGGAATATGAAATCTGAAATTTCCTTTTTTGATATATTTTTTAAAAGAGGTGTGTTTGAATTGATAGTAACGGCAAAGACCGATATCGGCAAGGTTCGAAGCGAAAATCAGGACCGCTACAGGGTCAGAGAGATATCGGAAGGCACCGCTTTGGCAGTCGTCTGCGACGGAATGGGCGGGACCCACGGCGGAGGAGTTGCGAGCGAGGTCGCGATAAATGCGATCTTCGAGCGGGTGTTTTTGAGTTATCGGGAGGATATGTCTCCCAAAAGCGTCAAAAACCTTTTGGTATCGGCTGTGATGGCTGCCAACTCCATCGTTTTCGCAAAGAGCAAAGAGGAGCCGGAAAATCACGGCATGGGAACGACCTGCGTCTGCGCGCTGATACATAATTTTGAAGTGTATGTCGCAAGCGTGGGGGATTCAAGGGCTTACCTTTTGGGCGGAAACGGTATCACTCAGATAACGAGCGATCACACCGTCGTGGCGCTTTTGAAGCAGAAGGGTATCATAAACGATTCCGACGCCGCGGCTCACAGCATGAAAAACGTCATCACGAGGGCTGTGGGGGTTGAGGAAAACGTAGACGTCGATTATTTTGAACTCACGGCTGAAAAGGGAGACTCGATCCTGATCTGCACCGACGGGCTGACGAATTATATTCCGGACGAGCTCATCTACGCCTACGCCTACAAAAAAGCACCCGAAGAAGCCGCGGCAGAGCTGATCGCGAAAGCGAACGAAGGCGGAGGCAAGGACAACATCACCGTGGCAATAGTGGCGGTATAAAGAGGAGGTTTATATATGGACAACTTTATAGGACTTCGGCTCGACGGAAGATATGAGATAACCGACCTTTTGGGAACCGGGGGAATGGCTGACGTCTACAGCGGCAGGGATATTATGGAAAACCGCAAAGTCGCCGTCAAGATTTTAAAAAGGGAATACTCGGAAAACGAGGAATTTGTCCGCAGATTCAGAAATGAGAGCAAGGCGATCGCCGTACTCTCGCACCCGAACATCGTAAAAATCTACGACGTCGGATATGAGAACAACATGCAGTACATTGTGATGGAATACATCGACGGCATCACATTAAAGGAATATATCGAGCAGCAGGGAATGCTCAAGTGGCGGGACTGCGTGCACTTCACGATCCAGATTTTAAGGGCTTTGCAGCTTGCGCACGATCGCGGGATAGTCCACCGCGACATCAAGCCTCAGAACGTCATGCTCCTGACCGACGGCTCCATCAAGGTGATGGATTTCGGCATCGCGAGATTTTCCCGGGAAGTCGAAAATACGACGGGGGAGAAGACGATGGGCTCGGTTCATTATGTATCCCCCGAGCAGGCGGCGGGCATGAGGACCGATGAGCGGTCCGATATATATTCCGTCGGCGTGATGATGTATGAGATGCTGACCGGCAGAAAGCCCTTCGACGGCGATACTCCTGTTGCGGTCGCGCTTAAGCATATGCACGACAAGCCCACTCCGCCTACCGAATATGTCAGCTCCATCTATCCCGGGCTTGAGGAGATAATCCTCCACGCGATGGAAAAAGAGCCCTCAAAGCGTTATCAGTCGGCGTCGGGAATGATCAGGGATATCGAAGCCTTCAAGCAGGATCAGAGCATAACTTTCGGATATTCCGACCGAAAGAGCGAACAGCCAAAGGAACCCGGTCAAAGCGCGGCAAAGGAAAAGCTTGCGGCTGCTATATCCGCGATAAAACCGAAACAAAAGGCTGAACCTGCCAAAAAGAAGATACCCGAACCCGAGCCGGAGGAAATCCCGGAGCCGGTTTATGAAGAATATGACGATGACGACGAGATCGAGGTCAGGCACAATTACGCTCTGCCGATACTTGCCGCGGTCACGGTCACGGTGATAATCGTTGCGACCCTCTTTGTCGCAAACGTGATCTTGGGTGCGTTCAAGACGACGGCGTCTTCCGAGAACGATTACGAGATGCCGAATCTCATCGGCATGAACTTCTACGACGCAAGGGCGAAGTACACCGATATACAGCTCGTTGCGACGGAGGAGTACAACAACGAGTACCCCTCGGGCGAGATCATATATCAGGAAAAGGCTGAGGGAAGAATCGTAAAATTAGGCGACGCCATCAAGGTCACGGTCTCAAAGGGCGTGAGAATGGTGACTATCCCGGGTCTTAAGAATTACCATCTCTCATCTGCAACCGTCGCCCTCGATCAGCAGAATTTAAGCTACACTCTTGTCCAGATGGCGAGCGATGAAGTGGCTGCCGATTTTGTCATCGGTACCGACCCCGCCGAGGGCACGCAGGTAGAGGAGGGGACAAATGTTCGGCTCTTTGTCTCGCTCGGCTCAACTACAGACGACACCGTCGTCCCGCTTGTTGTCGGCAAAGATGTTCTGACCGCAAGAAACGAGCTTGAAAATGCCTTCTTGGAGGCTAAGATACAGTATGAAGTCTCGATGGAGCCGAGAGATCAGGTCATCTCCCAGAACATCGAAGGCGGCTCAAGCGTGCCGAGGGACAGCGTCGTCACGATATTTGTCTCAGACGGCACAGGCGAAGAGGAAGAGGTCATTGACGATCCGAATATCCCCGACTTCTTAAACCCCTTCGATCCCTTCAACCCCGACGGCTCCTACACGCCTCCCGAGAATCCCAACGCCCCCGACGTACCCGATAACTTCGCGCCTGTCGGCGGTGAAGAAGATATACCGGATAACCCGGCTCCCGGCGGATTGAAGAAGGTAACGGTCCTTTTGGATATCCCCTCGACCGCAAAGAGCGTCTATTACGTATCGGTCAACGAATCGGGAAGCACCGCAGAATATCTGCCGTCTTCTCTCAAAGTCGACAGCGCCACATGGGCTGGCATGAGCTATCCTATTGAGCTCGAGGGCGAAGGCATAATGACCTTTGACATCTATATCCGCACGATGTTAAAGACCGTTGTCGGCACCTACACCGTCAACTTCGACGACGGCTCCTACAACGTCGACAACTACAACGCATCGGCGTTCAGAAGCGTCGACACCTTCTCGGCATGGTAAGCAGGGGAGTTATAATCAGCGCCTTCGGTGGCAGCTTTCGGGTTGCCTCCGAAGGTGAGATATTTGTCTGCACCGCCAAGGGAAGCTTTCGGGCAAAAAACATCTCTCCCTGCTGCGGGGACAATGTGATGATTTCGCAAAGCTCGGGGGAGTATGTCATCTCGGAAATCCTGCCGAGAAAAAACGAGATTGTGAGACCTCCTCTTGCAAATCTTGATCAGATCGTCTTTGTATGCGCCTCTGCCGATCCTCCTCCGAATCTTCTGAATCTTGATAAATTCACCGCGGTATCGGTCTACAAAGGCATTTCCCCGGTGATCGTATTCACAAAGACCGACATCGGTGACGCCGAAAAATATGCCGAAATTTATCGGGAAATCTTCCCGACCTTTTGTATCGACAACGGAACCGGGGCAGGGGTAGATAATCTTAAAGATATTTTACGCGGCAAATTCTCGGCTCTTTGCGGCAACTCGGGGGTCGGAAAATCATCGCTCCTGAACAATCTCATACCCGGCGCGATGGCAAGGACGGGGGAGATCAGCCGCAAACTCGGTCGCGGAAAAAATACAACCCGGCGAACGGACATCTTCCCTCTTCCCGAAGGCGGGTATATTGCGGATACGCCCGGCTTTGCGGCTTTTTCGACCGAGAGATACGATCTCATTTTCAAGGAAGATTTACCCGGCTGTTTTCCGGAATTTAAGGATTATCCGGACTCCTGCCGTTTTAAGGACTGTTCCCACAGAAAGGAGCAGGGCTGTGCGGTCTTAAAAGCGCTGAAGGAGGGGAGGATCAATCCCTCCCGCCACCGTTCCTACTGTGAGATGTATTCGGAGGCGGAAAAGCTCAGGACCTGGCAGTTCAAGGACAGGCGCTGAACTCTGCGGTTTTGAATAGTATGTAAAAGCGGCAACGCAATACATATGACTGGAGGGATAAGCGTGAAGGTCATCGTAAAAAAGCCCTGCAAGCTTGTGGCAGGGCTGCTGAGAGTATTTTTCGGAGTATCAAAGGAGCCGAGAGGGTAGGGGCTGTAGAATATTTTATGAGGGATAATCTAAAAAGGTTTTGCCCCGCTTTTTGAGGAAAAGCGGGGCAAAACCTTTTTGTCTTGTCTCGACTATGGTTTTAGCAAAAAATCTGACATCTGCCTTCTGCTCATTTGTCCTATGTTCGCATTTTCCCCTCCGCCTTCACATACAATTAACCATGCTTACCTTCACCCTTTTCTCCCGCCGCGTGAGCCTGACCTTCGGCTTCTTCTTCGTACTCGCGCTGACGACCCTTGCCGACAACCGCCTCGGCGTCCTCTCCCTCGCCCTCTGCGTCGCCCACGAGCTCGGTCATCTCATCGCTATGAAAGACCTCGGCGCGACCCTCAGCGAGATCCGCTTCTACGGCGGAGGCATCAAAATCACCGCCTCCCGCTTATCTGATCTCCCGACCCTGTCGCAGACTCTGATCTACCTCTCGGGACCACTTGTCAACGCAGCCATCTGGCTTATCGCGCCTCCTCCCGCGGGCCGCATGAGCCTTGTTCTTGCAGCTTTAAACCTCCTCCCCGTCGGCTATTTCGACGGCGGAAGGCTCGTATCCCTTCTCTTCGGCGACCGCGCAGGGAAGATATTATCCGCGATCTTCTCAGGCATTTTGATTTTCGGGATTTTCATTTTCGCATTCAAAAGCCCCTCATCAATAAGCCCGTCGTCCTTAATGACCTGCGGATTTGTCCTATTATCCCTGATATTCGACTCGATTTAGTGCATATTCAACAAATCATCATTTCAAAAATTATTATATTTTTACATCTTGCACTATTGATTTATTTTCCGCTCTGTGTTACAATATTTAAGCATTTAGTCTGCCGGAAAATGACTTCCGTTTCCCGGTCAGGATTTAGTTGCAATACTAAGCTGACAGTCCGCTGGCTCTGTGATAATGCGACCCCGATGCGGTCGGCTGGAGCGTATGAATGTCTGAAAAGAAAAAGGAGGAATTAAAATGGACGCTTTAAAGATCATTTCCGAATCGTCTCTTAAAGAGAATGTTCCCGAATTCAACATCGGCGACACCGTCAGGGTCTCCGTCAGGATTCAGGAAGGCGACAAGTCGAGAATTCAGGCGTTTGAAGGCACCGTCATCGCCCGCAAACACGGCGGTGTAAGCGAGACCTTCACCGTCCGCAGAGTAGCCCACGGCTGCGGCTGCGAGAGAGTTTTCCCGATTCATTCTCCCGTCGTCGAGAAGGTCGAGGTCGTCCGCCACGGTAAGGTCAGAAGAGCAAAGCTCTACTACCTCAGAGACCGCGTCGGCAAGGCAGCAAAGACCAAGGACGCACTTCGCTGAGACAGCTAAAAAGCCCCCGAGCCCTTTGCTTGGGGGTTTTTACGCGATATGATATATTTGCAAAAACTGTTTTTCTGCTCTTGATTTTTCCTTCGGATTATGGTATACTCATTCTAAATATTGTTTGAAGAAGTGATATCCATGGATAAAAAAGATAAAAAGCCCAAGCAGCCCTTTATCGATGAAGTGCTTGACTACTGCAAAGTGATCGTCTGCACCGTCTTGGTATTTTTGCTGATAAACACTTTCATCGCCCGCGAGGCAACGGTAAACGGCGCCTCAATGCAGCCCACCCTTCAAAACGGCGATTTTCTGATCCTCCGCTCGATCTTCTACACTCCCGAGCAGGGCGACATCATCGCCTGCAACGCACAGGGTCTCGGCAAGGTCATCGTCAAGAGAATAATTGCGGTCGGCGGACAGACGGTGTCTATCGACTTCGGCGTCGGCAAGGTATATGTTGACGGCGAGGAATATCTTGTGGACGGCATACCCAACATCACCACCCTTTGGGAGGGCAGGGATATCGAAAATCTTACGGTCCCCGAGGGAGAATATTTCGTCCTCGGAGACAACCGCCAGAACTCCAACGACTCACGAAGCCCGGACGTAGGATTTATCGACCGCGACGAAATTTTAGGCAAGGCAGTGCTTCGGGTCTTCCCGTTTAACAGCATAAGAACATTTTAAAGATATCGGAGGCGCGCATGTTTTCTGATTTTAAGATACATAAAGACCGCAGCGGCTTTATCGACTCCCTTCTTGACTGGTTCAAGACGGCATGTGTCACTGTCGTCACAGTCATGCTTATCTTCACCTTCATCTGCCGCACCGCAGTGGTAAACGGTCAGTCGATGGAGCCGACCCTTACAGAAAACGATATCCTTATGATCTGGAGCCTCGGCTACAAGCCGAAGCAGGGCGATATCATCGCCTGCAACTGCTACGGGCTCGATAAAGTCATCGTCAAGAGGATAATCGCCGTCGGCGGTCAGAAAGTCTATATCGACTTTGTCGCCGGGAAGGTATATGTCGACGCCGAGGAATATCTTGTAGACGGGATCGACAACATCACCACCGATCAGGAGAGCAACTACAAGTACCCGATAACGGTCCCAGAGGGTCAGTATTTTGTCATGGGCGACAACCGCCAGCACTCTACCGATTCAAGGGATCGGCGGGTCAGCCTTATCGATAGGGACGATATTTTGGGGCACGCTATATTCAGAATTCTGCCGTTCAAAAGAGCAGGCAAGCTTTAAAAAGGATTGATCAAAATCGAAAGAGAAATGAACATACAGTGGTTCCCGGGGCATATGTCAAAGACGAGGCGTTTAATATCCGAAAACCTCGGACTTGTCGACGCCGTCATCGAAGTCACCGACGCCCGGATACCCTATTCGTCAAAAAATCCCGAGATAGCAAAGCTCATCGGCTCAAAGCCGAGGGTTTTACTCCTCAATAAATCCGACTGCGCGGACGAGCAAGTCACCTCCCGCTGGGTCGAATATTATAAATCCCAAGGCATAACAGCCATCGCGACCGACTGCAAAAGCGGCAGGGGATGTCAAAAAATCCTTCCCGCCATCAGAAATATTTTGCATGATCAGATCGAGCAGTGGCGGCAGCGGGGAATGGTCGGACGGTCGGTACGGGTGATGGTCGTGGGCGTGCCGAATGTCGGAAAATCGGCTTTAATAAACCGTTTAAGCGGCTCAAAGCGCGCAAAAGTCGAGGACAGACCGGGAGTCACAAGAGCCAAGCAGTGGATAAAATTGGATAAAGACTTTGAACTTTTGGACACCCCCGGTGTGCTTGCACCGAAGTTTGAGGAGGAATCCGTCGGGCTGTCTCTTGCCTTCACGGGAGCCATCAAGGACGATATTTTAGACTGCGAAACTTTGGCGATGATCTTTATCCGGACCGTGCGAAAATCTTCTCCCGATGCCCTGAAAACCCGCTACGGAATAGCCTATGACGATAATACCGCCGACCTTGAAATCCTTGAAATGATCGGAAAAAAGCGGGGCTTCATAATCTCGGGAGGAGAGATAAATACCGAGCGGACGGCTTCCGTTATCTTGGACGAATTCCGATCTTTAAAGCTCGGAAGGATATCTCTTGAGCTGCCGGAGGATAGCCATGACGCTGTATGAATTTGACAACGGCATAAGGCTCAGCTATCCCGTGATAGCGGGACTTGACGAAGCCGGCAGGGGACCTTTGGCGGGAGACGTCTACGCAGCGGCGGTGATACTTCCTCCCGACCTTATAATAGAAGGCGTGAACGATTCAAAAAAACTCACCGAGAAAAAGCGTGAGGCTCTTTTTGACGTCATCACCGCGCAGGCTGAATCCTACTGCATAGCCTCGGCGACAGTAGATGAAATAGAAAATCTGAATATTTTGGGAGCCGCCATGCTCGCCATGAAGCGCGCCGCCGAAGGTCTTGGCAAAAGCTATGACATCGCGCTTATCGACGGCAACAAGACCCCCGATATCCCGAACGCAAGAGCCGTGATAAAGGGCGACGCACTTTCTCAATCGGTAGCGGCGGCGTCTGTGCTTGCAAAAGTTGCGCGGGATAGATACATGAAAGAGCTGGACCGCAAATATCCCGAATATCAGTTTTCAAAGCACAAAGGCTACGGCACCGCGCTTCACTACGAGATGATAAGAAAATACGGTCCCAGCCCTGTCCACCGAATGAGTTTTCTCAAAAAGATGCACTGATTTATTAAGCTTTTCTTAAGTTTTTCCCAAATTTATTGCCGACCCCGGGAATTTAGGATATAATTTATCTATAAATTTCCGAAGGGAAGGATAATCATGAAAAAACTTTTGATATTCATTCTGGCGCTGCTCCTTTGCTCCTGCTCGCTTTCCGATATCACCAACTCCGGGCAGGAAAATCGGATCTACATTCTTGAGACCGAGGGGAAGGAGTATGCCGCGGAAGCCGCAAACAGCGATCTTCCGACCGATCTAAGATATCTTTACAACCACATCGACGGCTGGGAGGATTTCGGCATCTCCCTTGAATTTGTAAGGGACGCCCTGAATTCTTTAAGCTATGACGATATGCAGTCGTCTGTCGCAAATTCCGTACTGTCGGTATATAAATCCCTCTGCAACCAAAGCGGCGAGCCGTCTGAAGTCTATTCCGAATTTTTAAATGATGACGGCAGACTTAGTTTAATATGCAACTCTCCCGAGACCTTCTACGGTCCCGAAGCCTCGTGGAACCCCTATAACATAACCGTTTCCGACGAGGTATTCACCCCGTTTTGGATATTCACCCACCCTCTTTCCGACTACGTCTCAAAAGGTATCACCCCCGACATGATAAAGGAAAAGATTCCCTATTACCGGGAATTCTGCCTTCGCTTGGGCGCAGATACATATCTTGAAAACAAGCTTTCAAAATATCTCGGCGAGGAGGTATCTCTGACCTTTTCCGCCGATGACGAGAATGACAAGTGGGAAAAGGGCTATCACGTCAGCTATAAAATGCCGGAACCGTTTTCAGATTCAAGCGTCTCCCCCGAAGGGTATTATGATCCCGACGGGCTTATCCCGAACAGCTTAAAGACCGAATTTGCAGCCGAGTATGAGGACTATGCCCGAACGGTCGCGGAGACGAACGCCGAAAAAGAAAACTGGGTAGAGTACGACCTCTGCGGATATATCTATCACGATCTTAGCTGCTTTGAAAATATCTTTTCCTTTGCCAAAAGGTGCGGGATAACGTATGATACTTTACTATCCGCCTTTACATCGGAGGGAATGTCAAAGACCGACGCTGAGCAGCTTGCCGACGCAATAAGCAGTAACTATATAAACGACTTTTTAAATATGATCTGCGGCGATGAGGCGATCATCTCGGACGGATATTTTTACACCCCCGACTGGCTCTACACCTGGTCTACCGACGGCTGGGAGATGGCTGACATCACCCCCGAGATGATCGAAGAAAGAATCCCTTATTATCGCAGTCTCCCGTTCACTTCGGAGGCAAGGGAAGCCTTTGAATATAAGCTCGGCTACTACCTCGGGCACGAGGTGTCGTTAGAGTGCGTCATCGAGAAAGACGGCGAGATTTACGACCTGAACTGGCTTGCCTGCCACACCGCTTCGGACTATCTGAGCGCAGGCATTTCGGTTACGGATATTGAGAATTTTTTGGATATAACAGCTCCCTCCTGCGGCGACACGGAATCGTATAGCTGGATCACGGGGCAGTACAATATCATGATCACTAACGGCTGATTTCGGAGGATAATATGACGCGCAGGGACACCGGAAATCTCGGCGAGGACTACACAGCAAAATATCTTGAAAGCAAGGGCTGTGAAATATTAGCAAGAAATTTCAGGATAAGAGGCGGGGAGATCGACATCATCGCAAAATCGGGCGACATTATCCGCATAGTCGAGGTCAAGACCCGTAAGCCTTCGCCTCTTACATCTGGCGAGGAAGCGATAGATCAGAAAAAAAGATCGCTTCTAATACGGGCGGCAGGGGAGTATCTAAAAAGAAACGGGCTTGATATGAGCTGCGTTTTCGATGTCGCGATAGTTGAAGCGTCGGGCGATAAAGTTACAGGATTTAAGTATATTCAGCGGGCTTTTACCGCATGAGATAAATAAAATGTTGAGGTGTTTTCATGAATTATCAGTCAACCAGGGACAGCTCCCTAAAAATTTCCTCCGCAGAGGCGATAGTCTCGGGGATCAGCAAGGACGGCGGACTTTTCGTTCCCGAGTGCATTCCCGCATTCAAAGACGGCGAACTCAAGGCGATGGAGGGCATGAGCTATCCCGAGAGAGCGGAAGCGGTCTTTTCAAAATTCCTGACCGACTTCACAAAAGACGAACTCAGAAACTGCGTAAAAAACGCATATGCCTCCGGCTCGTTTGAGACGGAAAACGTGATGGAGCTTAAGACTCTGAGCGGCACCGAGCACATCTTGGAGCTCTGGCACGGTCCGACATGCGCTTTTAAGGACATGGCTCTGCAAATCCTTCCCCATCTTCTCACGACCTCCGTCAGAAAGACCGGAGTTGAGAAGAAGGTCTGCATTTTGGTCGCGACTTCGGGAGATACCGGAAAAGCCGCTCTTGAGGGCTTTAAAGACGCTCCCGGCACCGAAATTTTGGTATTTTATCCCGAAAACGGCGTCAGCGCGATGCAAAAGCTCCAGATGATCACCCAAGAGGGCTCGAACGTCGGAGTATGCGCAATTAAGGGCAATTTCGACGACGCTCAGACCGGGGTCAAGAAGATATTCACAGACCACGAGATCGCAAAAAAGCTTTCGGAAAACGGCGTGATGTTCTCCTCAGCAAACTCAATCAACTGGGGACGTTTAGCGCCGCAGATCGTCTACTATGTATCCTCCTACGTTCAGCTTGTGAAGGACGGGAAGATAAAGATGGGCGATGACATCAACATCTGCGTTCCGACAGGCAACTTCGGCAATATTCTGGCGGCATACTACGCCAAGATGATGGGCATTCCCGTCAAGAAGCTGATCTGCGCCTCCAATTCAAATAACGTGCTCACCGACTTCTTAAGGACCGGCGTATACGACCGCAACAGGAAGTTTTACACCACCGTCTCCCCGTCGATGGATATCCTTATATCCTCAAATCTTGAGAGACTTTTATATCATCTCAGCGGCGGCGACGATAAGTATATCTCCGAGCTCTATTCAAGCCTTTCCGCTACAGGAAGATTCGAGGTCAGAGCGGATATCCTTGAAAAGCTGCATGAACTGTTTTACGCCGATTTCTGCACCGAGGAGGAGACCTTATCAGCCATCTCTGACACCAAAAATCGCTATGACTACACCACTGACACCCATACGGCGGTTGCAGTCGGGGTATATAATAAATACGCTTCATCTACAGGCGACAGTACCCCCTGCGTCATCGCCTCCACCGCAAGCCCCTATAAATTCCCCGCTGCTGTTCTCAAGGCTCTCGGCGACAACAATAACTATGCCGACGAGTTTGAGATGGCTGAGGCGCTCAATAAAGTCAGCGGTCTGAATATCCCGAAGGCACTTTCCGAACTTAAGAAAAAGACCCCGAGGTTTACGCAGTCGGTCGAAAAATCCGAAATGCTGCCAGCAGTTTATCAGATGCTCGGCGTGAAATAAAAACTCCCCAAACCGGGGAGTTTCGGGGTTCACTTTTTGGGCTTAAAAGTCTTGCATTCGGTCTGTGCTGAGCATTCCGCGTCCTTGCAGCCGCAGCAGCAGACGTCGATCTTCCCGGCTACGCATTTGCAGTCGTCGCGGTTGTATTCGCAGCTTGAGACCCCGCATTTAATGCCGTAGATTCTGTCATCGTTCATTTTAATCACCTTCCGTAATTTGATGTTACTATTATGCTTTTTGGGAGGGAAAATATACGGAGGTGAAAATTTGTCATTATTTGTTATTGCGGATCTTCATCTCTCCTTAAATTCCGACAAGCCGATGGACGTCTTTTCGGGCTGGACCGATTACGTCTCCCGCCTTGAAAAAAACTGGCAGGAGAAGGTAGGTATTGACGATACCGTCGTGATCCCTGGGGATATATCATGGGGTATGAGCCTTGAGGGTTCTTTGGAGGATTTTAAGTTTATACATCATCTGAACGGCAGAAAGATAATCTTAAAAGGCAACCACGATTACTGGTGGAACACCAAGACCAAGACCGACCGATTCCTTTTAGATAACGGCATAGATTCCATAAATATATTAAACAATAATTTCTATCCGTATGAAAACATCGGAATATGCGGCACCCGAGGCTGGATTAACGACGGAAGCGAGCCGCAGGATAAAAAAGTCATTTTAAGAGAAGCTCAGCGACTTGAGAGATCGATAACCTCCGCGCTTTCGGAAGGTTATATGCCCGTAGTTTTCCTTCACTACCCGCCGCTCTTTGCAAATGATCGCAACGCCGAGATCATGGACGTTTTGCACCGCTATGAGATAAAGCGGGTCTACTACGGTCATCTTCACGGCTATGCCCACAGGCTTGCAGTCGTGGGCGAGCAGGAGGGGATAGATTTTCGGCTGATTTCGAGCGATTATCTGCATTTTTCTCCCATGGATATCTCCGACATAGCCCGATGAGAAGTGATTTTTCCTAAATCATGGAAAAATTTTCGGCAAAAAAGAGAAAAAGAAAGGGAAAAATCATTGACTTAAAGCTCATTATATGTTATACTATCAAATGTTCACAGGACTTAGATCAGGAGGATAAAACATGTTAAAATCAAAGACACAGACGGAGACCAACAAGTACGAGCTCAAGCTTTCAGTCTCCGCGGAGGCTTTCGAGGAAGCCGTTCAGAAGGCATATCTTGCAAAGAAATCGAAGATCGCGATCCCCGGCTTCCGTCCCGGAAAAGCTCCGAGGAAGATGATAGAAGCCCAGTACGGAGAGGGAGTTTTCTGGGAGGACGCCGTCAACGCTCTCTACGGCGAGACCGTCGAGGAGGGAGTGAAGGAAGCCGAGCTCACGCTTGTAGCGGCTCCCGAAGTTGAGGTCGAGGAAGTCAGCCGTGAAAACGGCGTCACCTTCAAGGTCGTCTGCATCACGAAGCCCGAGATCAAATTGGGCGACGTCAAGGGAATAAAAGTAAAGAAAACCGTCAATGCTGTCACCGATGAGATGGTGGATCACGAGATCGGTCATCTTCTGGAAAGAGGCGCAAGAAAGGTTGACGTCGATGACAGAGCCGCTCAGAACGGCGACGACGTCGTCATCGATTTCGAGGGCTTCAAGGACGGCGTACCCTTCGACGGCGGAAAAGCCGAGAAATACAGCTTAAAACTCGGCTCGGGGCAGTTCATTCCCGGGTTTGAGGATCAGGTAGTCGGTCACAAGATCGGCGAGGAGTTTGACATCAACGTCACTTTCCCGGAGGACTATCAGGCTAAGGAGCTTGCGGGCGCGCCAGTGGTATTCAAGATCAAGCTTCACGAGATCAGCTATCAGGAGCTTCCCGAGCTCGACGACGATTTTGTCAAGGACACCACCGATTTCGAGACTGTAGACGAGCTGAAAGCCGACACCAGAAAGCATCTTGAAGAGCACGCCGAGGAGCATGCAAATCAGGAGCTCGAGGGCGCCATCATGGATCAGGTGATCGGGAAGGTCGAGGGCGAGATTCCCGAGATCATGTATGAGAACAAGGTCGATGAGATGGTCGACGAAATGGCTCATAGACTTTCACATCAGGGCTTAGACTTAAATACCTATCTTCAGTTCACCGGAATGACCGAGGAAGGACTCAGGACGGCATACCGCGAGCAGGCTGAGAAGCAGGTAAAACTTAGGCTCGCGCTCGAGCAGTATGTCAAGGAAAACTCCGTCGAAGTCAGCGACGACGAGCTCGAAGAGGAGTACAAAAAGATCGGCGAGCAATACAACATGCCGGTCGAGACCGTTAAGCAGTACATCAGAGCCGAGGATCTGCGGCTTGACGCTGCGGTAGGAAAAGCAGTGGATGAGATCAAGGCTGCTGCGGTCATTGAAGAGTGATAAAAAATGCGGGACGGCTGAGCGGATTAGCTTCTGCCGTCCTGTAAGCGCAAAATCATATTTTAAAGGAGTGTAACGGTTTATGGCATTGGTACCAAACGTAATCGAGCAGACGGGCAGAGGCGAGAGGTTTTACGACATCTTCTCCCGCCTTCTGAATGATAGGATCATCGTCCTCTCCGACGAGGTCAACTCCGCTACGGCTTCCGTCGTCGTGGCTCAGCTTCTGTTTTTGGACAGTCAGGATTCCGAAAAGGATATTTTTCTCTATATCAACAGCCCCGGCGGCTCCATTTCGGACGGCATGGCGATCTATGACACGATGCAGTACGTCAAGGCTGACGTATCCACTATCTGCGTCGGCATGGCGGCGTCGATGGGTTCCTTCCTCCTTGCGGGAGGCGCCAAGGGCAAGAGGATAGCCCTTCCCCACAGCACGATTTTAATTCACCAGCCTCTCATCGGAGGCGGACTTTCCGGGCAGTGCACCGATATCAAGATTCATTCCGACCACCTTGTCAACACAAGGGATATGCTCAATAAAATCCTTGCCGAGAACACCGGAAAATCCATCGAAGAGATAGCCCGCGATACCGAGCGGGACAACTACATGACCGCTCAGCAAGCTTTGGATTACGGCATTGTCGATAAGATCATCACGAGCGCCAAGGATCAGGGCTGATGACGGCTCATCATAGGGAGGTGTTTTAATGCCGGGAAGCGAGACGATATTAAAGCGCTGCAATTTCTGCGGCAAAACCGAAAACCGGGTCAGCAACATGTTCTCCGCCGGAGACGTTCATATCTGCGACGAGTGCGTTCTGTTCTGCTACGACCTGTTGGACGAAAAGGGCTACTTTGAACGCTCGAACCGCCATCGCGACGGAAGCGCTCATGAGCTTAACATAATCAAACCGCACGAGATAAAAAAGGTCCTTGACGATTTCGTCATCGGTCAGGAGAGGGCAAAGATAGCCCTATCGGTCGCGGTATATAATCATTACAAGCGGATTTCCTCGCCCGAGAGCGATTCGGGTGTGGATATCCAGAAATCAAACGTGCTTTTACTCGGTCCGACGGGCGTCGGCAAGACCCACTTAGCCCAGACCCTCGCAAGGACCCTGAACGTGCCGTTTGCGATAGCCGACGCCACGACTCTGACGGAGGCGGGATATGTCGGCGACGACGTCGAAAATGTTCTTTTAAGACTGATTCAGGCAGCTGACTACAACATCGAAGCCGCCGAGCACGGCATCATCTACATCGACGAGATCGACAAGATCGCGAGAAAGTCGGAGAATGTATCCATCACCCGGGACGTCAGCGGCGAAGGCGTTCAGCAGGCTCTTCTGAAGATCATCGAGGGCACCGTCTCAAACGTCCCTCCCCAAGGCGGCAGGAAGCACCCCGCGCAGGAGTTTATCCAGATCGATACCAAAAATATCCTCTTCATCTGCGGCGGAGCTTTTGACGGCATTGAGGATATTGTCCGCCGCAGGACCGACACTTCGACGGTCGGCTTCGGAGGACAGCTGAAACAGCCTGTCTCCTCGGCTGATATTTTAAAGAAGATCACCCCGCAGGACCTTGTGAGATACGGTCTTATCCCCGAGCTAATCGGCAGGCTGCCGGTCATTACGGTTCTCGATCCCTTGGACGAAGAGGCGCTGATGAAGATTCTCACCGAGCCTAAAAACTCCCTTGAGAAGCAGTACAAAGCGCTCTTTGAGTATGACGGGATCGAGCTTCAGATCACAGACGAGGCAAAGCGGGAGATTGCAAAAAAAGCCCTCGCCCAGAAAACCGGAGCAAGGGGGCTTCGCGCTATCGTCGAGGAAGCGCTTTTAAAGCCGATGTTTGAGACCCCGTCGATGAGCGGCGTCAAGAAGGTCATCGTCACGCCGGAAGTGATCAGAGACGGCGCCGAGGTCATGATCGAGCGGAGCGAAGGCAAAAAGCTCAAAAAGGCATAAATAATTGATAAAGGGGCATAAATTGCCCCTTTTGGCTTTAAATCAAAGTGAAAGGAGAGAGCGTATGAACGTCCCTTTGGCTGATAGGATACGCCCGAAAACCCTTGATGAGGTCGTCGGGCAGTCGCATATCCTCGGAAAGGGGAAACCCCTTCGCAGGATAATCGAGAGCGGAAGGATTCCCAACATGATCTTCTACGGAGCTTCGGGAGTCGGAAAGACCACGGTCGCCCGGATAATCGCAGAAAACGCCGGCATGAAGCTCTGCAAATTAAACGGCACTTCGGCTTCCGTGCAGGATATCAAGGACATCATCGCCGACACCGACACTCTTGACGGCTGCAACGGGATTTTACTCTATCTCGACGAGATTCAGTATCTGAACAAAAAGCAGCAGCAGTCGCTTTTGGAGCACATCGAAAACGGCAGGATCACGCTGATATCCTCCACCACCGAAAATCCCTATTTTTATGTGTATAACGCGATCATCAGCCGCTCTACCGTCTTTGAATTCAAGCCTATTTCGCCTTCCGAAGTGGTTCCCGCGATCGAACGGGCATTTAAGATTTGCGCGGAGGATTTAAATCTTCCCCTCGACATCGAAGACGGCGTGACGGAATACATCGCAAGAGGCTGCGGCGGAGACGTGAGAAAATCCATCAACACGGTGGAGTTATGCGTTCTTAGTTCCGACGCGGACACAGCTCTTCATGTCACGCTTGAGACCGCAAAACTGCTTACCCAGCGCTCCAACATGCGCTACGACCGAGCGGGGGACGAGCACTACGACACACTCTCTGCGCTTCAGAAATCGATACGCGGCTCCGATGAAAACGCGGCGCTTCACTATGCGGCTCGGCTCTTGCAGACGGGGGACATAATCTCTTTGTGCAGGCGGCTTTTGGTGATAGCGGCAGAGGACATAGGTCTTGCGTATCCGATGGCGATACCGATAGTCAAAGCATGCGTTGACAGCGCCTTGCAGCTCGGAATGCCGGAGGCGAAAATCCCCCTTGCCGACGCTGTCGTACTCTTAGCTACGGCTCCCAAATCAAACAGCGGCAATGAGGCTATCATAGCGGCGCTTAAAGACCTCGATAAATACGGCACTCCCGAGTTTCCGCGTCAGCTTCAGAACAAGCACTTCGACGGCGAAGGAGCCGAGGTCGCGGGTCAGAATTATCTTTATCCCCACGACTTCCCGAACCACTGGGTGGAGCAGCAGTATCTCCCCGACATGTTAAAAGACCGGGTGTATTATATCTACGGCGAGAACAAGACCGAACAGGCGGCAAAGGCATATTGGGACGCGATCAAGAAAAAGAAATAGTTAAAACATGCTTTCGATGATCTTTCTGCACCCCTCCGGGGAATATCTCCAGTGCCGGATAACGCCTTCTCGGATAAAGTATTCGCATTTTTTATCCGGCTCGCCTTCGCAGACGTCGACGATAATGAGCTTTATCTTCATCTTCTCGGGGTTCACGGATTTGATATAGACGCTTGCGGATTTCCCGACTGCTGCGCCTTCTTTGGGCTCGGCAAGACCCGCAAGGTTCGGGGTCAGCTCGACAAATACCCCGTAGCTCTCAACGCTTCTGATGATCCCCCTGACCGTCTCTCCCGCCGAGAACATCTCCGCGTTTTCCTCCCAAGTGCCGAGGAGCTCTTTATGTGAAAGATAAAACTTCTCCCCGTCGTAGTCCTTTAGGATCGCCTTGATCCTGTCTCCGACGGAAAATCGGTCGGACGGGTGACTGATCCTTGATACGGATATCGCGTCGATCGGGATCATCGAGCTTATCCCGCACCCGATATCTACAAAGCACCCGAACTGCTCAAGATGGGTGACAGTCGCGTCGATGATCTCCCCGATATTAAGTTTTAAAAGCCTTTCCTCAAGGCACCGCTGCTGCGCTTCCCTTCGGGATAATATCGCCACGGGACAGCCGCCGTCTTCAACGATTTCCTTGACCGTAAAGCATACCGGCTTTCCCACTCTTGATATGATGGCGATGTCCTTTGTCCTTCCCTCTTTGATGCCTAATGCGCATTCCTCGCGCGGGATCACGGCTTTGCAGCTGGGAAGGGATATATAAAGATCATGCGATGAAGAGCAGCTTTCGGCTTGGGCTTCGAGGATAACGCCCTTTTGCATGGCGATCTCAAGCGCCTCGGGGCTTTTTAAATATTCAAGATTCTCCTCGCTGCCAATTAGCCCTCCCTCGGGCAGATATGTATTCATTTTCCGTCATTCCTTTCGTTTCGCGATTTGTATAATTCTATGCCCCGGCTTCGGAAAATAGAATTTACGGGGGCTGTTTTAAATAATTTTGGTTGCATTTTGATAAGCGCTGTGCTATACTTATATAAAAATGGGAGACAGCGATGAACCCTAAGTTTAAAAATCTTAAAAGAATAGAATTTTCCGTCACCTACTCCTGCCCCGGCAGATGCATTCACTGCTCGGAAGCGGGAAAGGGCAGCGAAGAGCATATCTCGGGCGAAGCGGGAGCAAGGGCTGTCAAAAGGCTCGCGGAGATTTATGATATAAAATCCCTTATGTGCTTCGGCGGGGAGCCGCTTTTATACCCCGACGACGCGTTTAAGATATTTTCAGCAGGCAGGGACTCACATATCCCTAAAATCCAGATAATCACAAACGGCTGTTTTTCCCGCTCGGATCAAATTATCGAAAAGACCGCTCACGGGCTCTTAGAAAGCGGCTGCAACAATGTCCTGATATCCGCTGACGCCTTCCATCAGGAAAATCTTCCGCTTGAGACCGTCATGAAGTTCGGGATATTGATATCCTCCCTCCTTCCCGGCTCGGTGAATGTCAGCCCCGCGTGGATAAAAGGTCCCGACGGGGACAATCCCTATGATAAAAAGACCGCGGAAATAATTAAAAAGTTTAACGATATCGGCATACCGTCGGGCAAGGGAAACATCATCTTCCCCGCGGGCAACGCCATAAAATATCTCGGGGAATATTTTGACCCCGAAAAGACCTACATAAACCCCTATGAGGAGGACCCGCGCGACATAAAAACCGTCTCGATAAACCCCGACGGAAGCTTATTCGGGGGAAATATCTATCAGGACGACGCCGCCGAAATCTTAGAAAATTACCGGGAGTGAAGCATTTTGGATATCAAAAAGGGCGATCTGCTCACTATGAAGAAAAAGCACCCCTGCGGCTCGGATAAAATGCTTGTTTTGCGCTCGGGAATGGATTTTAAGCTGCGGTGCGAGGGCTGCGGCAGGGAGTTTATGATAATAAGATCAAAAGCCGAAAAGAACGTCCGAGCGGTGGACAGAACGAAAAGAGAAGAGCAAACCGAGGAGTAATTTATGTTTGAGAAGCTAACGGCACTTTACGATAAATATCAGCAGATAAGCGAGCGGCTCGTCCAGCCGGAGACGGTCGGAAATCCCGCGCTTTACCGCGATCTGATGAAGGAATATTCCCAGCTCACGCCGATAATCGAGAAATATAAGGAATATCTTTCAGCTGAGAGCGCCTTAAAAGAGGCGGAGGAACTGCGAAAGAGCGAGAGCGACCGCGATTTTTTGGAGATGATCGACGAGCAGTACAACTCCGCAAAAGAGGACATGAAGAGGATCACCGAGGAATTAAAAATCCTTCTTTTGCCGAAAGACCCTAACGACAGCCGAAGCGTCATCATGGAGATAAGAGCGGGCGCCGGGGGCGAGGAAGCCGCGCTCTTTGCGCATTCTATGATGAGAATGTACACTCTTTATGCCGACTCCAAGCACTGGAAGGTCGAGGTTCTTAACATGAACGAGACCGAGCTCGGCGGTGTAAAAGAGGCTGCGTTTTCGGTCGAGGGCGACGGGGTATATTCAAGATTAAAGTACGAAAGCGGGGTACATCGGGTCCAACGCGTCCCCGAGACGGAATCCCAAGGAAGAATACAGACCTCGACCGCAACCGTCGCGGTCCTTCCCGAAGCCGAAAATGCCGAGATACAGATCGATGATAAAGATTTAAAGATAGACGTTTTCCGCTCATCGGGCGCGGGAGGTCAGCATATCAACAAGACGGAGTCGGCTGTCAGAATCACCCATCTCCCGACGGGTCTTGTGGTGGAATGTCAGGACGAGCGGAGCCAGCAGAAAAACCGCGAGCGCGCCATGAAAGTGCTCTGCTCACGCCTTTTGGAGAGAAAGCAAGCCGAGCTTGATCAGGCATACGCAAGCGAGAGGCGCTCACAGATCGGCACGGGCGACCGATCCGAGAGGATAAGGACATATAACTTCCCCGAGAGCAGGGTCTCGGACCATCGTATCGGGCTGACATTATATAAACTCGACCAGATTTTAAACGGCTCGCTCGACGAGATCATCGACGCTCTTGCGACGGCTGATCAGGCGGCAAAGCTTGCGAAAGAGGAAGAAAATTGATAACGGAAACGGTTTTGCCGTCGGAAAGAGGCATAAGGCGAGCGGCTGAGATCATTAAAAGGGGAGACGTCGTCGCCTTCCCTACAGAGACGGTCTACGGTCTCGGCGCAAATGCACTTGATGAAGCGGCAGTGAAAAAAATTTTTGTGGCAAAGGGTAGACCCGCAGACAACCCGCTTATAGTTCACATCAGCAGTCTTGACATGATGGAGACGGTCGCCGCGGATATTCCGGCTGAAGCGTATAAACTTGCCGAGCGCTTTTGGGCGGGTCCTTTGACAGTGGTCTTAAAAAAATCATCATCCGTCCCGTCCGTCACAAGCGGCGGGCTTGACACCGTCGGCATACGTTTTCCCTCCCATCCCGCCGCAAAGAGGCTGATAGAGCTTTCCGGGGTTCCGATCGCGGCTCCTTCGGCGAATTTATCGGGAAGCCCTTCCCCAACGACCTTTAAAAGGGTTTATGAAGACATGAACGGTCGGGTGCCGATGATCATAAACGGCGGAAGCTGTGAATTCGGCGTGGAATCGACGGTAGTTTCTTTGAATAACGGCTGCGCGAGGATTTTAAGACCGGGTGCCGTAACCAAGGAAATGCTTGAGCAGGTCATAAAAAACGTGACCGTGGACCCGGGGGTACTCAGTGAACTCCCGGAGGGCGCAAAGGTCCGTTCCCCCGGCATGAAATACAAGCACTACGCTCCCAAGGCGAAGGTGATAATCGTCGCGGGAAGTCTTGAGGCATATCGGGAATATGTCCGCAGACACGCCAAAGAGCGCGACTTTTGCCTTTTGTTTGACAAGAGCGAGCGCATACCCGGCATTCATTATCTAACCTACGGCAGCACCGCTAAGGAGCAGGCTCACAGGCTTTTTGAAGCGCTCAGAAATCTTGACGCAAAGGGCGCCGAGACGGTCTATGCGCGCTGCCCCGACGCCTCGGGAATGGGTCTTGCGGTTTATAACAGAATCCTGCGCTCAGCCGGGTTCAACATTGTAGAGGCAGAAAATGGAGAATAAAATTGCTATAATCGGGTTGACGGGTCAGAGCGGAGCCGGAAAATCCACGGCTTCAAATATCTTCCGAAGCTTGAATATCCCGGTGATAGACTGCGACGGAATCTCCCGAAAAGTCTCGGAATTTCCGGATTTTCTTGAAGCCGTCGATGCCGACTTCCCGGGCTATACCGATGAAAACGGGCTTAAACGCCGCGAATTCGGAAATCTTGTATTTAACGATCGCGAAAAGCTCAGACGTTACGGCGAGATCATCTTCCCGCTGATAAAAAAGGAGATTTTCAAGGAGATCGATACCCTCGAAAAATCCGGTGAAAAGCTCGTGATCCTCGACGCGCCGACCCTCTTTGAGAGCGGAATGAGCGGCGTTTGCGAGTATATCGTCAGCGTGATTGCGCCTTTGGATTTAAAAATCAAGAGGATTTTGGAGCGCGACGGGATACCGGTCGAATTTGCGCAGTCGAGGCTTTCGAGCCAATATTCCGAAAAATTTTTCTACGACCGATCCGACGCCGTTTTGGTGAACGACGGGGGAGTGGAGGAATTTACCGAAAAAGTTACAAATCTTGCAAAAACGCTCAGGGAGAAATTTGATGTCTAAAAGGTTCAGAGCGCTGATTTTGCTGATGATTTTCGTTCTCATAGCAGGTTGGTTTTTGATATTTTACATGCCCGACAAGGCTGCGGAATACATCTATCAGACGGATTTTGAGGAATATGTGGAAAAATATTCCGATGAATTCAATGTCGATCCGGCGCTCGTCTACGCCGTCATAAAAGTCGAGTCAAACTTCAATCCGTCGGCTGTTTCGGACGTCGGAGCGATAGGGCTTATGCAGATGATCGAGGACAGCTTCGACTGGGTCGCGTGGAAATTGGGTCGCGACGATCTTGATTATGAGGACCTCTACGACCCGGAGTACGCGGTGATGTTCGGGAGCTACATGGTCGGCTATCTCTATGACAGATACAAAAGCGTGGAGCTGACGGCAGCCGCATATCACGCGGGCATGGGAAAGGTCGACGAGTGGATAGAATCGGGACTTGTGGACCCGCAAAACGTCGATATCTCCGACATCAGCGGCAAAAACACCGCGCACTATGTCTCAAAGATTTTAAGGGCATATGAGCACTATAAAAAGAGCGAGTAACCTTTTGGGGAGGTGCATATATTGAATATTTCAAATAACATACTTAAACATTATCTGAAAAACGTATACTTTATCACCGGCACAGCCTACGCCGGCAAATCGACGACGGTAAAGATGCTTGCCGAAAGATATGACATGATCTTCTGCGGAGAAAATTATCACAGCAAAGTGTCCGATAATGTGGCTTCTCCCGACTTTCAGCCGGATATCTACTATCTCAATAATCTTACGGATTGGAAGGATTTTGTAAGCCGATCTCCCGAGGAATATGAGCGATGGGCTTTCAGCGTGAGCAGGGAAGCCGCGGAATTTGAAGTCGCAGAGCTTATATCGGTATCAAAAGACAGGAAAGTTATCGTGGACACCAACATTCCGGTCGATTTGCTGAAGGAAATATCCGATTATAATCATGTTTGCATAATGCTCTGTCCGCAGGCTATGAGCGTTGAGCGGTTCTTTGAGCGCGACGATCCCGAAAAGCAGTTTTTGTTGAATGTCATCAGGAGCTGCGACGACCCCGAAGCCGTTATGGATAATTACCGCCGCGGGCTTGCACTGATAAACAGTAAAAAGCATTATGATGAATTAGCCGACAGCGGATTTTTCACGGTGGTGAGGGAAGACGGCGGTGAAGATACCAGAGAAGAAGTCTGTAATCTGATTGCAAAACATTTTGGATTATACCAAATGGATATAGAAAGGAATTGATAAAAATGTCAAAAGATGAGAAATCAATCGGCAAAACGCTTGAGGAAAAGCTTCTTTCAAAGCGCAAAAGCGGGCTTTTGAAACTGTCCGACGAGGAGATCGCCGAGGCTGACGCCTTCTGCGAGGGCTATATGCGCTTCCTCGACGACTCAAAGACCGAGCGCGAGGCGGTCACCTCCGCCATCGCCCTTGCCGAGGCAAACGGCTTCATGCCCTTTGATCCCAAGGCAAATTATTCCGCGGGAGACAAAATCTACTACAGCAACCGCGGAAAGAGTGTGATCTTCTGTGTGATCGGTACCCAGCCCCTCGAAAACGGTACAAGGGTATTGGCGGCGCACATCGACTCGCCGAGGCTCGATTTAAAGCAGCACCCGCTCTATGAGTCAAGCGATCTTGCGCTTTTGAAGACGCATTACTACGGCGGAATCCGCAAGTATCAGTGGGTGACGATCCCGCTTGCACTTCACGGCGTGATCTGCAAATCCGACGGAACAACGGTCACCGTCAACATCGGCGAGGACGATAACGATCCCGTCTTTGTCATCACCGATCTTCTTCCCCACCTTGCGCAGGAGCAGTCCAAGAGATCGCTCGGCGAAGGCATCAAGGGCGAGGAGCTGAATGTCGTGATCGGCAGCCGACCCTTTAAGGACGACGAAGTCTCCGAGAAGGTCAAGCTCAACATCATGCGGATTTTAAACGAGAAATACGGCGTCGTCGAGGAAGATTTTCTCTCGGCTGAGCTTGAGATGGTGCCCGCCTTCAAGGCAAGAAATGTCGGTCTCGACTGCGGTCTCATCGGCGCTTACGGTCAGGACGACCGCGTCTGCGCATATCCCGCTCTTGAGGCGATTTTGGATTGCGATAACCCCGAGTACACTGCGATCGCCGTCCTCACCGACAAGGAAGAGATCGGTTCGACCGGAAATACCGGTCTGCGCGCCGCATATCTTAAAAACTTCATCTCTATGCTTGCAGACATGGCTGACGTCCCGGATTATACGGTCATCACGAACTCCAAGTGCCTCTCGGCAGACGTCACCGCAGGCTTTGATCCGACCTTCCCGGAAGTCGCCGATCAGCGCAATTTCAGCTGCTGCAATCAGGGCGTTGCGATGTGCAAATACACCGGCTCCCGCGGAAAGAGCGGCTGCAACGACGCCAACGCGGAGTTTGTCGGGTATGTCAGGAATGTTTTTGATTCCAACGGCGTCATCTGGCAGACGGGCGAGCTCGGAAGGGTTGACCTCGGCGGAGGCGGAACCGTCGCCTGCTATATCGCGGAGCTCGGCATGGACGTTGTGGACATCGGCGTGCCGGTGCTTTGCATGCACGCGCCCTATGAGCTTACCGCAAAACTGGACGTCTACATGGCATACAAGGGCTTTTCTGCTTTCATAAAGTAATCTCTCAGCGACCTTTGCAGGGGAGGGGACTATCGGGCGAAGCCCCAGCCGATCGAAGATCGGCTGGCAGCCGCCTTCGGCGGCTGCCGTCCGCTTCGCGGACGGGCTTCGCCCGGATCCCTCCTCCCGCACCCAACCCATATCCCCCCACCGGAGCCTCCCTCCGGTATTTTTTATGCCCGGATTCCTTTCGACAACATTCCCGCATTCGGGGTAGTAAACTTGTCTTTGGGTGAAGCGAATGGAAATCTATCTCGACGTCCTCGTGATTTTGAATACATATTTAAGCTGGATTTTACTCAGCCTTACGGCGATGATCGCCAAAAAAACTCTCAGACCTTCCCGCTGCGCTTGGGCTTCTTTTGCGGGAGGACTCAGCTCGCTGATGATCCTTATCCCAAGCGCTGTAAAGCTTCTTTCCTTTACATCATTTGTATTGAAGATGCTCTCCTGCCCGCTTATAATTTGGCTTGCCTTCCGCGGCTCGGGTATCAAAAAACTGTCCTGTTTATCGCTGATATTTTTTGCGATGAGCCTCTTCCTCGGCGGCGCGATGAATCTTATATGCCGTATCCTGAAAATGCCGCAAATAGCGCTCTCATGCGGGTTTATCTACATCGACATCACCCCTCTGACACTGATAATCTCCACCGCAATCATCTATGTCATCGTCTCGGTCGGCTCTAAAATATTTGAAAAAAATCTCAATATAAACAGCCGCTACAGGCTCAACTTCAGAATTGGCTGTAAAGCATTTTCACTTGACGCATCAGCAGACACCGGAAACACTGCCAGAGACCTCTTTTCAGGTCTACCGGTCGTCATCTGCACCGGAATCGACATTGAGGGCGGCAGACATCTTCGGGTGGTTCCCTATAAAACGATAAGCGGCGAGGGTATCTTATATGCCTACCGACCCGACGAGATCACCATAACTCCCGAGGGAAAGGAGCCGGAGGAGATTTCGGCTCTTGTAGCCTCTGCCGATCCTAAAGGCTCAAAACACGCGGTATTCAACCCTGCGGTTCTTTATAAATGAGAGGAGAATAATCATGGGACTTTTTGAAAAGCTGAAACGCCTTCTGCTGCGGCTTTCGCAGGACGGAGTTTATTATGTAAACGGACCGGAATCGCTTCCGCCGCCGCTTGAGCCGGAGGAGGAAAAGCTCGCCTTCGAGCAGCTTAAAACCGATCCCAAAAAAGCCCGGGAGACCCTCATTACCCACAATCTTCGGCTCGTCGTCTACATATCCAAAAAATTTGAATCCACCGGAATCGGCACCGAGGACCTCGTCTCGATCGGCACTATCGGTCTCATAAAAGCCGTCAACACCTTTAACCCCGAAAAGAACATCAAGCTCGCGACATATGCCAGCCGCTGCATCGAAAACGAGATTTTAATGTACTTAAGAAAGACCAGCCAGCAGCGCAACGAGATATCGATAGACGAGCCTTTAAATACCGATTGGGACGGCAACGAGCTGCTTCTTTCCGACGTCTTGGGTTCCGATGAGGACGACGTCGGCAGCAGGATCGAGAGTGAAGCGGAGCAGACCGTGATCCTTGACGCCATAAAGCGGCTCGGTCAGCGTGAGAGGTTTATCATGGAGATGCGCTTCGGGCTCTTAGGCGGCAAGGAAATGACCCAAAAAGAAGTCGCCGACATCATCGGCATCTCACAGAGCTACATCTCAAGGCTCGAAAAGCGAATACTTCGCGACCTCAAAAAGGAGTTGGAAGCGATCTGCTGATATTTTCCATATAATGGCTTCCTGATATTTGCATATCGCGGACAAAGGCAGGCAATAATTATCTTACAAACCAAGTCGGGGAGATAATGTTGCCATGCAGTATCAGAAGGTCGAGATCAGCGGGGTAAATACATCAAAACTCAAACTTCTCACGGAAGAGGAGAAGATGGAGCTTTTGAAAAAAGCCCGTTCGGGGGACAAATCCGCCCGAGACGAGCTTATAGAAGGCAATCTGCGGCTCGTTCTGAGCGTGATCCAGAAGTTTATGGGGAGGGGTTCCCAGCCCGACGATCTTTTTCAGGTCGGGGTTGTGGGTCTCATAAAGGCGATAGATAATTTTGATTTATCTTTAGACGTCAAGTTCTCGACCTACGCGGTCCCGATGATAAGCGGTGAGCTGCGGCGATATCTTCGCGACAACAACGCTATCCGGGTCAGCCGATCGACAAGAGACCTTGCATACCGGGCGATGCAGGTCAGAGAGCAGCTCCAACGTGGTTCCGAAAAGGAGCCGACGGCGCAGGAGATCGCGAAGGTATTGGGCGTGCCGAAGTCGGAAGTGGTCTTTGCGCTTGAATCGGTCAGCGAGCCGATCTCGATATATGAGCCGGTCTATTCAAATTCGGGGGATGTTTTGTACATGCTCGACCAATTAGGCGACAAGTCGTCGGACGAGAATTGGATAGACGAGATGATGATAAGAGAGGCGATCAAGAACCTCTCGGAGCGCGAGAAAAATATACTGTATCTTAGGTTTTACCGGGGTAAAACGCAGGTCGAGGTAGCGAAAACGATCGGGATATCGCAGGCGCAGGTGTCGAGACTTGAAAAGGGTGCGATAAATCGCATCAAGTCGAGCGTGTAATCAAAGGATAGAAGGCAGAGGTCAGAGGGTAGATTCTGCACCCAGCCTTAGTCGAGACAAGTCAAATTTAGGATCAAGCCCTTTTAAAGGGCTTGCGGAATCCAAGGGCGGAGCCCTTGGTCGCGCTCCGCAGAGCGCGAAATCCCCGCAAAAAGGACAGCAAGAGCTGTCCTTTTTGCTTTTATCGTTCAAAAGAGGGCGACGAAGTCGCCCGAAACCGGAGGGGTGTGGGGAACCCCGCAGGGGTGCCCCACGGAGCCGAGCGAAGCGAGGCTCAAATGCCCCCTCTCCCTTGGGAGAGGGGGCTGGGGGTGAGGGTAGCCCCTCCCCACTGGGGCGGGGTTGGGGAGGGGGAAAGCTCGGAAAGGGGCACGGGGAAAACCCCGCAGGGGTTGTCCCCAACATAGTAGCAGCGTCGGAATGAAATAAACAACGACTTAAATATAAAATTGTAATCCCCGCCCTCCCCTACTCATTGTAAAAAGGTATTCGTTCATTTTCCCGCCGGAAAATGAACTCATGCTATTTTAAGCCGACCCCCACCCCTGGTTTACTCTTGTGCAGACTTGTATTTGTGCGAACATCCTCCCCCTAAAAAGGGGGAGGATGTTCGGGGGAGAGGTGCACTAGTCAACAAAAATCGTACACAAATTTCAAAAAATCATAATAAGAAAATTGTGAATTATACACCACCCCCTGCTAAATTAGACTCCCTAAACTGCTTCGGCGTCAGATAGCCCAATGAATACGCAGGACGCTGTTCGTTGAAGAATGTAATGTAATCGTCTATCTCGCTTTGCACAGGCTTTTCGCCGGTTACATGAAGGTCTGTGAACAGCTCTGCTTTGATCCACCCGTTGATAGCCTCCATCGCCGCGTTGTCTGTCGGCGTGCCTGCCCGTGACATTGAGCGGGTTATTCCGTACATCGGCAAAAGCTCGTTAAACGCTTTGGACGAATACACGGAGCCTTGGTCTGAATGAAGAATCATTTTGTATTCGGGATGCTGCTTTTTGAGCTCAATTAGATCCTCCAACCCGCTTATGTAAGTCATACGATCCCCACGTTTTGATGAAAGAGAATGGCATACAATCTCATTGTTCCACAAGTCCATATACAAAGTAAGCTCGTAGTAGACACCCTTCACATAAAACGCAGTCATATCGCTGACTATGCATTGTAACGGCTTGTCGATCTGCATCTCAGACAGCAAAAGATTCGGAAATATGCGATAAGGCTCGCCCGGTTTTTTGTACTTATAATGCTTTGCCGTGCTCTTGATTCCTGCCGTTTTACAGCATTTATAAGCGTATGGATTGGAAAGGGCAATCCCGGTATCAAGCCGTATTTTAGCGTTCAGCCAACGATATCCGTGTGACGGATATTTAAGATGATACTCCTGAAACAGCATGATCTTGCTAATAAATGCTTTTGTTCTGTCCGAGGGATTTGAAAGCCGCTTTTTCCAACTGTAGAAGCTGCTACGATGTATGTCCATCGTTTCACATATCAACTTTACTGGGAAATCTCCGGACAGCTCCATAATCACTTGGTATTCGTTTTGCCGTACAGAATTACCGTACCATCCCCCTTCACCTCGTATCCTTTTTTTAGCCGGGCCTCTGTTATCCGAGCTTTTACAATCTCTTGGATAAGCTGCTCCTTTGTCATGGATTCCAGTTCTTCCATTGCTGCTGGCGGCGTCTGAAATGATGGCGCTGCAATCGAATGCTTTGCTGCCTGTTTTGGCGGAAGCTGATTGACATCGCGATACAGTCTCATATAGTCTCGCGCTGTTTGCTCGCTGATGTCATAGATTTCTGCCGCCTTACGGCGAGTGATTTCACCTACATAGAGCTTACGCCCGATGTCCAATCTTTGTTCTTTGGTGTACTTCATTTTGAACCTCCTGTTCACATTTGTGAATTACTTGTGCGGAAGATGATTTTTTCCTGTCTTATATTATACCATTTTCTGTACAAAATCTACCCCCTACGTGTACGATTTTAGGATAGCACTACACTCCCCACCGGGGGAGGGGTTGGGGAGGGGGAAATGGGAAAGGGGTCAGCAGAAGCCGGTTTTGTAACCAATCGCACTTCGCAATCAAAAACGCAAGATTGCTCGTGCTCTTGGACAAAACCCCGCGTCTGCGGGAAACCCCGCAGGGGTTGTCCCCATAAAGCCGAGCGAAGCGAGCCCACCCCCGCAGTTGACAAATTCTTTCATTTGTGCTATCATATTCTCGCAATCAAATTTACGGAGGTAAAATTTATGAAAAAGCTTTTAACCTTGGCTCTTGCGCTCATGATGGCGATGTCCCTGCTGTCCGCATGCGGCTCGGCACCCCTTCCCACAGCCGACGAGATCAAGGGCTCGGTGGACGGAAACGTCTACACCAACGCCTATACCGGGCTTAAATTCACCGCTTCCGGCGACTGGTACTTCATGTCCGAAGACGAGATCGAGGAGATCACCGGCACCACTCAGGAAATTTTGGATCAGTCCGGGTCCGACGCCGACGTCACCGCTTCCATCTATGATATGATGGCGATGGATCAGGTTACCGCCAACAACGTCAACGTCATGATACAGATAGTCGGGGATTCCGACGACGTAGATTTTGACGAGGTCTTGGACGAATCCGAGGCTGAAATTCTCGAGATGGGCGCTTCCATCGGCGCAAATTACTCCTTCTCGGAGCATTCCACCGTCACCCTCTCGGGCATCGAATTCCATAAGCTCACCGCAACCGCCGACTACAGCGGAGTGACCTTCGTTCAGGGCTGCTACATAGCGGTCAAAGACAACGTCTGCCTCAACGTCACCCTCACAAGCTACGACGGCACGCCTCTTTCCGACATCGAGGCTATGTTCAACTGATAAAAACCTCTTGACACGCGCGGTTTATTGTGATATAATACCGAAAACCCAATATTTCAAAGACATTGACGGGAAGAGTAACCTTTCGCAAAAGAACCAAAGAGAGCTTTCGGCAGGTGTGAGAAAGCGTTGAGCCAAAGGCGAAGTACATCCCCGAGTCCGCGTTCTGAAAATTTTTCTGATGATTAGGAACGCGCGCTTAGCACACGTTACAGTGCTCTGAGGCGGGTATATCATGCCCGTGAACAGAGGTGGTACCGCGATAATTCGCCCTCCGGATATTTCCGGGGGGCTTTTATTTTGATATTAAGGAGAATAAAAAATGGGAATTTACGAAGAACTCAAAGAACGCGGGCTGATAGCTCAGGTGACGGACGAGGCGCTTATCCGCGATCTCATCAACTCCGGCAAGGCGACGTTCTATATCGGCTTTGACTGCACCGCAGACAGCCTTACCGCAGGTCATTTCATGGCTTTAACGCTCATGAAAAGGCTCCAGATGGCAGGTAACAAGCCCATCGCGCTTATCGGCGGCGGCACGACGATGATCGGCGACCCCTCGGGGCGTTCCGATATGCGGAAGATGCTGACCCGCGAGGACATCGACCACAACGCCGAATGCTTCAAAAAGCAGATGTCCCGCTTCATCGAATTCGGCGAAGGCAAGGCGATGATGGTAAACAACGCCGACTGGCTGCTTAATCTCAACTATGTCGATCTTTTAAGGGAAGTCGGAGCATGTTTCTCGGTCAATAACATGCTTCGGGCAGAGTGCTACAAGCAGCGCATGGAAAAGGGCTTGTCCTTCCTCGAATTCAACTACATGATCATGCAGTCCTACGACTTCTACTATCTCTTTAAAAACTACGACTGCAACCTCCAGTTCGGCGGCGACGACCAGTGGTCGAACATGCTGGGCGGCACCGAGCTTATCCGCAGAAAGTTAGGCAAGGACGCTTCTGCGATGACGATAACGCTCCTCACCGACTCGAACGGCATGAAAATGGGCAAGACCGCCGGCAACGCTGTCTGGCTCGATCCCGACAAGACATCTCCCTATGATTTCTTCCAGTATTGGAGAAATGTAGGCGATGCTGACGTCATCAAGTGCATCAAGATGCTGACCTTCCTGCCGATGTCTGAAATTCACGAAATGGAAAAATGGGAGGGCTCCCAGCTCAACAAAGCCAAGGAAATCTTAGCATATGAACTCACCAAGCTCGTCCACGGCGAAGACGAGGCAAACAAGGCTTTGGAAGCCGCAAGAAGCGTATTCGGCGGCTCCGGTTCGAGCGAGAACATGCCGACGGTAGAGGTAGATACCCCCGAGATCGGCATTTTGGACGCTCTTGTAAAGGCGGCTCTTGCTCCCTCAAAAGGCGAGGCAAGAAGGCTTGTCCAGCAGGGAGGAGTGAGCGTTGACGATGAAAAAATCGGCGACGTCATGCATATCGTAAAGATCGGCGGCGGCGTTATCCTTAGAAAGGGCAAGAAGCAGTTTGTGAAGCTGATACAAAAATAAATATTAAATTTTTACCTTTTGACAATTTACACTTGAATTCCTCCCCGGAATGTGATATACTTAATAGGATATTATTCCGAGGAGGCGTGAAGGTGAAAGGCTTTAGAAGATTTCTTTCAGCGGTTTTGATACTGTCTCTGCTATGCTCCTGTGCCGAGAGGTATGAGGAGCCGATCGCTTCCGAATCGGTGCCGCCGTCGGTCATCATCGAGACCTTCGGCGCCGATTCTTCCGAGACATCATCGCCGTCCGAAGAAACCCTTTCCACCGAGCTTTTCCTGCCTTCTGTCACTCAGCCTCCCGAGACCACTACCGCGAGGATTTATAAAACCGATCCCCCCGAGACCGAGGCGGATATCACCGAGACCGCTGCGGAATCCGATGACGCCCCGTCGATCAGTCCCGCTTCAGGCTTCATGAAAGCCGTCAGCGATGTCAATGTCCGCAAGCTTCCCGACCCCGACAGCGACAGGGCGGGTCATCTTGACAAAGGCGACAAGATCGAGATCACCGGGCTTTTGGCAAACGGCTGGGTCAGGGTCATATATAAAGGCGAAGAGGCGTACATCAACGGCAAGTACCTGAGCACGGTATCGGATACCTCGGAGCCCCCTGTTACGGAGCCGACAGAATCCACCGAACCTCCCGCCACCACCGTCACGACCACCGAACCCGTGACCACTGCTACCGAGGCGACCACCGTCACCACGACAGCCGCCACGACATCTGCAACCACTACAGTTACCACCACAGAACCCGAGGAGACGGAGGACGTCACCGAGCCGGAGCCGATGGACGTTCTCATCTCGCCAAACGGCTATACGGCTCTGAATTACCCGGTCCAGAAGGCTGTCTGGCTTGCCTATCTCGACATCGACGAGATGATAAAAAACGCCTCGGAAAGCGCTTTCCGGCAGAGGATAGCCTCCGAGTATGATAAAATAATTTCTCTCGGCTGCAACACGGTTTATGTGCATGTTCGTGCATTCGGCGACGCATATTATTACTCCTCGATCTTCCCGTTTGCCGCCTCCTATGCCGACCGTGCGGGGGTCATGCCCCCCTATGATCCGTTAAAGATCATGATCGATGAGGCGCACTCCCGGGGGCTGAGCTTTCACGCTTGGGTCAACCCTATGAGAACGACCTCCGATGATAGATTTGAAGAGATCGACAGCAGCTGCATTTTAAAGCAGTGGTATGATTCAGACGCCACAAACGGCACGTTTTTGGTATATGACCGCTCTACCGACTACTACTGGCTGAGTCCCGCATATCCAGCCGTACGGGCGCTTATCTGCGCAGGTATAAGCGAGATCGTCTCAAACTACAACGTAGACGGCATTCATATAGACGACTACTTCTACCCGACGACTTCATCATCTTTTGACAAGACCGCCTTTGAAGCCTCGGGCGAGAAGGATCGGGCTTCATGGCGAAGATCGGTAGTTAGTTCACTTGTAAAGGAAATATATTCCACCGTCAAAGCCTGCAACGGCACGGTCCTGTTCGGGGTATCGCCGCAGGGAAATCTTGAAAATAACCGGGATTCTCTGTATGCCGACGTCGCGCTGTGGTGCTCTCAGCCGGGATATCTTGATTACGTCGTCCCCCAAATTTACTACGGATTCAATGACAAACTGTCCTTTGATACCGCGATAAAGCAGTGGAAGGACACCGTCACCTACGGCGGCATAAAGCTTATCTGCGGGATTGCGGCGTATAAAGTCGGCGTGAACACCGAATGGAGCTCGGGCCGCATACTTTCAGACGAGACGGATTATTCAAAATCCTCGGGATATGACGGAGTCGCATATTACCGAAGCGGCTCGCTTTTCGGCTCGGCGAGTTCGTCTCCGAAGCTCATGGAGAAGGAGACTGCGGCTCTTTCGGATTCCGTAAAGCAATTTTAAAGATGTGGAGATAAGATGAAAAAATTTCTATCACTCCTCTTGGCTACGCTGATGATTATCGCGCCCATGAGCGAGTATTCGGACCTGACACTTTTTGCGGAGGAAAGCGAATCTGCACCGATCGCCCCGGATGAGGGCTTTTTGGCGTTTCCGGACAGCATGAAATCCTCCGTGATAACGATCGGTCGGGATATCTTTGCCGACCCTGCGCAGGAAGCCGAGGACACGCAGAAGGAGATAGATAAAATACTTGACGATTTTGAAGGATACGGCTTCAACACCGTCATCATCGACACCGAATGCGACGGAGTGACCTACTACGAGATCGACGAGCAGATATACACAAGAGGCTCACCCCTCAATATGCTGCTTGATTCCGCGGTCGCAAGGCACTTCTTTATATACATAACTTTTGATGTGAACGCGGCTCTGCGAAACAGTTCCTACACGTCTTTGGGGGACAAGATCGATTATCTTGCCTACTGCGTCCACAGAATAACCAGTAAATACCTTATCGACGGCATTATTTTGGAGGATTACTACTCGGAAGCCGGGGAGGAGAGCTATTCAATATACCGCTCTTCCGGCTCGGGGATAGGGTATGAAAATTGGCTTTTGGAAAATAATGCATATCTCTTCGGGCTTGTATCCGACGCCATCAGGGCTACAAGCTCCTCCGTCGCGGTCGGGATCGCGATAGACAATATGTGGCTCAACGACTCCTCCGATGAGCGAGGCTCCGACACCGACGACGATTTCGAGGCATATAAAGACGGAAGCGCCGACACAAGGGGATATATCCTCGGCGGGCTTGCCGATTTCATGGTGGTATATTGCTACGGCGGACTTGAAAGCTCCAGCCTCGGTTTCAAAGAGGTATCGTCATGGTGGAACGACCTTGCCGAAGAGGCGGATATCCCGATGTTTATCAAGCACGCTAATTCCCGCGTGAGTTCATCTGATCGAAGCTGGGCTGTAGATCAGCTCGTAAAGCAGGTCATCGAAAGCGAGAAGCTTTCAAAATACCGCGGAAGCGTATTTGAAAGCTATGAACAGCTCGGCAGCAACCGCGTCTCCACCGACGCGCTGATGAAATATTACGACGGCAAGATCGACGTAAACGGTCTCTATTCAAACCTTAAGATGGTCCTTCCCGACAAGCGCGAGTTCGTGACATATGAGCCCACGCAGATTTTCCAGGGTACTTTTGATCCCAACTTCCCCGTCTATTATAATGATGAGGAATTAAAACTCAACGAAGCCGGAAACTTCTACTTCGTCGAGGACCTCGACGTCGGTCTCAACACCTTCACATTCCGCAACAAGGCGGATAAGGTCACATACCGCATCACAAGAAAAGTCGACGTCTTAAGAAGCGTCCTTCCGGAAGCAGGCACGGTAATGTATGTCGAAGGCGAATCGAGGATCGCGGTAGACGTCATCGCCTACAAGGGCTCGAAGGTCAGGGCTTCCTTAAACGGCGACACCATCACCCTCCAAGAGGAGGAGATCAGGGCTGACGACCTCGACGCGAACACATATTACACCCACTTCACCGGCTACTTCGAGGCTCCCGAGGGAATCGTCGGCGAGGAGCAGGACCTCGGAAACATCACGATCTCCGGCTCTTACGACGAATTCAGCAAGGAATCGGAGACCGCGGCTCAGGTCATCGTCAACGCGATACCCGTAACAGCCGAGGCGGCTCAGCTCGTGAGGATCAAGCATGACAATACTTTAACATATGATTACTACACTACGGATAACATCGCAAACCCGACGAGCCCGCGTCTGCCGGCGGGTACGGTTGATCTGTATGTCAACACCGTCACCTACAATACCCAGTCCGAAGGCGTGACAAGAAGCTACGACTACTATCTCACACAGTCGGGTCTCAGAATAAGAGCCGACGCATGCGAGCTCATCGACGGCTACACGTTCATCGACAACACCGCGGTCTTTAACGGCGCGTACACAAGCGGAGGCGACACGGTCCTGAGCTTGCAGCTGGGATATCAGACGCCGTTCACGGTCTCCTATGATTCTTTAAGCTATGAAAATCCGAACAAGGGCGATTATCTTGTAAGCAGCTTCAAGCCGGAATATGTTCTGATCACGTTCGATCACCTGACTTCCTACTCCGGCACGCCTTACTTCTCGGGAGACTGCATATTCAACTCCGGCGAGTGGAACACCGTCACCGTCAACGGCGAACAGAAATATCAGCTTAGATTAAGGCTTTCAAGACCCGGCGTGTTCATGGGTTACAAGTCGAGCTACGACGGAAACGGCGGGCTCACCATCACCTTCAACGGCTGTCCGACGTCGCTGTCCGGTGTGACGATCGCCATCGACCCCGGTCACGGCTACAACACCAGCGCGACTTCGGTTGACCCGGGAGCCGTGGGACATGTAGTCGAGGCGGATATCAACCTCGCGATCGCAAAAGAGCTGACTTCTCAGCTAAGAAATGCCGGAGCAAACGTCTATATGCTTCCCTCCGACACGACATACATCAGCGTCTACGACCGCTCAAGCTACGCAAGAAGCCACTACGACCCGGATATCTACATCGCCGTCCACTGCAACTCTGTGGAAAAGGGCGAGGGGGTCCGAGGGGTCGAGGCGTATTACTTCACGCCGTTCAGCCAGCCGCTTGCGGCAGCCGTATCGAGGAGGATGGCGAGCTACTACGAGCAAAACGTCTACGGCGACGGCAAAAACCGCGACAGAGGCGCCAAGTACAACTACTTTGCCGTCACGCTCGAGCAGGAGTTTGCCTCAATTCTTGTCGAGTGCGGATTCGTCACCGACTACGACGAGGCGATGGCGATGAACAATCCCACCCATCAATCCGGTCTTGCCGGGGCAATAGTCGAAGCGGTCCGGGATTATTTACAGCGTTAATTAAATTTTGCGACAAATGTCAGAAAGGCAGGAGAAAATAAATTGTATAAAATCCTTAAGAAGCGGGAGCTCAACTCTCAGGTGACACTGATGGAGCTCTACGCACCTCTCATCGCCAAAAAGGCGAAGGCGGGGCAATTCGTCATTTTCAGGATCGACGAGTTCGGGGAGAGGATTCCTCTCACGATCGCCGACTGCGACGTTGAAAAAGGCAGCGTGACCATCATCTTCCAAAAGGTCGGGAGATCGACGATCATGCTCGGCAACCTAAACGAAGGCGACAGCATTTTGGACCTTGTGGGACCTTTAGGCGTTCCGACCGAAATCCCCGAGGGAGCCAAAAAAGTCGCGGTCATAGGCGGAGGTGTAGGCTGCGCGATAGCATATCCCCAAGCCAAGGCGCTCTATAAAGCGGACGTGGAGGTCGACGTCATCGCGGGATTCAGAAGCAAAGACATCGTTATTTTGGAAGATGAAATGCGCGCCGTATCGACAAATCTTTACATCACGACGGACGACGGCAGCTACGGCATGAAGGGTTTCGTCACTAATAAGCTTCAGGAGCTCATCGACGCGGGAAATAAGTATGACTGCGTTATCGCGATAGGTCCGGTCCCGATGATGAAATTCGTCTGCGCCGTAACAAAGCCCTACGGCATCAAGACCATCGTCTCCTTAAACCCGATAATGATCGACGGCACCGGAATGTGCGGAGGCTGCCGGGTAAGGGTAGGCGGTCAGATAAAATACGCATGTGTTGACGGACCCGATTTTGACGGTCACGAGGTGGATTTTGACGAGCTGATGAAGAGAAATTCCGCATACAGGGATATCGAAGCCCACGACAGAGAGCACATTTGCAGATTGACGGGAGGAATTGCCAATGCCTAACATGCAGCCCGAAAAAACGCGCCCGTATGAACAGGACCCGAAGGTCAGGGCGCACAATTTCAAGGAGGTCACCTCCTGCTACACCGAAGAGGAAGCCTTAAATGAGGCTCAGAGATGCTTAAACTGCAAGAACAAGCCCTGCGTATCGGGTTGCCCCGTCGGCGTGAGAATACCCGAATTTATTGAAAAGATACGCGAAGGCTGCATCTCCGAGGCGTACGACATCATCAAGACCACAAACGGTCTGCCTGCCGTCTGCGGCAGGGTCTGCCCGCAGGAGAGCCAGTGCGAATCGAAATGCGTGCGGGGGATAAAGGCTGAGCCGGTCGGTATCGGCAGACTTGAGAGATTTTGCGCCGACTACATGGCGGACAAGTCCCAAGTCCCCGAAAAGCCGGAGCCGAACGGTCACAAAGTCGCCATCGTGGGATCGGGTCCCTCGGGACTTTCCTGCGCGTCAGACCTTGCAAAGCTCGGATATTCGGTCACGATCTTTGAAGCGTTTCACACCGCCGGCGGAGTTTTAATGTACGGTATTCCCGAGTTCAGGCTCCCGAAAGCCACCGTGCAGCGCGAGATCGACGGCTTGAAGGCTCTCGGAGTGGATATAAAGACGGATATGGTAATAGGCAAGATTCTTTCTGTGGACGAGCTCTTTGAGCAGGGCTATGAAGCCGTATTCATCGGCACCGGCGCCGGGCTTCCGAACTTCATGAATATCCCCGGCGAGTCGCTTGTCGGAGTTTTCTCGGCTAATGAATACCTGACAAGAACCAACCTCATGAAGGCTTATCTGGACGAATACGACACGCCTATCTCCAAAAACAGTGCGATTGCCGTTGTAGGCGGCGGAAACGTCGCTATGGACGCGGCAAGATCGGCTTTAAGACTTGGCGCAGATAAGGTTTACATCGTCTATCGCCGCTCAGCCGATGAAATGCCGGCAAGGCGGGAGGAAGTCCATCACGCGGGCGAAGAGGGGATAGAGTTTAAATATCTCACCAACCCCGTCGAGATTTTGGGCGACGAAAACGGCAGAGTGAGGGCGATTAAGTGCGTAAAGATGGAACTCACCGAGCCCGATCAAAGCGGCAGAAGGGGAGTAAAGCCGATACCCGATTCCGAGTTTGAAATTCCCGTGGACGGCGTCATCATGGCTATCGGCACCTCTCCCAACCCGCTTATCAGATCAACCACTCCTGGACTTGAGACCAACCGCCGCGGCTGCTTCGTCGTCAACGAGGACATGCTCACGACACGAGAGGGAGTTTATGCCGGAGGAGATGCCGTCACCGGAGCCGCAACCGTCATCTTGGCGATGGGCGCCGGAAAACAGGCTGCCGCTGCTATCGACAGGTATATAAAGAACAAATAGGAGGTAAATTATGTTTAAATCCGTATTGCTGACTGCCGCTCCGACCGGAGCAAGCGCCGCAGGATCGATGTACACCTTAATCTTCATGGTGCTGATGCTCGTCGTCCTCTACTTCATCATGATAAGACCCCAGCGCAAGAAGGAAAAAGCCGACGAGGAGATGCGCAAGAACGTGCAGGTCGGCGACGAGATCGAGACGGTCGGCGGGATCGTCGGAATAATCGTCAAGGTCGAGGAGAAGACGGTCGTCATCGAGACCAGCTCCGACCGCTGCAAGATGAGGATCAAGAAGTGGGCGATCGCCCAGAATGTCTCGGCGACCGAGGAGAAAAACGCCGCTGCCGAGAAGGCAAAAGCAGCCAAAGAGGAGAAAAAAGGCAAGAAAGACGAGCCCATCGAGAAGGACTGATTCTAAAAAGCTTATCCCCCGAATATCGTTTATAAAAACGGTATCGGGGGATTTTTTATGCCATTTTTCAAAGCGGTCAGAATAGGTCTTTTGGGAGGTTTCGGGGTATTTTCGGCGGCATGTATCGGGGTGTCTTTACTACAGCAGTTTATGGATATTCCCGACCCCGTTATGAGCTTTTTCGGGATATTTATCCTCGGGCTTTCGTCGTTTTTCTCGGCATATTTTTCCACTCAGCTCTGCCGAACCAAAGGTCTGATACAAGGGCTTATCTGCGGCTTTGCGGTCTTTATGATATTATGCGTCTTTTCAATCATCTTTTCCGCCCCCGAGCTCAGTTTTGACATCTTAAAAAAGGCGCTTGCGATCATCATCTGCGGCTCGGTCGGGGGTATCAAAGGAATCAACACAAAAAAGACCGGGCTGTAATAAAGTTGTCCGAGCCGGAATATAATTTACAAAAAAAGGAGATTTCAATGGAAAGCAAGATCACACAGGCTTTGGAGCTTTTGCCGGCGCCTGCCGCTTCGGCAGTCAGGGCGTTCGGAGCTCTTGAAGATATCGATGAGATACGCCTTCGCTCACACCGACCTCTGACCCTTTCAATCGGTCGCAGGGACGCTGTTTTAGACTATAAGACCGAAGCCGAGGACATCGAATCGGTCTTTCGCTCGGCGTTCAACTATTCTTTGCATACCCATCAGCGAGAGCTTTTAAACGGCTCGGTGACTGTTAGAGGAGGCTGCCGGGTCGGGATATGCGGCACTGCCGTCACGGGAGCGGGAGGCGTCGAGAGCGTAAAATACATAAGCTCTGTAAATATTCGTATCGCAAGGGAGATAAAAGGGTGCGCCGACGAAGTGATCAATACATGCTTTAAAAGCGGCCCCAAGGGACTTTTGGTGATAGGTCCGCCGGCTTCCGGAAAGACCACTCTTTTGCGGGACATCTCCCGCCAGCTCGGCTCGCGTTTTAGAATATCTTTGATAGATGAGCGCGGCGAGATTTCGGCAGCCTCGGGAAGTATACCGCAAAACGACGTCGGCATTTTAACTGACGTATTCTTTTCCTACCCGAAAGCCGAAGGGATCGAGACAGCCGTTCGGGTGATGAGTCCGCTTGCGGTAATAGTCGATGAGATAGGTTCAGAGCGCGACCTAAAAGCCCTTGAATTCGCGCTTCACTCGGGGGTAAGCATAATTTCAGCCGTTCACGCGGAAAATCTTGAAGACGCTCTTAAAAAGCCGATCATCAAAAGTCTCTACGACTGCGGAGCGTTTTCCTATGCCGCGGTGTTAAATCATGAAAGAAAAGCGGAGGTGGAAAAAATTGTTTAGGATATATCTCTGCGGCGCTCTGAGCCTGTCGACATTCATGATCTCAGCCGAGCTTCACCGTCTCCGCGAAAAGGAAGCGGACGAGCCGAAGAGGCTTGCGGAAGCGGTCTCGAAGATGATACCCCTTGTATGCTACGACTCAGCCGACGTCTACACCCTCTCAAAGAGCGCTATGACGGGCTTTCCGGAGTTTTCAAAGATCACTGCCGGCAATTTCCCGGAGCAGTGGAAAAGCGCCTGCAAGACTATACATGATCCCGAATCCGCAAAGCTGATGAGCCTGTGCGGAGACATCTTGGGCTCAAGCGACGGCGACAGCCAGATCGAGCGGCTGCGGCTTTTGAGAAGCGATTTAAGAGCAAGAGCGGAGGAGCTGAAAAAGCGCTGTCAGGGCACGAAGAGGCTCTATTACACCCTCGGGGCGCTGTCGGGGCTTGCGGCGTCGGTGATGATGATTTAAGGAGAAAAAATGGACGTAACACTGATTTTTCAGATAGCGGGTCTCGGGATAATCGTAGCCGTGCTGAGCCAGCTTTTAAAGCGCGCCGAGAGGGACGAGCAGGCGCTGATGATAACCATAGCGGGGCTTGTCATCGTGATGGTTATGCTTGTAAACGAGATATCCGACCTCTTTGACACCGTCAGAACGGCGTTCGGCTTCTGATGGACATCGTAAAAGTCGCCGCGGTATGCATGATAACGGCGATCCTTGCAAAAGTCATACAGCCGACAAACCGCGATCTTGCGGCTGTTTTATCGGTCTCGGCGGTAATCTTCTGCGCTTTTATCGCCATAGACGGCATAAGCGGAGTATTTTCGGGCGCCGACGGGCTTTTAAGCGGTGCGGGAATACCCTCGGGCTGCCTGTCCGTCGCATTCAAAGCCTTGGGAATATGCTACATAAGCGAGCTTTGCGCGGCTTCCTGCCGGGACTGCGGGGAGACGGCTCTTGCCTCGGCTGTCGATATGTCTGGAAGGGTCGCGATATCGCTTCTCATGCTCCCGCTGATACGGCAGTTTATCGAGATTTGCAGGGCGGTTTTAGACGCATGAAAAAGCTCCTGACGATCCTCTCGGCGCTCCTTCTTGCCCTCGCTTTTTCGGTGACCGTTTACGCGGAAGATGATTTGGGTGAAGATATCTACAGCTCCGTGGGCGGGATAGATATTGACGATGTCAAAGATGATCTTTCAGACCTCGGAATAGATCCTAATGAACCCGAGACCGTAGAAAATCTGAATCCGCAGTCGGCGGTATCATATATAAAAAAGCTCTTCATGTCGGCGCTGAGAGGACCTTTGACGATGATCCTGACAGTGCTCGTCTTTGCCGCGATATGTTCCGTCTCCCAAACTCTGAGCTTCAAGGCGGGGGTCTACGGGGAACTCTTTGTGCTCGTATGCTTCATATCATTAAGCGGAAGAGCCGTCGAAGCCTTTTCACTCGGGGTCGGAGCGGTCAAAGGCGCAAGCGGCTTCATGCTCTCATATATCCCGATATTCGGCTCGATTGCAGCCGCTTCGGGAAATCTCTCGGCAGCCGTTTCCTACAACGCGATACTTTTATATTTCTGCGAAGCCGCGGCGCTTGCGGCATCAGGAATTTTAAGACCTCTTCTCTGCTCGATGCTTGTCCTCTCGGCGGCACAGGCTTTAAGCCCCGAGCTTGCGGGTATAACATCGGCGATAAAAAACGCCGTGACCACGCTTTTAGGCTTTGTGATGACGATGTTTTTGGGGATAATCGGCTTGCAGAGCGCCGTCGGCAGGACTGCCGAGGGGCTTGCCGTCAGAGCCGGGAAGTACGCCGTCTCAAGCTTTGTACCGGTGATCGGATACTCTTTATCGGAATCCTACCGAACCGTCAGCCTGAGCCTGAGTGCGATAAGAACGGCTGTCGGAGCCTTCGGAGTTGTCATAATCTGCCTGTTTATGCTCTCGCCGATAATCTCAGCCCTTGTCTACAAAACCGCCTTCATTCTCTGCGGGTGGATATGCAGGCTGACCGGTGCAGAGCGGCTTTGCGGGCTGATGTACGGTCTTGCCGACGTCTTTTCCTTCCTCTCGACGGTGCTTATCTTCTTCATGCTTATGCTCACCGTCGCGACGGGAATGCTGATACTTTTGGGAGGGACGATCCTCACATGAAAACTCTCGCCGGGATAACCCTTGCCGTATGCGCGCTTTCGGTCGTCCACACGGCTCTTTCGATGCTTGCGCCCGATAGGTACCGCCGAGAAATGCGGACGATAGTCGCGCTCATAGCTGTTGCGGCGCTTGCTCATGTGATATCGGGCGCGGATTTTTCCTATGATGATTTTGATTTCGGGGATTTGTCGGGCGGTGCATTTTTAAGCCGCGACGACCTAATAAAAAAAGAACTTGAGGACAAGATTTCCGACTATATATCCTCTCTTTTATCGGAGAGGGGGATAGTCCCGAAAAAAATCTCGGTGACTGCGACTATTGACGGGCAGCGGCGCATATCTATTACAAAGGCAAGTCTTACCTTAGACCGGACCTACCGCGAGGAGGAGCCTAAGATATCCTCCCTGATACGGGAGAACGTGGCAGACATTCCGATAGATTACTTTTACGGGGACGGATAAATGATTGAAGAGATAAAAAAGAAGCTCGGCGAGAAGCCCGCTCCGAGGCTGCTGATATATTCCGCGGCTGCCATAATCTGCGTTTTGCTGCTGCTGTTTTTAAAAAATCCCTCGGGCGACGACGTCAGAATCCCGGATATTCCCGTCGATGACATAAAGCCCGAGGCAACAGATTACGCCTCGGAGCTTGAAGATAAACTGCGGCTCATCGTCTCCGAGATCGAAGGCACGGGAAAAGTCAGCGTGATGGTGACGGTGTCGGGAAGCGAGGAGAAGATATATGCCGAAAACATCAGCGAATCTGACGGCAGAAGCGACTCGGAGACCGTCATCATCGGCTCCAAAGAAGCGCTTTTAAAAGAGATCAGACGACCCGAAGTCACGGGTGTACTGATCGTCTGCTCGGGCGGCGACAGACCGCAGATAAAGGAAAAGGTGGTAAATGCGGTATCTACCGTATTGAATATACCCACAAGCAAGGTTTATGTGACCAAATCAGAATAACAGGAGGATTTTATGAGAAATTTCCGCAAAAGCTTCAACATGAGGATCAACAAAAAACACATCATTCTTGCCGGGCTGACGCTTCTTTTGGGAATCGCAGTCTATGCGAACTACCGCCTCAGCACCGAGAAAATCCCGACCACGGAGGTCATGGAAGGCGTTGATCTGAGCGATACATACGGCGAAGTGCAGTATGTAAACGGCACGTCTTTGGACAGCTATTCCTCGGAGGATTACTTCGCCCAGGCGAGGCTTGATAAGCTTTCAGCCCGCGACGAAGCCGTCGAGACCTTAAAGATGGTCCTTGAAGGTCAGGACATCACCGATGAGGAACTTGCGACCTACACCGAGAACGCAGTCAATCTTTCATCTTTGATCGAGAGCGAGACGACGGTGGAAAATCTCATCTTAGCCTGCGGATATGAGGACTGCGTCGTATATCTCGACGGCGAGAACGCAAGCGTCGTAGTCAAGTCAGACGGGCTTTCGGCGTCGCAGGCGGCAGAGATCAAGGACATACTTCTGAACGAGACTTCGGTTGAAAATGAAAATATCAGAATTTTTGAGGTAAAGTAGTTGAATTTCTTTTCGGAATGTGTTATACTTATACCGTATAAATGCATAAAGGATTGCGAAGCCTTCACATTTCAGCAAGGAAGTAAAAAGGAGTATGAAATATGGAAAATTCCCAGACCGGAAAAAAGGGCACTCTCAGAGTCTCCGAGAGCGTAATAGTCACCATCGCAAAGAACGCGGCGCTTGAGATCGACGGCGTATACAAAATCCCGTCCAAATCTTTTAGGATCAAGAGCCTTCTTTCCTCGCCGTCAGACCCCTGCGACATCAGGGTCTCGATGACGGAAGGAGTATGCGCGCTCAGCGTTCCGATAGTCATTAAAAGCGGGTACAACTCCGTCACAGTGAGCGAGCAGATTCAGGAAAGAGTCAAGTCTGCGGTGCAGTCGATGACCGGCGTCACCGTGGCAAAAGTTGACGTCACCGTCAGCGACGTATACTTCGATACCTCTGAAAACGCCTGATAAACCAATAGCCGAACGGTTTTTGCCGTTTGGCTGTTGGCATATTTTGTAAAACTGGAGATAAAAATGACAAGACATGAAAAGCGGGAAGCCGAGTTTTTGCTTCTCTTTGAAAAGACCTTCCGCAATGAATCCGTATCTGAGCTCGTGACGATGCATGAGAGGGACTATGAGTACGAGTGCGACGAGGAGATCGAAAAAACCGCCTCGGAGGTGGTCGAAAAGCTTCCCGAGATAGATAAGATCATCGAGAAATTTTCCCCGAAAAGAAAAGTTCAAAGAATCCCGAGGGTGAATCTCACGGCTCTTCGGCTCGCGATTTTTGAGATACTTTACCGCGGCGACGTGATCCCGACAAACGCGGCAGTCAACGAGGCTGTCGGACTTGTGAAGGCATATGCTCAGGACAGCGACGTAAAATTTGTGAACGGCGTCCTCGGTGCATTCACGAGGAGCCTGAAAAATCCCGAAAATGAGTAACTTTTTGGGATTTGACACCAGCAACTACACCACCTCGGCGGCGGCATATATTTCCTCTTCCGGGAATATGATAAGCCGCAAAAAGCTGCTTCCCGTGAAAGAAGGGGAGAAGGGGCTTCGGCAGTCGGACGCGCTTTTTCATCATGTGCGTCAGCTTCCCGAGATATATCCCGACGTCCTTTCTTTGGGTGATTTTTCCGCATGTGCGGTATCGTCAAGACCGAGAAATCTCCCGGGCAGCTACATGCCCTGCTTCCTTGCGGGTAAAACCCTTGCGGACGGGATATCGAAAAGCCTCGGGATACCGCTTTATGAGACCTCACATCAGGTCGGGCACGTCTTGGCGGCGCTTTATTCATCGAAAAAAACGGAGCTTTTGTATCGGAATTCCCCATTTATTGCCTTTCACCTCAGCGGCGGCACGACCGACTGCATCTTATGCACCCCCGACCCCGACGAGATCATAACCTGCCGGGAGCTGCTTTCGTCATCTGACCTAAAGGCAGGTCAGGCGGTGGACAGGGTAGGGCTGATGCTCGGGCTTAAGTTCCCATGCGGACCCGATCTTGAAAAGCTTGCCGAACGGTCCGATCGGATTTTTAAGATAAAACCCGCGGTCAAGGACGGCTGCCCGTCGTTTTCGGGTCTTGAAAATAAATGTCGGGAAATGCTTAAAAAAGGCGAATCCGCGTGTGATATCGCGCTTTACTGCATAAAATATATCGAGACCTCCCTTATCGCGATGACCGAGGCTGCGCTCGGATTATCGGGCGATCTGCCTCTTGTCTACGCAGGAGGGGTCATGAGCAACAAGATCATCAAAAACGCCGTACTTGAGCGCTTTGAGGCATATTTTGCGGAGCCGGAGTTCTCCTCCGACAACGCCTGCGGTATCGCACTTTATGCGGCTCTCAAGAGCGGATTGAAGGTATAATATGGCAATTTACACCGTAACACAAATCGCAAACGTGCTGTCGGCAAAGCTTAAGACCGAGCCGAAATTTCGGGGGATCGCTGTTAAAGGCGAGCTTTCCGACGTCGGTTCCGACCGCTCGGGGCACCTCTATTTCCGTCTGAAAGAGGGGAATGCCGGGCTTCGGGGCGTGATGTTTTCGCAAAATGCCGCCAAGCTGAAATTTCTTCCTATCGAGGGAATGTCGGTGATCGCGTACGGCGGTATCGACTACTATCAGCGCGACGGCAGCTGCGAGATCGTGACTACCCAGCTTCTTCCGGCAGGGGAGGGAGCCGAATATCTCGCCCTTGCAAAGCTCAAGGAAAAGCTGACGGCTCTTGGGGTATTCACAGCCCCAAAGAAGCCGATACCCCGATATCCCAAGTCGATCGCGGTCGTCACCTCTCCCAACGGAGCCGCCATCATGGACATAAAAAACATCGTTTCACGCCGCTACCCCGTCGCCGAGATCAGGCTCTTTCCGACGCTCGTTCAGGGGATAAGCGCCCCGGAAAATATCGCAAAAGCCCTTTATGAAGCGGATTCATCGGGCTGCGACACCTTGATACTCGCACGCGGGGGAGGCTCCTCCGAGGATCTTTCCGCGTTCAATGCCGAGGCGGTGGTGATGGCTGTATATAACTGTCAAACTCCCATAATTTCGGCAGTCGGGCATGAGACGGATTGGTCCCTTTCCGACCTTGCAGCCGACCTTAGGGCGCCGACGCCGTCGGGCGCGGCAGAACTCGCAACGCCGGACATCACGGTGATGATACAGGAGATAAACATCATCGCAACCGATCTTAAAAAGCTGGTCGGCTCAAGAATTTCAGCAAAAAAAGAGGAGCTTAAAAGCTTTGAATTCGCGCTTGCGGGATTATCCCCGAAATCGAAAATCAAAGCCCGCGTGGACGGTCTCAAAGCCATTGAGGAAACGATGGAATCCGCAAAGAATCATAAACTTGAGATTTGCAGGATCGCTATTTCCTCGCTCGGCGAAATGCTTTCCGGGCTGAATCCCGAAAATATTTTGAGCCGCGGCTACGCCATGGTTTACAAGAACGGAACCGTCGCAGACAGCGCAGATAAGCTCTCGGCGGGCGACAATATAAAAATAGTCATGCGCGGCGGAAACGTCGGCGCAGAGGTCAAAAAAGTGTTGGTGAACGAAGATGAACTATGAGGAATCGGTAAAGAGGTTAAGGGAAATCTGCTCGAAACTCAGGGACGAAAACACGTCCTTGGAGGAGACGGCGTCGCTCTATAACGAGGGCAAAAAGCTTTTGGATGAGTGCCGCAAGACGCTGGATAAAATTTCAAGCGAGATCGGAAGCGGTGATCAAAATGGCTGATTACTCCGACCGCTTAAGGCTCGAAGCCGAGAAGATAAACGCCTGTTTATCGGCATTTCCGGAGCTTAAAATATCCGAAAATTCGCCTTGGGAGAAGGTACTTGAAGCCGAAAATTACGCCCTTTCGGCAGGCGGTAAGAGAATCAGGGCAGCGCTTTGCGTGATGTTTTATGAGCTTTTCAGCGGCTGCAAAAATATCCCCGAATATGTCTACGAAGCCGCCTGCGCTATTGAGATGATGCACACGTTTTCCCTTATCCACGACGACATGCCCGAGATGGACGACGACGACTTAAGACGTGGCAAACCCGCCGTTCACGTCGCATTCGGAAACGCGGTCGGGCTTCTATCCGGCGATGGGCTTGCGATACTTCCGTTTGAGATCATCTCCCGCCTTGCAAGTGAGGGAAAAATCAATCCCGAGACGGCGATTAAGCTCATCGGGATACTCAGCGGCTGTGCCGGAAACCGCGGAATGATCGCGGGTCAGATGCTCGATCTTTGGAGCGAAGACAATCCCGAGCGGATCGATGAGGGCTTCTTGGTAAAGATGTCTGAACTTAAGACCGGGAAGATGCTGATCGCCTCCTGCCTCTTCGGAGCCGTACTTGCGGACGCAGATGAAATGCAGATGAAATCCGCCGAAATTTATGCAAAAAACGTCGGGCTTGCGTTTCAGATCGTCGACGACATCTTGGACTTGACCTCCACCAAAGAGGAGCTCGGAAAGCCGATCGGAAGCGATCTTGAGCGGCATAAACCGACGTTTGCCGACGTTTTGGGACTTGAAAACTCACAGAATGAGGCTCGCAGGCTGAGTAAAGCCGCGGCTGACGAAATCGGAAAATATCCCGGCGGAGGGCTTCTTGCCGAGCTTGCCGTCGGACTTGCAGACAGAAAAAAATGACCGAAAGATGTGATATCCTTGAAACACACTCTTCTTAAAAAGCTCGATCTCCCGGCTGATCTAAAGCGGCTCGGTCCCGAAAAGGAAGCCGTTTTATGCGAGGAGATCAGGGACAAAATCATCAACACCGTTGCCGAAAACGGCGGGCATCTGAGCTCGAATCTGGGCACGGTGGAGCTGAGCGTCGCTCTTCACAAGGTTTTTGAGTCGCCCGCGGACAAGATCGTCTTCGACGTGGGTCATCAGAGCTATGCCCACAAGCTGCTGACGGGAAGATACAGGGAATTTCACACTTTGCGGAAAAAAGGCGGAATTTCCGGCTTTACGCGACCCGATGAGAGCGTTCATGATCCCAACGTCAGCGGTCACAGCTCGAACTCGATCTCAATAGCGCTCGGTATTGCCGAGGCGATGAAGCTTTCGGGAGATGATCATCATGCCATCGCGGTCATCGGAGACGGCGCCATGACAGGAGGACTTGCGTTTGAGGGTCTCAATAACGCGGGAAATTCGGGCTGCAACATCATCGTGATCTTAAACTACAACGAGATGTCGATATCAAAAAATATCGGCGGTATCGCGGCATATCTCTCTGAACTTCGCACTCAGGACGGCTACCGCCGCTTAAAATCGGGCGCCAAGAAGGTCTTGGGAGCTATCCCGGTCTTAGGCAAGCCAATCTACAACGTACTTTCAGCCTCCAAGGACTCCATCAAGGAAAAGCTCATTCATTCGACGATGTTTGAGGACTTCGGCTTTGAATTCATAGGTCCGGTGGACGGACATAATCTTGAAAAATTAGAAGCGGCTCTCAGGTCTGCAAAAGAGCTGGGAGGACCCGTTCTTGTTCAGGTCAATACGAGGAAGGGGAAGGGGTATCTTCCTGCCGAACAGCAGCCCGGAGAATTCCACGGCGTGACCGGGTTTGACGTCAAGACGGGCGAAAAGCCGCCGGTGGGGGACTGTTATACCGATGAATTCGGCGAGGAGCTGGCTAAACTTGCCAAAAAAGACAGCCGTATCATCGGGATCACGGCTGCGATGAAGTACGGGACCGGGCTCAATCACTTCAACAACGGGCTTAAGGATCGGCTGTTTGACGTCGGCATCGCCGAGGAACATGCGGTCAGCTTCGGCGCCGGGCTTGCGTCGATGGGAAAAATCCCGGTGTTCTCGGTATATTCCAGCTTTTTACAGCGTTCATATGACGAACTGATCCATGACGTCTCGATTCAGGGGCTGCACATGGTCCTTGCGATCTGCAACTGCGGCATCATCGCAGGCGATGGCGAGACTCATCAGGGAATATTTGACATACCTTTTTTGACGACGATCCCCAGGATCACGCTCTATTCCCCGGCAAACTACGAGGAGATGCGGCTCTGCCTTAACAATGCGCTTTACAAGGATAAAGGGCTCGTCTGCATACGGCTTCCCAAGGGCGGGGAGAATGTCGCCGACAGCGTCTCCCTCGGCTTCACACTGACCGAGCGAGGCTCCGACCGGCTGATAATTTCCTACGGCAGGGAGTCAGAAGAATGCGAAAAGGCAGCCTCCGACACCGGCGTCGACAGCTTAAGGCTGACAAGGATTTTCCCTTTACAGAAAGAGCTCTTGGGGATTATCCGCCGATACCGCAAAGCCTACATCTTTGAAGAGTGCTACAGCTTCGGCTCAATAGGCGAAAAACTGGCTTCGGAGCTTAACAATATCACCCGAACGGCTATTGATGATTTTGTCCCCACCCTCAGCTACCGTGAAGGCTTAGAGCTTTACAGCCTCTCGGCGGAACAGATTGCCGAGAAGATCAGGGAAGATCAATGACGCGGCTTGATTTCGAGATGGTATCCCGCGGGCTTGCGGTTTCCCGCGAACGTGCCAAGGAATATATTTCCAAAAATTATGTCACAGTGAACGGCAAACCCGCCTCAAAAGCGGCATTGGACGTCTTAAGCGATGATCAAATCGAGGTCAACGGCGAAACTTTAAAATATGTAGGCCGCGGCGGGCTCAAGCTTGAACATGCCTTAAAAGCCTTTGGGATCGACCTTTCCGGGCTCACTTGTCTCGACATCGGAGCCTCCACCGGAGGATTTACCGACTGTATGCTCTCATTCGGAGCCGCTAAGGTTTATGCGGTAGACGTCGGGCACGGACAGCTTGCCCAAAAGCTGGTAAATGACCCTCGGGTGGTGAATTTTGAAGGTGTAAATGTAAAAGACTTTACACCAGATATGCTTTCGGAGCCGATCGATTTTGCCGCCTCCGACCTCTCTTTCATATCCGTGAGATATGCAGCCTGTGCTCTCAAAGAAATTTTAGAGCCCGGTAAAAGTGCGGTTTTGTTGATAAAACCGCAGTTTGAAGCCGGGAGGAAGTATCTCGGCAACAGCGGCGTGGTGAAGGACAAAAAGGCGCATGTTGAGGTGCTTGAATCCCTCACGGCGTACTTTGAAAGCCTCGGGTTCGGCGTCAGAAATATCCTTCCTTCCCCCATAAAAGGCGGGGACGGGAACATTGAATACCTTGCGCATCTTGTAAAGGATAATGACTTTACACATAATAATTTCGACTTCCGCGGCATAGTCTCGCGGGCATTCGGAGGTGAGAGCCGTTGACGGCGTTCATTTACCCTAATTTTTTGAAAACGCACTCCAAAAGCTGCACCGCTCAGGCGTGCGAGATACTCCGCTCGATCGGTTTTGACCTTTTATTGCCTGATTTTGCGCGATCTGAGGTGGATATCGGCTGCTGCGATTTTTCGGCTCCCGAGGAAGCTGCAAAGTCCTGCGACATCATCATCTCGATCGGCGGAGACGGCACTATCTTGAAATGCGCCGGGCTTGCGTCTAAAAATTCCAAGCCGCTCCTGGGTATCAACTGCGGACGGTTGGGATTCATGGCGAGCCTTGAGCGAAGCGAGCTTGAGCTTCTGAAAAGGCTCTCCACCGGGCAATATAAGCTCGACGAGCGCATGATGCTCTCGGTCTCGGTGATCTTTGAAGATGACAAGTTAAAGACCTTTACAGCCCTGAATGAAGCTGTCATATCATCCGAAAGCGGCAGGGGAATTCGGGACTTCACGGTGCTTGCTGACGGGATTACGGTCTCATCGCTTCGAGCGGACGGATTGATATTTTCTACCCCGACCGGCGCCTCGGCATACTCTCTTTCAGCCGGGGGACCGCTGATAGAGCCGAGCCTTGACTGTATCGAGTTCACGCAGATATGCCCGCATTCCCTGTTTGCAAGAACGATGCTTTTCGCCCCGGATAAGAGGATCGAGATAAAGTTTGAATCAGACGGAAACACTAACGCCGCTCTTTCGGTTGACGGCAGACCCCCGATCCGGCTCTCGGAAAGGGACAGAGTAATCATCACCCGATCAAATCTTCGCTTAAAACTCATCGATATCGACGAGAGAGGCGGAAGCTACTTTAAAGCAATAAATCACAAGCTGATGCAGCCGGCAAAGCCGGGAGATATAAATACGGAGGAATAAAAATGAAAAACGACAGAAAAAAGGCAATTTTGGACATCGTAGCCCACTACGAGGTCGACACTCAGGAGACCCTTCAGGCTCTTCTTTTGGAGAGGGGATTTGCGGTCACTCAGGCGACGGTATCAAGGGACATCAACCAATTAGGGCTCATCAAGACGATGGGTGAAGGCGGAAGTTACAAATATTCCCTGCCGAGGACGGAAAGAGACGTTGCGGCAAAGGCGAATCTTGTGAGATATTTTTCCGACTCGGTCTACAGCATCGATCGGGCGATGAATACCGTCGTCATCAAGTGCCATTCGGGCACCGCAAACGCCGTCTGTGCGAGGCTTGACAGTGCCGATTATAAGGATATCGTCGGCACCTTGGCGGGAGACGACACCATCTTTGTGCTCATGCGTTCGGAAGACGACGCCGCAAGAATGCTTAATGAGCTTGAACATCTTTTATAATACCAAAGGAAGAAGAGATTCACCGTGCTAAAGGAGCTGCACATAGAAAATCTCGCGGTCATTGAAAACGCGACAATATCGCTCGGACCGAGGCTGAACGTGTTCACCGGAGAGACCGGCGCGGGCAAGTCGATACTTATCGGCGGCATAAACGCTGTGCTCGGGCAGAGAGTTTCCCGGGACATCGTGAGAGCCGGAGCCGAAAAGGCTTATGTATCGGCTGTTTTTACCGATCTTTCGGATAATGTCTGCGGCAAGCTTCGGGAGCTCGGATTCGAGCCGGAGGACGAGCTGATAGTCTCCCGCGAGATATCGGCTGACGGCAGGGGAAGCGCACGGATAAATTCCCGGGCTGCAAGCATATCCGCGATAAAAGAGCTCGGAAATATGCTCATAAATATCCACGGTCAGCAGGACAGCCAGGTGCTTTTGGACCCTTCCCGGCACCTCGGAATTTTAGACAGCTTCGGGCTTTTGGAGCCGGTTTTGGAGGATTATAAAGCCTCCTTCCGGCAGCTTCAGAGCGTGGCGAGGAGGATATCGCAGCTTAAGCAGAACAACCGTGAAAAGGCGGCAAGGGTCGCATATTTGCAGTCGGTTGTGAATGATATACTGCCGCTCGGGCTTGAGCCGGGTGAAGACGACTTGGTCGAAGAGCGCTTCAAGGTCCTTGACAATGCATATGAACTCTCGCGGGCGCTGGGTGCCGCGTCTCTTTTGATTTCGGGTGATGATGACGGCGGCGGCGCTTCGGGAAATGTCTTGGAGGCGATTTCGGAATTATCGGGCGCCGAGGAGCTTTTGCCCGCGCTTAAGCCTCTTTCGGATCGCTTAAACTCCGTCTCGATCGAGCTTTCCGACATCTCGGACGAGCTTATCCGGCTTGCGGATTCACTTGATTCGGACCCCGAAGAATATGCAAAACTCTCCGCACGCCGCGATGAACTGAGCCGCATAAAGCGCCGCTACGGGCTCGATCTTGCGGGGGTCATTGATCTCTATAACAAGTCAAACGAGGAGCTCGGGTCGATCACGGGAGCCGACGGGGAGTTAGATAAACTGTCCAAAGAAATGGACTTGCTTTTAAGCGAAGTCACCAAAAAAGCCGAGAATCTGCGAAAACTCAGAATTGAGACCGCCGAGCGCTTCAAAAAAGGCGTCGAGGAGGAGTTAAAATTCTTAAATATGCCGGACGTGCGGCTTGAAGTTAAGCTTGATCGCGGCAAACTGACCGGTACAGGAATGGATTCCGCAGAATTTCTGATATCCGCAAACCGCGGCGAAGAGCCGAAGCCGGTCGCGAGGATCGCCTCCGGCGGCGAGCTTTCAAGGATCATGCTTGCCCTGAAGAGCGTTCTTGCCGACCGAGACGACATTCCCACACTGATTTTTGATGAGATAGACTCCGGCGTCAGCGGAAGAGCGGCTCAGAAGATCGGCATAAAGCTTCGTGAAATTTCAAGAGGCAGGCAGGTTCTGTGCGTCACCCATCTTGCACAGATCGCGATAAACGGCGACGACCACATTCTGATAGAAAAAAACAGCGTGAGCGACCGCACATTCACCGAGATTCGACCCCTTGATTTTGAGGGCAGAAAGCTCGAGATCGCAAGGATTATCGGCGGCGAAAACATCACGGAAACGGTACTTAAAGACGCCGAAGAACAGCTTATTTCGGCGCAAAAATAAAGGAGGAAGTTTATATGGTTTATGTTTATCTGGCTAACGGTTTTGAGGAGATCGAGGCTCTTACCCCGGTCGATTGCTTAAGAAGATGCGAGATAGAGGTCAAAACGGTGGGCGTGAGCGGAAGAGCCGTCACGGGTTCCCACGGGATATCCGTCTTTTGCGATCTTATAGCCGAGGAGGCTGTTATTGATGATCGAATCGACATGATCATCCTTCCGGGAGGCATGCCGGGCACTTTGAATCTTGAAAAATCTCCCTATGTCCAAAAGGCGATAGATTTCTGCACCGAGCATGACAAACCCGTCGCGGCTATCTGCGCGGCTCCCTCGATCTTGGGTCACAAAGGTCTTTTAAAGGGCAAAAAAGCGGTCTGCTATCCCGGCTTTGAGGATCAGCTTTTGGGAGCAGAAGTTTTGGAAATTCCCGCCGTTACCGACGGCAAGATCATCACCGCCTGCGGAATGGGCGCGGCTCTTGAATTTTCCTATGAGATCATCTCTATGCTGATATCAAAAGAGCGCGCAAAGACGCTACTTAAGGCGCTCAACAAAAAATAAATCCCGAAGGAGAAGCCATGAGAGAAGATATATTCGACACCTATCTCAGGTCGATTTTAGATAAATCAAACGTCAAGTCGGACGACTCCGCCGCTCCGCCGACAGGTGAAATATACGCCGACAGAGACCCCTCGGAGGCTGTACCGATCAAATTTTCCGACGACGAGCCGGTTAAGGAAGATTTCGAGGATAAGACCATCGCAATCGGCGGCGGCACGCAAAAATTCGTCTCGGCGCCCTCAAATCCTCAGCCTCAGCCGCAGCCGAGACCGGTCCGAAAAGTCAAAAAGAAAAAGGTCCGCAAGGCAAATTATTCCGCCTATGGGGGGATAGTTTTGGCGACTTTGGTGCTCTGCTGCTCCATCGTCATCTCCCTTTTCGTGATCGTTGTCGGTCGCGACTTTTTGGGGATCGATACCAACACCAACCGCTTCACTCTTTATATAAAGTCGGATATGACGGTACGCGACATCTCCCAGTATTTATATGAAAACGGCGTAATCGAGTACCCCGAACTCTTTACACAGTTTGCAAAACTCAGGGTAGGGGACGGAAGCGTCTACCCCGGGGACATCGAAGTCACCCCGGCGACGAGCTATCCCGAGCTTGTCGACAGCCTCACCACCATGAGGCAGGCTCACCCGACCGTCACCGTGACCTTCCCCGAGGGCGCTACAATCGAAGACTGTGCAAAAATCCTTGAAGAAAACGGCGTATGCTCGGCTGATGAATTCATCTTTGCCTTTAACAGCAACGTCTACGGCTTCGACTTTGAAACGCACGTCGGCTCGTCGCCCTTGAAATACTACAAAAACGAGGGATATCTCTTCCCCGACACCTATGAATTTTACGCCAGCGATCCCGAGAACGACTTTGAGGGCGATTCCGTCTACAACATCGTCAGGAGGATTAAAGAGCGCACCAACGAGATCATGAATGAGGACCTCATCAAGCGCTGTCAGGATCAGGGAAAGACCCTTGAGGAGGTTGTGACGATGGCTTCCATTTTGCAGCTCGAATCGGGAAATCCCGAGGAGATGCCGAAGATCGCTTCGGTCTTTTACAACCGCCTTGCCCATCCCGATATATATCCTCACCTTCAGACCGACACGACCACTAAGTATATCGGGGTAATAAAGTCCGAATCGACAATGGATTTCCAGGAGATGTATGACGCCTACGACACCTATGTCTGCCAAGGTCTTCCGGTCGGACCGATCTGCAACCCCGGTCTTGCCGCGATAGAGGCGGCGCTTAATCCCGCGGACACGAGCTACTACTTCTTCTGCTCGAGTCCCGAGACAGGCGTATTCTACTACGCCGAGACATATTCCGAACATCAGGACAACGTCAAGCTTGCGGGTCTTGAAGTATGATATACCCCGAGATTTTGGCTCCCGCCGGGGATTATGAATGCTTTGAAGCGGCTTTAAGATACGGCGCCGACGCGGTTTATCTTGCAAAAAAATCCTTCGGTATGCGATCGGCTCCCGAGAATTTTTCGCAGGGCGATCTGATATCCGCCTGCAAATCCGCTCATGAAAAGGGGATAAGGGTATATCTTACCTGCAACACCCTTCCTCATTCCCGTGAGCTTGAAGCGCTTCCCGATTTTGCCAAAGAAGCGGCGGAAGCGGGAGTTGACGCATTTATAGTCAGCGACATCGGCGTGATGAGCATTCTTAAAAATCTTGCGCCCGACATCGATATTCACATTTCAACTCAGGCGGGAGTCGTGAATCATGCGACCGCTTCCGAGCTATATAAAATGGGCGCCAAGCGTGTAGTTTTGGCGCGGGAGCTTCATATCGATGAGATAAAAACTATCCGGGACAAAACCCCTCCCGAGCTTGAGATAGAGACCTTTGTCCACGGCGCCATGTGCGTATCCTTTTCCGGAAGATGTCTTTTGTCCCAATATCTTACAGGCAGAGACGCCAACCGGGGAGAATGCGCTCAGCCCTGCCGATGGAGTTACGCCATCATGGAAAAGACGAGGGCGGGGGAGTATTTCCCGATTTCCGAAAGCGACGGAGGGACGTATATCTTAAACGCCGAGGATTTATGCATGATCGAACACCTTGACAAGCTGCATTCGGCGGGGGTGTCGAGCTTTAAGATCGAAGGGCGCGCGAAGTCGTCATATTACGTCTCGGTGATAACAAACGCCTACCGAGCCGCAAAGGAACACCTTCTGAATCACCCCGGCGAGCCGCTTCCCGAGTGGATAAAAGAGGAGACGGAGAAGGTCTCCCACCGAAGATATTCAACGGGCTTTTATTTTCCGGTTGATCCTCCCACGCAGAATCTTTCGGACGGCGGGTACATCAGGAGCTGGGACGTAGCCGCAACGGTCGAGCAAAGCGACGGGGAATATCTAATGATCCGCCAGCGGAACAGATTTTTCAAGGGAGATACTCTTGAAGCGCTCTTGCCGCTTGAAAAGCCGGTGCCGATCGTTGCGGACGAGATTTTTGATTCCGAAGATCAGCCGGCAGACGCGGCAAACAAGGCATATGAACGGTACAAAATAAGGTGCGGGATAAATCTTCCCGAGGGTACCGTACTGAGAATAAAAAAGTAAAGGAGATTGACTATGTATCCTGTTTTGCTGAAAGCGCCTCTCAAAGACTATATCTGGGGAGGCAGGAAATTAAAGGAAGAATACGGCTTCGAGACCGATCTTGAACGGGTCTCGGAGGCGTGGGTCTTGGCATGTCACAAAGACGGCGACGGGGTCGTCATGAACGGTGAAATGAAGGGGAAGACGCTGTCGGAAGTCCTCAGAATCTGGGGGAATGCAGCCATCGGCGAAAAAGCCGCGAAATTCCCATATTTCCCGCTTTTGATAAAGCTGATCGACGCCTGTGACCGCCTTTCTTTGCAGGTCCACCCGAACGACGAGTACGCGATGAGGGTCGAGGGGGAATTCGGCAAGACGGAGATGTGGTACGTCGTCGACTGCGAACCCGGAGCAGAGCTGATCTACGGTCTCACCAAAAAAATCGGCAAGGAGGAGTTTGAACGAAGGATCCGCGACAACACCATCGAGGAGGTATGCAACTTCGTGCCCGTCAAAAAAGGCGACGTGTTCTTCATCGAAGCCGGCACGCTTCACGCGATCGGAAAGGGGATTCTCATCGCTGAGGTCCAGCAGAATTCAAATACTACATACCGCGTCTCGGACTACGGGCGCCTCGGAGCCGACGGCAAGCCGAGGGCACTGCATATCGACAAGGCGATCGACGTCACTAAAACCGAGCCCCCGACGGTTCCATATGGCGCGGTCGGTGAGATAAGAAAGGTCGGAAACAGCGAGATCAGGCTCCTTGCGACATGTCCGCTCTTTACCGCCGAAGCCCTGAATTTGGACGGGGATTATGATATCAACTGCGACGGTTTTACCTCGGCTGTGGTGCTTTCGGGTGATGTCAAAGCCGCGTGGGACGGCGGGGAATTGAGCATGACAAAGGGCTCCAGCCTGTTTATTCCTGCCGGAATTGAAACGAAGCTTAGCGGCAGGGGAGAGGTGCTTCTGAGCCGGGTATAAAAAAATTTTTGAAAAAGTATTGATTTTTGCATTTAAGTATGTTATAATATCGCTTGTGCTCCGATGAGGGGCACTTACGGTGGGTATAGCGTAGTTGGTTAACGCGTCAGATTGTGGTTCTGAAGACCGTCGGTTCGAGTCCGACTATCCACCCCAAGCCGTCGCGGACTCCGTATCGTTCGCGACGGCATTTTTATAAGATAATGAATGCCGTCGCTCATTCACTCCGTCGCTCCGGCTTTTACCCCAAAAATGCAGGCATTTTCAGGGGGGAAGGGGAAAGTTTTAGGAGAGGCGTCATAGGGGAGAACACTTTTCAAAAGTGTTCTCCCCTATAATAACATTTAAAGGTCGGAGCGATATCAAATCGCCTTTACTTCACCACCCCGCCCCTGAACCCCTCGCTTATCTCTCTCAGTTCCTTCTTCCCATCAATATAATCCCTGTAAACTTCCAACATGTCCCCCGCGCCGTACAGTCCGCACGCCGAGCAGTTTTCGCACTCGTTTCCGTCGCACCCCAAGCCTTTCCTGACAATCTCCTCACGCTCTTTTCGGGTCGTGTCCTTGATCAGATATTTCATAATTTTACCTCCAATTCCAATTTTGAAGTTGTCAATATACACAGTATATCACAACACTTTTATGATTTCCGTGACTGTTGCTGAAAATTCTGTGAAATCTTTTGCATTTCGCTTGACATCTTGACAAAAGGATAATAAAATAGTATACGAGGAAAAGTTGGATTTTCCGACGACGGATTTTTACAGCTTTTCCCGGTGCAAGTTTACTGTTAATATTATATAAAAAGGAGAGTTTCATTATGGCAACATTGACCAAAAACCCAAATGTAAACAAATGGGTCGATGAGATGATCGCACTTTGCAAACCCGACAAGGTCGTCTGGATCGACGGCTCAAAGGATCAGCTTGACGGTCTCAGAGCCGAGGCAGTTTCCACCGGCGAGATGATCAAGCTCAACGAGGAAAAACTCCCGGGCTGTCTCTATCACCGCACTCTTCCCAACGACGTCGCAAGAGTCGAGGACCGCACTTTTATCTGCTCAAGAAAGAAAGAGGACGCGGGACCGACTAACAACTGGTGCGACCCCAAGGAGATGTATGCGAAGCTCACCCCAATGTACGACGGCGTCATGAAGGGCAGAACGATGTACATTATCCCTTACTCCATGGGTCCTATCGGTTCGCCTCTTGCAAAGGTCGGCGTTGAGGTCACCGACTCCATCTACGTTGTCCTCAACATGGCGATCATGACCCGTATGGGCGCTGACGCCTTCAAGAATCTGGGAGACACCTCCGACGACTTCGTAAGAGGTCTGCATTCCAAAGCCGACGTAGATCCCGAAAAGAGATATATCGTGCAGTTCCCCGAGGACAACACGATCTGGTCTATCAACTCCGCATACGGCGGAAACGTGCTCTTAGGCAAGAAGTGCTTCGCCCTCAGAATCGCCTCTTATCAGGGCAAAAACGAGGGTTGGATGGCAGAACATATGCTGATTTTGGGCATCGAGAAGCCGAACGGCGAGATCAAATACGTCACCGCCGCTTTTCCGTCCGCCTGCGGCAAGACAAATCTTGCGATGCTCATTCCTCCGGAGGGATATACCAAGCGCGGTTATAAAGTCTGGACTGTCGGCGACGATATCGCATGGCTGAAGCCCGGTCCCGACGGCAGACTCTACGCCATAAATCCCGAAAACGGCTTCTTCGGAGTAGCTCCCGGAACAAATGCCCACTCTAATTACAACGCCCTTGCCTCCACGAGAAAGAACACCATCTTCACCAACGTCGCTATAAATAACGACGACATGACCGTGTGGTGGGAGAAGCTCGATAACAATCCGCCTGTCAACGCGACAGAGTGGAAGGGCGAGAAGGTCAACGGTCCCGAGTATGTTGCCGCCGGCAATAAGCTCGCTCACCCGAATTCAAGATTTACAGCACCCGCCGAGAATTGCCCCTGCATTTCTCCCGAGTTCAACAACCCGCAGGGCGTGCCGATCTCTGCGATAATCTTCGGCGGCAGACGTGCAAAGACCGCTCCGCTGGTATACCAGTCCTTCAACTGGCAGCACGGCACCTTCGTCGGCTCCATCATGGCTTCCGAGACTACTGCCGCCGCTACCGGCGCAGTAGGCGTTGTGAGACGCGACCCGATGGCGATGCTTCCGTTCTGCGGATATCACATGGGCGACTACTGGGCGCACTGGCTTGAAATGGGCAAGATTTTGGGCGATAAGGCGCCGAAGATCTTCAATGTAAACTGGTTCAGAACCGACGAGAACGGCGACTTCATCTGGCCCGGCTACGGCGACAACATGAGAGTTTTAGACTGGATCATCGACCGCTGCGAGGGCACTGTTGACGCGGTAGAGACCCCGATCGGCTACGAGCCGAAGCCGGAGGATATCAATGTCGAAGGTCTTGACGGCATCACCACCGAGACGATTGCCGACCTCCTCTCGGTCGATAAGGACCTCTGGAAGGAAGAGGCAAAGGGCATCGGCGAGTTCTATCAGAAATTCGGCGACAAGCTCCCGAAGGAGATGGCAAAGGAGCTGTCCGACCTCGAGGCAAGGCTTTCCAAGTAAGACGAGTTCAGAATGCAGAAATCAGATGTCAGATTCTGCACTCAGCCTTAAACGAGATAAGTCAAAAAGGTTTTGCCCCGCTTTTCCTTAAAAAGCGGGCGGGGTCGAGGGGCAGAGCCCCTCGTCGCCCGTCGCAACGGGCGAAATCCCCGCAAAAAGGACAGCGAGAGCTGTCCTTTTTGCTTTTATCGTTCATAGGAGCTCGGCGAAGCCGAGTGACAGCCCGGAGGGGTATGGGGAACCGTGCAACGGTGCCCCACATTGGGAGGGGGTATGGGGGAACCCTCGCCGAGGGTTCCCCCAACAAAAAATCGGCGACGAAGTCGCCCGGGAGCCGAGCGAAGCGAGGCTCAAAAAACCCCCTCCCCACCGGGGAGGGGCTGGGGTGGGGGAAGCCCGGAAAGGGGTATGGGGAAAACCCCGCAGGGGTTGTCCCCATATATAACGAAAGTGGTTGTCAGCAGATTTTTAGGAAAGGGGTTTAAGGGGAGAACCCTTTTACAAAAGGGTTCTCCCCTCGGATTTGCCGACCGAAGCTCGGCAAAATAGCAGTATGCTTTGAAAAACTGCTTTGTTACGACAGCATGGGAAATAAGGCAAGCCTTGATAATACGCAAGTGCCCCATATCCTCCGCTCCCTTTGCCAAAAGGTAAATCAAATTCCCGCAAGAGCAGAAATTTGATATGCTGTTTAAAGCAGACCCCCACCCCCGCCGAAGCTTGTGCAGACTTAAAGTCAAGCGGAACCCCCTTCTCCTAAAAAAAGGAGGGGGGAAAGGCTTTGAAAAGCGTCCTTCCCTAAATATTTTCCCACCCTTTGTGCAACATTAACCTTTTAACATCAATCTTTGACATATTTTCTACCTATTTGCCGATTTACATTCCCGAAAAAGCGTGTATAATATTTATTAAGGCACGCTATCACGACATCTTCATAATATAATGTTCCAAGTAAATGCAAAGCGGGGGAGTGAAAAGCTCTCCCGTTTTGCGTTGTTGCATTTTTCGCGCGGCATGATATAATAAAAATATTCTAAACCCTGCATATGCAGCCGCGTTTTTGCGACATATATAGTAGAAGACGCAAGGAGGGATAAAAATGGAGGACGCCGAGATCATTGCGCTGTATCATCGCCGTGACGAACGTGCAATCACCGAGACCGACATCGCTCACGGTGCTTTCTGCCGAAGGATCGCGATAAATATTTTGGACATACGGGAGGACGCCGAGGAGTGCGTCAACGATACTTGGCTCGCGGCATGGAATAAAATGCCGCCGGACAGACCCGACTGCCTTCGTGCTTTCTTGGGTCGTATCACGAGAAATCTCTCAATTTCAAGATTTCGGAAGATCAGGGCAAAAAAGCGCTTTTCCGGCATGGAGATCATGCTGAGCGAGCTCGGGGAATGCATATCCGACTCAAATGTTGATAAAGACATCGACGGCAGGGAGCTTTCGCGTATCATCTCGGGGTGGCTCGACCGCTTGGACAGAACCGACCGAGCCCTTTTTGTCCGCAGATATTGGTACGGCGATCAGCTCAAAAATTTAGCGGAGGAGTGCGGGATCCCGGTGGACAAACTCGCAAGGAAGATGCAGCGGCTCCGTCTGAGCCTCAAAAAAGAACTCGAAAAGGAGGGCGTCGAAATATGAACGAAGAGGACCTTTACGACGGCATCACAAATATCCGGGACGACCAAATCAGTGCTGCGGAGGAACTTCCAAAGTCCCGAAAAACTCCATGGCTAAAGGCTTTGCCGATAGCTGCCGCGTTCATTCTCGTTGCAGCCGTCGGGATATATCTCTCAGCCCTCGGCAGAGATAATTTCAATAAAATTCCCGATGAAGATGACCCTGCCCCTCCCTCGGTTACGACGGTTTTTGAAACCTTGCCGTCTCCTTCCTCAACTTCAGCATTGACATCTTCATCTCCGACCGAATCTGCACCGCCCGCACTTACCACGGAAATCCCGGCTACCGTACTTTTACCCGATACAATGTCCGCCGAACCCGGCTCTACCCACACTATCGCCGAGATCACACCCGAACCCGAGATAACAAAATCCACCGTACCCAAAGAAACCGTCGCAACTGACCTCCCGCAGACGGAATCATCAGCCCCAAAAAGCAAACCCGAGACCCAATCCGACCCCGAACCCATCGAAAATAAAGTCGGACACGCGCTCATGCTTGCAAGCCCCAACTATTCCGAAACGATCGCATACCGGGAGGACATGTCGCAGGAGGAGATTTTGGAATATTACAGCGCCCGCGTTGAAAAGGGTCAGCTCTCAAAGACATACAGCAGCCGCCTCGGGGGATTCACCGAGAAGATCATGCCGGCGCTCCTAACAAATTCCGGGGACCGAAACCGCGTATGTTCGCCTCTTAATCTCTATCTTTCCCTCGCGATGCTTACCGAGATCACCGACGGCAGCACCAAATCTCAGCTCCTCGATCTTTTGGACTGCCAAGATGAAGACGCCCTCCGCGAGACCGCCGACGCCGTCTACAGGACGAATTACACCTTCGACCCGACCTTTGTCAGCAAGCTTGCAAATTCCGTCTGGTTAAGCGATGATTTTAGATATTTTAAGCCGCCGATATCGACGCTTTCCGAAACCTACCGAGCCTCCGTTTACAGCGGCAGAATGGGAAGCGGGGAATATGACGAAATGCTCCGCTCTTGGGCTGATGAGAACACCGGCGGGCTTCTTGACGGCATGACCTCCTCCCTGCACTTTGACCCCGAGACCGTGATATCTCTTGCCTCCACCGTCTATTTCAGCGGCAGATGGTCGGAAGAATTCAATGAGGACATGACCGACGCCGGAATTTTCCACACGCCTTCCAAAGACGCCGAAGCCGATTTTATGCATGCAAAACGCGATACCTCCTATTATTGGAGCGATCACTTTTCCGCGATAAATTTAAACATATCGGACGGTCCCTGCTCGCTCTGGCTCTTTTTGCCTGACGAAGGCGTGAGCACAGATGAGCTGATAAACAGCGGTGAAATAACCGACTTTTTAAGCGCCGGGATCACACAGCGAAACAGCAAGTTTGTAAACGTCAACATGTCGATACCGAAGTTTGACGTCATGGGAGGCGCCGATATCAAAAGCTCCCTGAAAGCCCTCGGCGTGGCTGATATTTTCGACCCCGACAGTGCCGACTTTTCGCCGCTTGTGGGTGATGATAAGGCATTTTTGTCCGGGATCATGCATGACGTCCGCGTCAAAATCGATGAAGAGGGGATAGAGGGAGCGGCGCTTACTGTTTCGGCTGTCGCGGGAGACCCTATGCCTCCCGATGAAAAAGCCGATTTTATCCTCGACCGACCATTTGTCTTTGCCGTCACGACATATAACGACTGCCCTATATTTGCGGGAGTTGTGAATGAACCGTAAAAAATTGAGCCGATCCCAAAGCGGGTCGGCTCGAAGTTTATCTGTTCACGATGGGAAGACAGATGTTATTAACAAAGACGTATGCGCTCGGTCTGATGAGCTTTTCAAACTGCTTTCTGCCGTCGTGAAGCCTTTTTACGCTCATAAGCTTTCTTCTTAAGTCAAACTCGTTTTTCATAATTAAGCCTCCGAAATTAAATATTCAGGACCTCAGCCTGTGATCATATTATATCCCGAAATTTTAAAAAAGGCTTGCAGAATTTTTGCTTTTGTGGTATGATTTTTGTATGAGGTGATAAAATGGGTTATACGGTTAGCGACAAGAAGCTCAAATATCTTGAATTTATCCATCGCGAGGAGTCAAAGCGGCACCATACATACACCGAAGATATGTATCAGTACGACCTCTTAAAAGCGGGGGATATGAAGGCGGTGGAGGTCGGGCACAAGATGTTCTCCTCAAATCTGACGGGGCACATCTCCGACGACCCTCTGAGAAATTATAAATATTTATTCGTAGCCGCGACAACCCTTGCCTGCCGAGCGGCGATCTCGGGAGGAATGGAATCGGAGAGGGCTTTTAATATCAGCGACCTTTATATCTTAAAGATGGACACCCTTAATTCCGTCGATGATGTTATCTCCCTGCATTCGGAAATGCTCGAATTTTACACAAAGGAGATGGCAGGACTTGACAAGGGAAAGGTCTATTCAAAGCCGGTGATTCAGAGCATAGACTATATCTACAATCATCTTCATGAGAACATCGGTCTTGCGACTCTTTCCGAGCACACGAACCTGAACGGGAGCTATCTCTCAACTTTATTCAAGCGGGAGACCGGAAAGACCGTCACTGAGTACATTCTTTCAAAGAGAATGGAAGCCGCGGAAAATATGCTGAAATTTTCCGATTACAGCTGCTCCGAGATCGGCGCGATACTTGCATTCAGCTCTCAGAGCCACTTTACGCGGGTATTTAAATCCTACACCGGGAAAACTCCCGCCGAGTACCGAAGAAACAATTATCCCGGCTAAACATCGATAAACAATAAAACCAATTTAATTTTCGGAGGACATCATGCATAAGACAACAAAAATCGTTCTGATAATCTGCGCGGCTGCAATTTTACTGACAATAGGCTGGTTCGTTTTAAACCGCTACGGCTATAATCACCCGTCTTTGACGGTATCGTTCATAACTTCGGGGGAAGGGGACCGCACGATGACGATGCCGCATATCGAGATCAAAGAGCGCTCATCGATGGGTGTATCAGAGAGCTGGAACGACCGCTATTTTGAGGCGTATGAGATAGTCGATCAGATGATAGCGTATGCAAATTCCTGCCGCACCGACGAGCCCTATAACTTTGACAGCAAGGTCGAGACAGTTGACGGCAAGACCGTTTTCACGCTGAGCGGGGAATATACCGAAAACGGCGAAGTGAAGCAGGTTCTTAAGACATATTCGCTTGATTATATTCTGACAGAGGACATTGAGGAGCACTGATGAAGGTAAACCGTGAATCGGGAAAAGCGCTTACTTTAAACGACTTCATAAAGCCGCTGATGTGGTTATTCATGATCTTTTCGGCGGTCGTCTTATACTGCGTCATCATCTATTTTATCCCGGAGTACGAGATCGGCTGGATATCGCACAGCTACCCAAATAAGACTGTGGACGGGGTCGAGAGCTTCGTCATCTACCCGAGAATCGATACAAAGAGCAACAAATTTTTCTTTTTGAATATCGGCAGCTTCTCGAAAATTAAGGAAAAGACGCAGAAGCCCTTTGAGATACTCATCGAGTGGCAGAATATGTCGGAAGAGATCATGAGCTGCCCGCCTTTTTGGATGGAAGGTCAGTACATTGTCGAAGGCGACAGCGCAAAACTCGTCATGAACGGCTACTACACCGTTGACGGCAGGAAGATCGATATTTATAAGGAATATCCACTTGATTATGTGCCCGTCAAAAAATCCGACTACGGACCGATCAGATATGCCGAAAAGCTGAAATATATACCGGAAGACGTGCGGCAGAAGTCGATGGCGGCATATGCAAAAAACAAGCGTGATATCGAGGACCTCATGGAAAACGGCACCGTGCTGAGGCGGCACAGGGTCTTTTTCTCGATACTCTTCACGCTCATCTACGCCGTGGTGATAATTCTTCTGCTAAAGTATTATCGGAAACATCACCCAAAATTTACGGTGGATTTTGTATCAAATGACCAAAAACCCGGTTCGGATTTTTACTATGTTCTTCCAAAAATCAGCTACAGCGGGAGATATTTTCTGAAATTTGAGGTGCAGCCTGCGGATCATCTGCTGATAGAATTTTCCGAGATGAAGCGGGCTGAGGACTGGCTGAAAGGCTATTGCGAGGGCTTTGGGGATAAGCTTCCCGCGAGGTTTGAGGGGAGTTATCTCACGGCGGTGATCGGCTCGAAGTATCATCTTCGGGGGTTTTACACCGAAGGCGGCGTTAGAAAGGACATTTCGGAGGACATCGGGTTTGATTTCACGGTTTATCCGCAGAATGCCGACCCGCCGGAGGATATGCGAGCAGACCTGAGCTGGGGGTACGGGAAAAATTTTTCAAAACCCCTTGACATTTGATTTGTTTTCGGATATAATAATTTAGTCGGCTGTGAGAAGCAGTCGGTCTGCGGATTTAGCTCATCCGGTAGAGCGCCACCTTGCCAAGGTGGAGGTAGCGAGTTCGAGCCTCGTAATCCGCTCCATACGGTGTCATAGCCAAGTGGTAAGGCGTAGGACTGCAACTCCTTGACCCCCGGTTCAAATCCGGGTGACACCTCCAAGCCGTCGCGGACTACGTATCGTTCGCGACGGCATTTTTATAAGATAATGAATGCCGTCGCTCATTCACTCCGTCGCTCCGGCTTTTCCCCACAAAATCCACGGATTTTGTGGGGACCTCTGTCGCAAGCTCCATATCGCTTGCGGCGCTTTTTAATGCTACGCATTTGAAAGCATCGCTCACTCATTCCGCGCCAGATGCGATTATTTCTCCAAGAGCTCCGCAAGCCGAGGTTTTATGGTGAGCGAGAGCGATTGGCAAGAAATAACGCTTCTGATTCCGCCTCTTCCCCAAAACGCAAGCGTTTGCGGGGACCCCGTAAAGTCGCGTACTCCGTATCGTTCGCGACGCCTATTTTTTGCAATAATTATAGTCGAGACAAGGCGAGTTTAGGATCAAGCCCTTTTTAAAAGGCTTGCGGAATCCAAGGGCGGAGCCCTTGGCCGCGCTCCGCAGAGCGCGAAATCCCCGCAAAAGGACAGCGAGAGCTGTCCTTTTTGCTTTTACCGTTAAAAAGAGGGCGACGAAATCGCCCGAAAGCCGGAGGGGTGTGGGGAACCCCGCAGGGGTGCCCCACATTCGGAAAGGGGCTTGGGGAAAATCCCACAGGGGTTGTCCCCAACACAAAACCGGCGACAAAGTCGCCCGGAGCCGAGCGAAGCGAGGCGCAAAACCCCCTCTCCCTTCAGGGAGAGGGGATTGGGGGTGAGGGTGAAATTTAGGAGAGGGGACATAGGGGAGAACCCTTTAATAAAGGGTTCTCCCCTGCAATTATTCCCTAAGTAGGGCTAATAAGGTTTAGGAGAGGGACATCCCCCTCACTCATACACCCCCATCCTCCTCTTGATCTGCCTGATATCCGTCCCGATAAACCTCAGCGTCCTGAACATTCCCATCAGACGAGACATAATCCTGTCGTCGTAAAACTTCGCCAGTTCCTCAAGGCTGAGGTTGGAGCTGATAATGGTCGGCTTCGAGAGGTTCAGCCTCGAATTGATGACATTATACGCAGCCGATGCGTTGAAAGGGGAATGCAGCTCGCTCCCGAGGTCGTCGATGATGACTAAGTCGGCGTTCATCAGCGTCCCCAAAGTGTCGCCGTCGGACCTTCCGAAGTGCTCCTTCTCGATCTCCCTGAAAAAGCTCTGAGCCGAGTCAAATGCCGCCGAGAAGCCCTTTTTACGCACTTCTTTTGCGATGCATCCCGATAAAAACGTCTTCCCGAGACCCGTTTCCCCGAGCATGAAAACCGACGGCGAGTGCTCCGAAAAGTTTTTGGCATAATCAATGCAGAATCTGAGATTATCCTCCATTATCTGCCTTGGATTATAATTTTTCCCTGCGTATGTGATGCTCTCGGGGTAGTAGGTGATGTCAAAATCCGCAAAATCCGAGAGCTTTATCGAGCAAAGCCGGTTGAGTTCTTCGACGGAATATTTATCCAAAAGCTCGCTCACGCATTCGCACCGATTGCCCTCCCTGACGCCGGAATCCCGGCATTTTTGGCAGAAATAGTGAATATTCAGATAATCCTCCGGCAGACCGTAACCCCGAAGCAGTTTCCCGAGGCGATCCTGCGCCTTTAAGTTGCCGTCGCGGATTTTTTCAACAGCCGATCTGATATCTCCCGACTTTGAGAGGATAACCTCGGCAAGCCTGTCCTTTGTGGAAACTATTTCCATATATACCGAGTACGCCTCGGGATATTTTTCTCTTATTTCCCTCACCCTCGCCGACTGCACCGCGATGGCTGTACTACGCCTTTTATCGAGCTCGTCGTATGCTTTTTTGATAGATTCCGAACTGTAATTCATCTTACTGACCTCCGCCGAGTGTAAATTGGTCGAATTCGTCGATGTCAAACGACCGCTCTTTTGATGATGTCTCCGGCTTTTGCTCTTTCATCGCCGAGGCGACGTCCTTTATTCCCTTTTCATTCCATGATTTTAAAATCTTGTCGATATACGGAAAAGACAGCTTATTTGTCGCGTCAACGCATTTTTCCCGGGCAAGTGAGATCATCTCTATCCCGAATCCCATATCCTTCCACGAACTTATCAGCTTAGACTGCTTCTGCGAAAGCTTGATATCTATCCCGAAATCATGCTTGACCTTGCTCTCGAAGCTGTGAAGCTCGCCGAGCCTCATGAATTCCTCTTCTATCGCGTGAAAATCGGTGCAGCCCTTCTCAAAGAGGCTCTTGCCGACGGTCTCGTAGTACCCCGGCGAGGTCTTCCCGAGATCACGGCAGTGCGACAAAATCAGAATTATCGACTGGTCGTCGAAGCCGAGGTAGTCCCGAAGATATATAAGAACGATGTGGTCGCTGTGCTTTAAAAGCCGTCCCAAGCTCTGTTCGGCGTTGACAAAAAGGTCCTTAAGACCCGCTTCCGATTTCAGCTTTTCGGCGATGTCCTTCGGCTGTAGCCTCGTGGGTCCTATTTTTGTATTGTCGGGCTGATTTGGTTTTGCTTGATTTTGATCATAAATCTGCTTCGGCGCCTCTTTCGGAGTTTGGGCAGATGATACATGATCTCCGGCATTATCTATAACGCCCAAGGCTTGCCAATGCATATAAGCCTCGTCAAGCTGCTGACGGTTTAGACCGGTAGCAGCCATTATCTTCTCATCGCTCGGCTCACCCTCGCTTGCAAGTAAGTACAGGATCAGTTTCAGCGCAGGCTCCGTCGCGAGTTTAAGATACTGATCGACAAGCGCGCAGGGGACCGAAAAATATCTCTTCCAGAGTTTATCGTTCAATGCGGGCAAAATATCACTTCCTTATTCTTAATATCAAGTATAGCACATACGGGGATAATTTTCAACATTTTTTTGCAGGCGGACAAAATCCGCAATATTTAGTAAATTTCCTCTTGATATTTACAAAGTGTTGTGATATACTATATAATGAATATTCTTGTGAAGGAGTTTTTATCATGACAGTTATCGAGATCACAAGAGAGCTCGGAAAAGCTATCCAAGCCGACCCGAGATATATCGAGTACAACGCGGCGCGTCAGGCTAACGACGCCGACGAGGAGCTACAGCAGCTCATCGGTGAGTTCAACATGCAGAGAATGCAGCTGAACCGCGAGATGTCAAAGACCGAAAACAAGGATCAGGACAAGATCGCTCAGATGAATCTTTCGATCCGCGAACTCTACGGAAAGATCATGTCTAACGAGCATATGGCGGTATTTAACGACTGCAAGACCGCCTTTGACGATCTTATTTTGGAGGTTCAGAACATCATCACCCTCTGCGCCAACGGCGAAGACCCTGCAACCTGCGAGCCCAAGTCGAGCTGCACCGGAAGCTGCGCCACCTGCGGAGGCTGCCACTAATTTAAATAAATAAGAACAGGGGGCGATCGGTTTGCCGCTATTGATCAAGGATATCGACATTTCAAAGGTGTCGCAGGGCATGAGGCAGTATCTCGACTTCAAGCTCGCGCACATGGATAAAATTGTCTTTTTCCGTCTCGGAGATTTCTACGAGATGTTCTTTGACGACGCCGTCACCGCCTCCAAGGTCCTTGATCTGACGCTCACCGGCAAGGACTGCGGACTGTCAGAGCGCGCGCCGATGTGCGGCGTGCCCTTTCACGCCTGCGATTTTTATATCAAAAAGCTGATCGAAAACGGCTACAACGTCGTCATCTGCGAACAGACCGAGGACCCGGCTCAGGCTAAGGGAATAGTAAAGCGGGACATCATAAGGATCGTCACGCCGGGAACCCTCACCGACACCTCGATGCTCGACGAAGGCTCCAACAACTGGCTTTGCTCGGTCTATATAGAGAATCAGGAGGCGAGCCTGATTTTTGCGGATATGTCCACCGGCGAGGCTCATCTCTACACCGAGTCGGGAAAGGATTTCGAGCAGGGGATTATAGATCAGCTATCGCGCTTCATGCCGTCAGAAATCATCGTTCAGCCCCGATTTGAACTGCTTGAAACTGCGGTGAAATTCATAAAAAATAAGCTTCACTGCGGCTTTTCAAAGCTGCAGGATAAAGAATTTGATCCCGAGTACCGCCGTGAGGACATTCTTGCGCAGTTTTCCGCGGATAATACATCGGATATAGGGATATCCTCCGCCGGGGGAATGTGCGCCGCCGCGGCTCTTTGCGGTTATATAAAGGACACGCAGAGGGTCGGAATCGGGAGATTTTCCAAGGTGGAAGTGCACGACGGCGAACAGATAATGGAGCTCGGCTACACCGCAAGGACTAACCTTGAGATCATGAAGACCATCAGGGGCGACAGCAAAAAGGGCACGCTTCTTTGGGTCATCGACCGCACCAAGACCGCTATGGGCAGGCGGCTTTTAAAGAGCTGGCTCGACAAACCCCTCGTCAGCCCCTACAGGATAATTCAGCGCCTTGACGCGGTTGAGGAGCTTATATCAAGCGGCTCGGGACTGCCTGTTTTATGCGACATTTTAAGCGGCGTATATGATCTTGAAAGGCTGATGACGAAGGTCTTATATAAGACCGCTCAGCCTAATGATCTGCGCGCACTTTCATCAACAGCGTTAATTATTCCTCATATAAAGGACAGGCTGTCGGAATTCAAGACGCAGCTTTTAAATGATCTTAATTCAAAAATTTCACCCCTTGAAGATATCGCAAACCTCATCGAATCCGCCATTTCCGAGGATTCCTCCGACGGCGGAATGATAAAGCCCGGCTTTAACGAGGAGCTCGACTATCTAAAAAATATCCGTGCAAACGGGGAGGGGATAATCTCCCAGATCGTCGAGCGTGAGCGCGAGAGAACGGGTATACGCAACTTAAAAGTCGGATATAACCGCGTTTTCGGCTACTATATCGAGGTCACAAGATCGTTTTACGACCTCGTCCCGCAGGACTACATAAGAAAGCAGACCCTTGCAAACTGCGAGCGGTTCGTCACCGAAGAGCTCAAAAAGACCGAGGAGCAGATTCTCGGCGCCGAGGAAAAAATCTCGGCTCTTGAGACAAAGATTTTCTCGGAAATCAGGGACTTCGTCGGCTCTCGGCTCAATGAGGTGCAGAGAACCGCTTCGGCTCTTGCGGCTGTAGATGTCCTCTGCTCCTACGCTTCCGTCGCCGTCTCCAACAACTACGTCAAGCCCGAGATCGCGATCGACGGCATAATCAATATCCGAAACGGTCGTCACCCCGTCGTTGAGCTGACGCTTGAAGACGAAGTTTTCGTCCCTAACGACGCATATTTAGACCTCTCTTCTAACCGAATGGCTATCATCACGGGTCCTAATATGTCGGGTAAATCGACATTTATGAGGCAGGTAGCTTTGATCACTCTGATGGCTCAGATAGGCTCTTTCGTGCCGGCGGATTATGCAAAAATTTCCGTTGTAGACCAGATTTTCACCCGCGTGGGCGCTTCCGACGATCTGTCTTCGGGGCAGTCTACTTTCATGGTCGAGATGTCGGAAGTCGCCGAGATCGTAAGACGCGCTACAAAAAACAGCCTTGTAATCCTTGACGAAGTAGGTCGCGGAACGTCTACCGTCGACGGAATCAGCATCGCAAGAAGCGTTGCGGAATACATCGCCGACCCGAAGATCATCGGCTGCAAGACCCTCTTTGCGACTCACTATCACGAGCTGATATCAATGGAGGGCGAGGTCCCGGGGGTGCTCAATTACAGCGTTGCCGTCAAAAAATCGGGCGGAAGCGTGAGATTTTTAAGAAAGATCGTCAGGGGCGGAGCAGACGAGAGCTACGGCATAGAAGTAGCAAAACTTGCGGGTCTTCCGAAAAAGCTCGTAGATCGGGCGAAGGAGATAATGTCCGGCATGAATACCGAAAAGCCGGAGCAGGTAAGCGATAACGAGCAGATAACTTTTGACCGAATCGGCGAGAGCGAAGCGATCGCAAGGCTTAAAAAGACAAATATCGACGAGCTTTCCGACGCGGAACTAAGAGAGCTCATCGAGGACATAATCAGCAATATTTAAAGAGGTAAAAAAATGTTTATCAAGGTTCTTGACAAATCGGTATATGAACTGATAGCGGCGGGCGAGGTCATCGAACGCCCTTCGAGCGTTGTCAAGGAGCTTGTGGAGAACTCCATCGACGCCGGCTCGGGGAGCATTTCTGTCGAGATTCGTAACGGCGGACGGACATTTATAAGGGTTTCGGACAACGGCTCGGGAATCCAGCCGGAGGACATTCCGACGGCGTTCGAGCGGCATGCCACATCTAAAATCAAAACAAAAGAGGATTTGGACTCCATCGCGACTTTGGGATTTCGGGGCGAGGCTTTGGCGTCGATTTGCGCGGTCTCGAAAGTCGAACTGCTGACAAAATGCCGCGGAAGCAGCTACGGCGTGAAGTTTTTAATAGACGGCGGGGAATGCATGGATTATGAGGAATGCGGCTGTCCCGACGGCACCGTGTTTACCGTCAGGGATCTCTTTTACAACGTCCCGGCGAGGTTAAAATTCTTAAAAAAGGACGTAAGCGAGGGTAACGCGGTCGAAAACATGGTCTCAAAGATCGCTCTGTCCCACCCCGAAATCGCTTTTAAATTCATACGCGACGGCAAGAATATCTTCGTGACCCCGGGCGACGGCAGGCTCTCATCGGCTGTATATTCCGTGCTCGGCAGGGAGTTTGCGGGCTCGCTTTTGCCGGTGGATTACACATTAAGCGGCGTTTCCGTGTCGGGATTCGTCACAAAACCCCTGAGCGCAAAATCCAACCGTTCCTTCCAGAATTTCTTTGTAAATTCAAGATTTGTAAAATCCGTCACCTGCATGGTCGCACTTGAAGAGGCATACCGCAATCAGATCATGGTCGGAAAATTCCCCGGCTGCGTTCTGAAGATAGATATTTCCCCCGCGAGTACCGACGTCAACGTGCACCCCGCGAAGCTTGAGATCAGATTCAGCGAGGAAAAACCGGTCTACGACGCCATCTACTTCGCCGTCAAAAACGCGCTGATGATCTACGACACCCCCGACAACGGCGGCATGATAAATGAAGCCGTGCACACTCCGAAGCCCGTTCTTACCCGCGCCGAGATATTTGCAAAGCCGGAGGAGCCGGTAAAGCAGTTTTCCTTCGGATCGTCCGCGGCAAGGGAGGTAACGGTCGGCGGGAAGAATTATAACGACATTTCGCCGAAGATAATTGCAGCCGCGGAGCCCGTTCATACAAAAGATCAGCCGAAGAGCTCATTTACATTTTCAAAAGTGTCCGAAAAGGAAGATTTTTCGGATTATGCACCCGCCCCCAAGCCTTCTAATGATATCGAAGCCTTTGATCCCGCGACCCCCGATATAAAGGTAGCAGGGGAGATATTCAGGACCTACATCGTCGCCACGAGAGGGGACGAGATGTATTTAATCGACAAACACGCCGCTCATGAACGGCTTAATTTCAATAATTTAAAAAAAGGTATCGCCACGGTGGACGCCCAACAGCTTTTGACCCCGTTCACCGTAAAACTCAGCTATGACGGGCACACTGCCGTCTGCGACAATATCCCGCTTCTTGAGCGCTTCGGCTTCACATTTGAGCCGCTTGATCCCCCGGATATTAAGCTCACCGGCGTGCCGATACTTCTTACGGACGACGACCCTGCCGATATTCTTACCCAAGTCGCCGACAATTTGGCGGCTGGAAAGGTCAACGGAGCCGACGAGATTTTTGACGAGCTGTTCCACTCCGTAGCCTGCAAAGCCTCGATCAAGGGCAATCAGGTGAACGGCATTGAGGAGCTCGAACACCTCGCCAAAGCCGTTTTCGATGAGGATATACGCTACTGCCCACACGGCAGACCCACCACAGTAAAGTTCACAAAATACGAGCTGGAAAAGCTCTTTAAGAGGGTGCAGTGATGATAAACGCCGTCGCCGTCGCGGGACCGACCGCCTCCGGAAAGACCGCCCTCGCGATCCATCTTGCAAAGCGCTTTGGCGGAGAGATCGTCTGCGCGGACAGCATGCAGATATATAAAAATCTCGACATCGCGACAGCAAAGCCCACTCCCGACGAGCTTTCTCAGGCTAAGCACTGGCTTGTGGATTTTCTCGACCCCGGTGAAGAATTTTCCGTTGCGGATTATGTAAGGCTTGCGCATGAAGCGGTTTTTGATATATCAAGCCGCGGCAAGCTTCCCGTTATCTGCGGAGGCACCGGGCTTTACATCGATTCACTGCTTCAAAACATAAGCTTTTCCGAGGAGGAATATGACCCCGAGATCAGGCGCGAACTATCGGAAATCGCCAAGGAAAAGGGCGGGAGATATCTTCTTGAAGAGCTTAGAAAAATAGACCCCGAAGCTGCTTCAAAGCTCCATGAGAACAACGTAAAGAGGATAATCCGGGCGATAGAAGTCTATAAAATATCCGGCGTGACCTTCACCGAGCAAAACCGCATGAGCCGAAAAAATCAAAGCCCCTACCGATATTTAAAGCTTGTCATAATCTTCAAGGACCGGGAGATTTTGTATCAAAGAATCGATAAACGCGTTGATGAAATGCTTAAAATCGGGCTTTTGGAGGAGACCGGGAGGGTCTTAAATGACGAGACGTTAAAGACAGCCTCTCAGGCGATAGGATATAAGGAACTCCAGCCCTATTTTTCGGGTGAAAAGGAGCTTTCGGAGTGCGTTGAAAACTTAAAGCGCTCTACAAGAAGGTATGCAAAAAGGCAGATAACATGGTTCAAGCGGGACCCCGAGGCGGTGCCGATATATGCCGATTCGGGCGACATCTTCGCGCAGGCTGAGGAGCTTGTCGAAAAGTTTTTAAAAGGAGAATGAGAGATGACCTACAGACGGGTTCGGGACGCACTGCTGATGTTTTTGATAGCTCTCTGCGTCTTCGCGATCATCGGCTCGCAGATCTATATCAGCGTCCACGGCAGTGAAAATACGCAGGACGCGGTTCTGTATACATATAAAGAGAGCATCAGCTTCACTGGGGTTTTTGTAAGAGACGAGACCGTCATCTACTCCGATTACAAAGGCAGCGGGGTGATGCACTACACCGCCTCCGACGGCTCGCGTCTGTCAAAAAATTCAGCCGTCGCGATCATCTACGACGACTATACCCAGATATATAACCGCTACCGCATCGACCGCCTTAAGGAGGAACTCGAAAATCTCAAGCGCGCCAACGACCCCGGCGTCACCGATTACGCCCAGCCGGAGTTTATAAACACCCAGATCGCCGACAACTACCGAAATCTGCTTCTCAATTTAAATGAGGAAAGCCTCGACATCGTCTACGACGACAGCTTGGATCTTTTGAAGCTGATGAACATCTACAATGTCGCAACTAACGTCGAGAGCGGATTCGATACCCGCATCGGCAAGCTTGAAGAGGAGATCAAGAACCTCTCGGCAGCTCTTAAAGACCCGGAATCCACCGTAACTTCGGCGGATACGGGGTACTTCACCTCTCATGTAGACGGCTATGAATCGAGCCTCACCACCGAAAAAATCCCCGAGATGACGGTGGAGGATATAAAGAAAGTCATCGACAATCCCGACAACAAGAACGCCTCCGACAGGCGCGCGATAGGTAAGGTCTTTAAGAATTATTCCTGGAAGATGGTCGGGGTGATAGACGTCGCCAACCGCTTCTTTGTGCATGATAATCTTAAATTTTCCATCGATTCATCGGAAAAGACCCACACCGTCACCGTAGACAGCATAACCCCGACAGGAAACGGCAACGAGGCGATCATCGTCATCAGCTGCGACGAGCTTGACAGCGAGCTTGCGAGCACAAGAACCGCAGACGTCGAGCTCACTTTCATCGAGGAGACGGGAATACGGGCTCCGAGAAAAGCGATAAGGTTTGTAGGCGGCGAAAAGGGGGTTTATGTCATGGTCGGCGAGCAGCTTGAATTCAAAAAGCTGGACGTCATATATGAGGGCGACGACTATGTTCTGTCAAAAAACACCTCCGACAGCGACTATCTGAACCTCTACGACCGCATCGTTATCGACCAGATTTCCCGGAAGGAATAAATTTTAGGAGGATTTTTAATAAAAATTCTCTCAAAAACCTTGACAACCGAGCCAAAATATAAGATAATATATAATATGGACAAAGTGTATATAAGTTTAAATGGAAGTAAGATTTTAAATGACAGGGGTTTTACCCTGAATATGGAGGACTGAATATGAGCGTATTTGATTCAATCAAGAATTTCGTTCTGGGCGAGGACGAGGATTACCAGCCCATCTACGAAGAAGAGACAGCACAGACGGTAGACGTGGCTGAAGAAAGACGCAACCGCGAGGTCAAGATTGCAGCGACTGCGACCGTTCAGATCGTTTTAGCGCGCCCTGCCGATTTCTCGGAGGTCAAGTCTATCGGCGACGACTTAAACAATCAGAAAACCGTTCTTCTGAACCTTGAGCAGGTCAAGTCGGAGGACGCAAAGAGGATCATGGACTTCATCTCGGGCGTGGCGTATGCTAACAACGCGACCATCAAGATGACCGCTCAGAAGACTTTTGTCATCATGCCTAAAAACGTCGGCTTCTCGGGAGTCGATCTGATGAGCGAGCTTGAAAACAACGGCTATACCTTCTGATGTCCCGACCCGCTGTATCCTCGGGCGATGAGGACAGGCTTCTGATACGCCATCTTTTCGACCTGAGCGAGCGAAGCATAAGGAGCGGGCAGACGCTTTTTTCAAACTTTCTGGACGATAGGCAGCTTGCGATTTGCGAGGCTGCCTTGAAGTCGGATAAGAAGGAATTTACCACCCTCGGAGGATATGAATCCGCCGAGCGGAGAGTGTTTGCCTTCGGCGAGGTGACGGGGGATACAAATCTCCCATTTACTGCCGCAGTTTTTAACTATCCCGAATCGGCTCCGCTTTCCCACAGGGATTTTTTGGGAAGCCTGATGTCGTTAGGCATAAAGCGTGAGCTCTTGGGGGATATTCTCGTCGGAAACGGGAGAACGGCTGTTTTTGTGATAAATACCGCCGTCCCGCTTGTCAAGGACATCTCAAAAATCGGCAGGACGGGCGTTAAGATCAGTTTTGATTTTAAAGATGATGATATCCCCGTCCCGAAATTTGAGGATATCAGGGCAACTGTAGCTTCCCTTCGGCTTGACAGCGTTGTCGCCTCAGCTTTAAGGCTTTCAAGAGAAAAAGCGTCGGATCTGATACGTCATGAGGGAGTATCTCATAATCGGATCATGACCTATTCCCCGGCTGATCGGGTCGAGGAAGGGGACAGATTTTCTATCCGCGGCTTCGGCAGATTTGATCTTTATGAAGTCGGCGGGCAGTCAAAAAAGGACAGGATATTTATAACCGTCAGAAGATATAAATAGCTTCGCCTCTTAAAGAATTTTCCGAACATTTCCATATAATAACAAACAGGAGGTAATCAACTATGAACGCACAGGACATTTCAAACAAGAAGTTTGAGAAATCGACATTCGGCTACAAGCCCGAAGAGGTCGACGAGTATCTTCGTGACGTGGCGACGGCATACGCCAAGGTCGTTAAGGAGAAGGAAGAGGACGAGCTCAAAATCGTTAAGCTCGTCGAGAAGATAAACGAATACCGCGGAGATGAGGACGCCATTCGCGACGCCTTGCTGGTCGCTCAGAAGGAGGGCAACCGAATCGTCGCCGAGGCAAAAGCTCAGGCGGAGCAGATAATGCTCGAAGCCAACTCAAAGCGCGACGCAGCCATGGCGGAGATCGAAAACGACTGCGAGAACCTAAAGCGCCAGCAGATCGAGAAGGTCGCGGCGGCGATCAAAGCCGAAAGCGATAAGCTCAGCGCCGTCGAAGCCGCGGCAAAGACAAGGCTCGACATGCAGGCTGATAAATTAAACGCCATGAAAAAAGAGGTTACGGAATTCAAGAGAAAGCTCATGGTTATGCTCGATCAGCAGATAAAGAGCGCCGTGGCTTTGCCGGAGCTTACCGATGAGCAGATCGAGAATATTTTAAATACCCAGCCGACCGATGTTCCCGCGCAGCCCGAAGCGCCTCAGCAGCCCGAAAAGCGCGCCGAGGAGAAGCAGGAAAAACATGAGGACAAGACCCCGACTGCTTTCGGATTCTCGGAATTCAAGAGGCAGAATTATTCCGCAGACGAGCTGAAATTCGGACAGCGCCGCAACTGATACATAAGTCTTTGAATCGGGGCATAACCCGTGTTATGCTCCGATATTTTTCATACAACGAAAGGAGCATTTTTAAATGCCGGTTGATTACAACAAGACCCTCAACCTCCCCGAGACCGATTATCCCATGAGGGGAAACCTCCCGACAAAGGAGCCGGGAATGGTGAAGGAGTGGGACGAAAAGGGTCTTTACAAAAAAATCCTTGAGAAAAACGAGGGTAAGCCCACCTATATCCTCCACGACGGACCTCCCTATGCAAACGGCGATATCCACCTCGGAACCGCTTTAAACAAGGTTTTAAAGGACATCATCGTCAAGCAGAAGAACATGTCGGGCTACTGTTCGCACTATGTTCCCGGCTGGGACACCCACGGTCTTCCGACCGAGCTTAAGGCGATGAAGGCGATAGGCGTCGAAAACGGCGCTATTCCTCCTTTGGAGCTCAGAAAGCACTGCCGAGAGTTTGCGCTTACCTATGTCGAGTCGCAGAAGGAGCAGTTTAAGCGCCTCGGCGTTTTGGGAGATTTTGACAACCCCTACATCACCCTCCAGCCCGAGTTTGAGGCGAGGCAGATAGAGGTCTTCGGAGTGATGGCTAAAAAGGGCTTTATCTACAAGGGTTTAAAGCCGGTATATTGGTGTCCCGACTGCCAGACTGCACTTGCAGAGGCTGAAATCGAGTATCAGGACGATCCCTGCTACTCCGTCTATGTAAAATTCAAGGTCGCCGACGACAGGGGAGTGCTCGCTCCTTTGAATCTTGATATGGATAAGACCTATTTCGTCATCTGGACAACCACGACCTGGACCCTCCCCGGCAACCTTGCAATCTGCCTCGGTCCCGATTATGAATATACCGTCGTTCAGGCTAACGGCGAGAACTACATCATGGCTCGCGATCTTATTGAGCCAACGATGAAGGCAGCGGGAATTTCCGAGTATACCACCGTCGGCTCGTTCACCGGCAAAGAGCTCGAATACTGCACCGCATATCACCCCTTCCTTGACAGGACATCTCTCGTCATCTGCGGAGACCACGTCACGCTTGACAGCGGCACCGGCTGCGTCCACACGGCTCCCGGCTACGGCGTCGACGACTTCGAGATCGGCAACAAATACAACGTCGGTATCATCGTCGGCGTGGACGGAAAAGGATACCTCACAAAGGATTCCGGCGAGCGGTTTGCGGGTCTTAAGACGGATGACGCAAACAAAGAGATCGCAAAACATATGGCAGCGACGGGCTCCCTCTTCGCAACAGAGAAGATCACCCACCAATACCCCCACTGCTGGAGATGCAAGTCTCCTATCCTGTTCAGAGCTACGGAGCAGTGGTTCTGCTCGGTGGACAGCATCAAGGAGGACTCGGTAAAGGCGATTGAGAGCGTAAAATGGATACCCGCTTGGGGAGAAGAGAGGATCAAGGGAATGGTAAGAGACCGTTCCGACTGGTGCATCTCCCGCCAGAGGACTTGGGGCGTGCCGATCCCTATAGTATACTGCAAAAACTGCGGCAAGGCGATCATCAACGACGACACCATCAAGGCGATCTCCTCGGCTTTCAGAAAAGAGGGCTCCGACGCATGGTGGGCTCACGACGTAAGCGAGCTTATCCCGGGTCTTAAGTGCGAATGCGGCTGCACCGAATTTGAAAAGGAAAAGGACATTTTGGACGTCTGGTTCGATTCGGGAGTTACGCATACCGCCGTGCTCGACCAGCGCGAGGGACTTCATTCTCCTGCCGATCTCTATCTTGAGGGCGCCGACCAGTACAGAGGCTGGTTCCAGTCATCGCTGCTGACGTCGGTCGCGATCAACGGCAAAGCCCCTTATAAAGCGGTTTGCACCCACGGTTGGGTCGTCGACGGTCAGGGAAAGATCATGCATAAATCCCTCGGCAACGGAATCGAGCCGAAGGAAATATATGAGAAAAACGGAGCGGATATCCTCCGCCTTTGGGTTGCTTCGAGCGATTATCACTCCGACATCAGAATCTCAAAAGAGATTTTGGCGCAGATTTCAGAGGCATACAAAAAAGTAAGAAATACCGCAAGATATATCCTCGGCAACATCTGCAACCAGGGCGGTTTCGATTTCGATAAGGACGCTATCCCGCTCGATAATCTCACCGATATCGACAAGTGGGCGATCATGAAGCTCGACCAGCTGATTGAAAAGGCGGATCAGGCATACGGCGACTTTGACTTCCACATCGTCTTTAAATCCATTCACAACTTCTGCGTCGTTGAGATGTCTAACTTCTACCTCGACGTCATCAAGGACAGGCTCTACTGCGAAGCCCCGAAGTCCGAGATAAGAAGAAGCGCGCAGACGGCTATGTATATCATTCTCTCGGCTCTTGCAAGGCTTTTGGCGCCGATAATTCCCTTCACCGCAGACGAGATTTGGCACTATATCCCTCACTGCAAGGCTGATAATCCCGAGAGCGTGTTCCTAAACGACATGCCGAAGGTTTCGGGAATCTCGCTCAGCGACGAATTTAAGGACAAGTGGGGCTTTATCTACGATCTTAGAGACGACGTCAAGAAGGCACTTGAACTGAAGCGCGCCGACAAAGTCATAGGCTCCTCTCTTGAGGCAAGCGTCAGGCTCTATGCCGAAGGCGAATTGTATGACAAGCTCAAAGCCGCGGAAAGCGAGCTCACGCAGGTATTTATCGTCTCAAAGGTCGGGACAGTAAACGCAGGCGGAGGAGAGTTTAAGGGAGAAGTCACCGGCACCGGCATCGATGTCGCACACGCAGACGGCGAAAAATGTGAGCGCTGCTGGACATATTCCGATACCGTCGGAAAATGCGCCGAGCACCCGACTCTCTGTGAGCGCTGCGCAAAGACCGTCTCGGAATGATCATATGCAAATTTTAATACTTGTGATGCTCTTTGCCGCGGGTCTTATTGCGGCAAGAGCGGTCAGAAATATCGAAGCTTCGAAGATGATAAATTCGGCAGTTCTGATCGGAGCCCTTGTGGCTGCCGATCAGCTGATAAAGGTGCTTGTAATCAGAAATTATCCGGAATGCCGGGGCGCCATCGTCAACTATTTCACCTTTAAAATAGGGGATTTTAAAGTTTTCAGCCTCACCCACATACGAAACAACGGCGCGGGCTGGAGCATCTTAGGCGGGCAAACGGTCTTTCTGTCGGTTTTCACGGCGGTCGTGATCGTCGGACTGCTTGTTTACCTCATTATTAAGAGGAAAAAAATTGCAGCAGCCGAGTGGATCGCGATATGCTTAATCATCGGCGGAGGGCTCGGAAATCTCATCGACCGCGCAAGAATGCTGATCGAGGGTACCGACAGATTTGCCGGGGTGATCGATTACTTCAAGCTTGAATTCATCAGCTTCCCGGTCTTCAATTTTGCGGATTGCTGCGTGGTTTTGGGATGCATAATCTTCTGCCTCGTGATGATTTTTGAGGAGATCAGCGACTCGCGGGAGAAGAAAAAATCCAAAAAACTTCCGGCAGCTGCTGTAAAAGAGGAAGAAAAAGGTCAGGAAAATGACGAACCGCTTTAACTTTATCGCGGAAGCCGAAGATCAGGGCATAAGGATCGACAAATGGCTCGTCTCTCAGGACGAAATCGACCTCAGCAGATCGGCTGTAGTTAAACTGATAGAGTCGGGAAGCGTGACCGTCAGCGGGAAGAAAGTCCAGAAGAGCCGGATTCTTACGGCGGGCGATGAGATATCGGTCGAGATACCCGAGCCGGAGGAGCTTAAAATCGAGCCGCAGGACATTCCGATCGAGGTCGTTTATGAAGATGATGATCTCGCAATCGTGAACAAGCCGCAGGGAATGGTCGTCCACCCGGCGCCCGGAAATCCCGACGGAACGCTTGTAAACGCGCTTCTGTGGCGGTTTAAGGGTCAGCTGAGCGGCATAAACGGGGTCATCAGACCCGGAATCGTTCACAGAATCGATAAAAACACCGCCGGGCTCTTAGTCATCGCAAAAAACGACTTCGCGCACCGATCTTTAGCGGCTTTGATTAAGGATCACAATTTTATCCGGGAATACGAGGCGATCTGCGTCGGTCATTTTAAAGATAAAGAGGGGACGGTTGACGCTCCTATCGGACGAGACCCGAAAAACCGCAAGAAGATGTGCGTCACCCCGACAAATTCAAGAAACGCGATCACGCATTATCGGGTACTTGAGGAGTTAAAAAATTCCAGCTACGTCAGGTTCACGCTCGAAACCGGAAGGACCCACCAGATCAGAGTTCACTCGGCATACTTGGGGCACCCGATCTTGGGCGACGACGTCTACGGAAAGCCACACAAAGGCTGTAAAGGTCAATGCCTTTACGCTAAGAGGCTGGGATTTGTCCACCCGAGGACATCCGAGAAGCTTGATTTTTCGATCGACCCGCCCGAATTTTTTGAGAAAATTCTCATATCCGAGAGGTAGAAATGGACTTTAAAAACATCGTTTTCGCATCCGACATGGACGGCACTCTCCTGCGCACGGATAAGACCCTCAACCCCGCTGATATAGCGGCTTTACGGCGTTTTACAGACGGCGGGGGACGGTTTGTGATAGCTACCGGGCGACCTCTTCACACGGTCACCGACTATGCCGATGAGCTTAAACTTAAGGACCCGATGATCCTCTGTAACGGCGGAGTGATATATGATTTCTGTAAAGGCATAATGCTTTACGAAGCCGACCTGCCGGAAATCGCAAGCGAGATCATAAAAGACGTGAGGAACCGATATCCCGACATCTCGCCGGAGATTTATACATTCTCAAAGCGCTACTATTTTCACATGAACACCGTCGAAAAGTGGCACCAAAATCTCCTCGGGATCGATTTTATAAAAGTCGAAAGCGACCGCGAGATAGATGAGCCATGGATCAAAATGCTCTTTGCGGACGAGATCGAGGTTATCGATGAGCTGACAGAATATGTCAAAAAATACGAGAACAGCGGCGTGAGATTCGTCAGAAGTTTTCCTAAATTTTTGGAGATTTTGCCCGCCGGAATATCCAAGGGAAGCGCTCTTAAGGAGCTTGTAGATATCATGGGCTTGCAGGGCTGCAAAGTAGCTGCGGCAGGGGATTACGATAACGATATTGAGATGCTTGAAGCCGCGGATATCAGCTTCTGCCCGTCAAATTCCGAGGAATGCGTTAAAAAAGCCGCTTCGGTGGTGTTAAAAAATACCAACGACGAAGGCGCAATTGCCGAGGCTGTAAAATATCTTGAAAGTCTTTAAATGGCAAAATGGTCAGTATTGCTGTAAAAAATTACATATACGGAGGTACAAAAATGGATCAATTACTGAAAAAGCAGCTTGAAATAACTGCTTGCAAGGTCAGAATGGGGATTATCGAAGGGGTCTACAACGCCAAAAGCGGTCACCCCGGAGGCTCGCTCTCCATCGCCGACACTCTTACCTATCTTTACTTTGCAAAGATGAACGTCTATCCCGACAAGCCGCAGGAAAAGGATCGCGACCGCTTCGTCCTCTCGAAGGGTCACACCGCTCCCGCGCTCTACTCGGTTTTGGCTCACAGGGGATTCTTCCCGGTCGATGAGCTCAAGACCCTTCGCCACATCGGTTCCCGCCTTCAGGGTCATCCCGATATGAAGCACATTCCCGGCGTTGATATGTCCACCGGCTCCCTTGGGCAAGGCATTTCAGCCGCATGCGGCATGGCGCTTTCGGCTAAGCTCACAAACGACACCTATCACGTCTACACCATCTTAGGAGACGGCGAGATCGAGGAGGGTCAGGTCTGGGAAGCTGCGATGTTTGCAGCTCACAACGGTCTTGACAATCTCACCGCGATCGTAGATAACAACGGTCTTCAGATCGACGGCAAGATCAGCGACGTATGCTCGCCTTACCCGATCGACGAGAAATTCAAGGCATTCGGCTGGCACGTCATCACGATGGACGCCCACGACTTCGACTCCATCGAAAAAGCGTTCAGAGAGGCTGAGAAGGTCCTTCATCAGCCCTGCGTCATCATTCAGACCAGCGTCAAGGGCAAGGGCGTGTCCTTCATGGAAAATCAGGTGTCTTGGCACGGCACTGCGCCCAATGCCGAGCAGTATGAACAGGCTATGAGCGAGCTTAAGGCTCATCTTGCAGAATTGGAGGGATAAGATATGGCAGATTTAGTTAAAAAGGCTACCCGAGAGAGCTATGGCGAAGCCTTGGCTGAGCTCGGCGATAAGTATGAGAATTTGTATGTATTGGACGCCGACCTCGCAGGCGCTACCAAGACCGGAATCTTCAAGAAGAAATTCCCCGAGAGGCATATTGACTGCGGTATCGCCGAGGCGAACATGATGGGCGTCGCCGCGGGACTTGCGACGACCGGGAAAATCCCGTTCGCTTCGAGTTTTGCGATGTTTGCGGCAGGTCGTGCGTTTGAGATCGTTAGAAACTCTATCGGCTATCCTCATCTCAATGTCAAGATCGGCGCCACTCACGCGGGCATCTCCGTCGGTGAAGACGGCGCGTCTCACCAGTGCAACGAGGACATCGCCCTCATGCGTTCTATCCCGGGAATGACCGTCATCAACCCCGCAGACGACGTCGAAGCAAGAGCTGCTATCGAAGCCGCCATCAACTTCAACGGTCCCGTATATATGAGATTCGGACGTCTTGCGGTGCCGATCTTCCACGATAAAGCTACCTATAAATTCGAGATCGGCAAGGGCGAGCAGCTCACCGACGGCAAGGACGTGTCCATCATCGCGACCGGTCTTATGGTTTATGAGGCGATAAAAGCCGCCGAGGTGCTCAAAGCCGACGGCATTTCCGCAAGGGTCATCAACATCGCGACCATCAAACCCCTCGACAAGGAGCTCGTCATCAAAGCCGCCAAGGAGACGGGTCTTATCGTCACCGCCGAGGAGCACAGCGTCATCGGAGGCTTGGGCTCCGCCGTTGCCGACTGCGTGACCGAGGCATGCCCCGTAAAGGTCGTAAAGATCGGTGTTCAGGACGTCTTCGGACATTCCGGACCCGCCGCCGACCTTCTCAAGGAATTCGGTCTTTCGGCTGAAAATATTGTCGATACCGTCAAGAAGGCAGTTGCCGAAAAATAATTGAATATCAGTCACTTTTCCGCCCTGATGAACATAAAATATCATCAGGGCGAAGGTGATATTCTTGAGAAGATACCGTGACGGCAGTGAAAATGCGCTAAAAGACCGCAGATTTCTGATTATCTGCCTGATACTGATTTTTATGATCATCGCAGCTTCGGCGTTTGTCTCAAAAAGGCTTAAGCCGATCGGATTCGAGCTGGCTCGTGCATACGGCTCCGACGCGGTTTTAAAGGCTATTAACGACAGCGTCGGGGGAATGTTTGATGATCTCGATATCGGATATTCCGACCTCGTGAGGCTTAAATACAACTCCTCGGGAATGGTCACGTCGATCGAATATAACGCCGGGGAGATCACAAGGCTTAAACTTCGATGCTCGGATATCTTATCAAAAAATTTATCAAAATTAAAATCGGCTAAGATAAAGATACCGATCGGCTCGCTCTTCGGGGATATTTCCCTGAGCGGCAGGGGACCGTCTTTAAGCGTAAAACTCTCTTCAAAGGCGGTGCCGACTGTCGAGCTGATATCAAAGCTTGAATCATCGGGGGTAAATCAGTCCCTCCATGATATAATAATGAGAGTGACGGCGTACGTCAGCGTTTATCTTCCGCCGGAATCAAAGAGCTTCACGGTCACGCAGGATTATGTTCTGGCTCAGACCGTGATAGCGGGAGATGTTCCGCAGGGGAACATACTAATCGAATGAGAAGGCAAGGCGTGATATGGAAAAAAATGCCGCTTCCGCAAGAGCTGCGGAGCTCACCGAGCTTTTAAACTATCACAACAGAAAATATTATGTAGAGGATTCTCCCGAGATCGAGGACTATGAGTATGACGCTCTGATGCGTGAACTCCGCTCGATCGAGGAGGAATTTCCCGATCTCAAAACCCCGTCGTCGCCTACGCAAAGGGTCGGAGGCGCGCCGGTATCGGGGTTTAAAAAGGTCAGGCATGAGGTGCAGATGGGAAGCTTGCAGGACGTTTTCAGCTTCTCGGAAGTTAAGGATTTTTATGATCGTATCCGCGTCTCTGTAAAGGAACCTGCCTTTACGGTCGAACCGAAGATCGACGGGCTTTCCTGCTCGCTTGAATACCGAGACGGAGCCCTCACCGTCGGCTCCACCCGAGGAGACGGCTTTGTCGGAGAAGACGTCACCCACAACATCAAGACCGTCGGCTCCGTCCCGCTTTCCTTAAAGGACAGGCTTCCGCTTTTGGAAGTCAGGGGGGAGGTATATATGCCGAGGGCGGTCTTTTACAAGCTCTCGGACGAAATGGAGCTTAATTCCGAGGTACCCTTTAAAAATCCCCGCAATGCTGCCGCCGGCTCGCTTCGGCAAAAGGACCCGACCGTAGCTGCAAAAAGGCGGCTCGACATCTTCTGCTTCAACATTCAGAGGGTGGAGGGGAAGGATTTTTCCTCACATAAAGAGACACTTGACTACCTGAAATCGCAGGGCTTCAAGGTCATTCCGAAGTACACGCTCGTCAGAAGCTATGAGGAGATCGAGCGGTGCATTAAAGAAATCGGCGAGAACAGATTTGACCTGCCGTATGATATAGACGGCGTTGTCATCAAACTTGACGGGCTTTCGGAGCGTGAGCAGATCGGTGCGACATCAAAAGTCCCGAGATGGGCTGTCGCCTATAAATTCCCGCCAGAGGAAAAAATCACAACCCTTCGGGACATCGAAGTCAACGTCGGAAGGACGGGAGCGATAACTCCCGTAGCGGTCTTTGACACGGTGCTCCTTGCCGGGACAAGCGTCTCGCGCGCCACGCTTCACAATCAGGATTTTATAGACGAAAGAGGCATAAGAATAGGGGATAGGATCACCGTCAGAAAGGCGGGGGACATCATTCCCGAGGTCTTGGGTGTGGCTGAAAAGACGGGCTCGGGCGAGCCGTTTAAGCTTCCTTCGACCTGTCCGGTATGCGGCTCGGCTGCGATCAGAGACGAAGGCGAGAGCGCTCTTAGGTGCTCAAACATCAACTGTCCCGCTCAGGTCCTTCGGAGGATCATCTACTTCGCCTCAAAGCCCGCGATGAATATCGACGGTCTGGGTCCCGAAAAGGCTAAAGCGCTATATGACAGTGGACTGATCACAGCTGTCGCCGACATCTACAGGCTCACAACCTTTGATCTTTTATCGCTTGAGGGCTACAAGCAAAAGTCGGCTGAGAATCTCATCAGGGCGATAGAAAATTCAAAATCAAACACCTTGGATCGGCTTTTATGCGGTCTCGGGATAAAAAATATCGGCTCGGCTTCGGCTAAGCTTTTGTGCGAAAGGCTTGGGGATATGGAGAATATCATGTCCGCCTCGGCTGAGGATATCGCCGCCATCGACGGATTCGGTGAACTGACCGCAAACGCCGTCTATGAAGCCCTCAGAGAGCCGCATATGATCGCGACGGTAAACGATCTGAAAGCGCTCGGCGTGAACATGTCCTATCAGCGCACGGCGGTCTCGGAGAAGCTGATGGGCAAGTCGTTTGTGATAACCGGCACCCTCCCGACCATGAAGCGGGACGAGGCGCAGGCTCTCATTGAAAAGCACGGCGGGATCGTAAAATCGAGCGTATCGAAAAAGACGGATTATGTCCTTGCCGGGGAGGAAGCGGGTTCAAAGCTCACAAAAGCGCAGGAGCTCGGGGTCGATATCATCGACGAGGCGACGCTTTTAAGTATGATAAACGGATAAAATGCAGGAGGCTTAAATATGAAAATTGACATTGACATCAGGCATATCGCCAAGCTTTCGCGTCTGAAAATTTCCGACGACGAGCTTGCGGGGTATGAAAAGGAAATGAGCGACATCATCGAGATGGTCGAGGCTATGCCGGATATCAGCGACGAGCTGACGGTGGACCCCGACAACGCGATGACATTGCGGTCCGACGAGGTATCGGGGCAGAAGTTTTCAAGAGACGAGATACTCAAAAACGCACCCAAGACTGTCGCGGGCTGCGTCGTCGTTCCGAAAACGGTTGACTGAAAGGAGAGTGCAGCATGAATCTTTACGAATATCCGGCATATGAGCTCTCCGAGATGTTAAAATCCAAAAAAATCTCCTCGGTCGAGCTCACAAAAGACATCATCAAGAGGACGGAAGAGGTTGACGGCAGGGTATCGGCATATTTAAAAACCGACCCCGAGATGAGCCTTGAAGCCGCAAAAAATGCAGATCAGCTTATCGCCTCGGGCAAGGCTGAATCCAAGCTTGCGGGAATTCCAGTCGGCGTGAAGGATAACATCTCCACCAAGGGAATCGCCACCACATGCGCTTCAAAGATGCTTGAAAATTACGTCCCCGTCTTTAACGCCACCGTCGTGGACAAGCTGACGGAGGCGGGCTGCGTGATCTCGGGGAAGCTCAATATGGACGAGTTCGCGATGGGCTCCTCCACCGAGACATCATACTTTAAAAAGACCAAGAATCCCTTTGATCTCAGCTGCGTTCCCGGCGGTTCGTCGGGAGGTTCTGCTGCCGCGGTTTCCTGCGGTGAAGCGGTGATAGCCCTCGGCTCCGACACAGGCGGCTCAATCCGTCAGCCGGCGTCTTTATGCGGCGTAGTCGGCTTGAAGCCCACATACGGCAGGGTCTCGCGGTACGGTCTTGTGGCGTTTGCGTCATCTTTGGATCAGATCGGCTCCTTCGGTCGCTGCGTCAAGGACGTGGCTCTTCTTACAGATGAGATATCCGGTCACGACCCGATGGACGCGACAAGCGTAAACATGAATTATCCGTCTTTATATGATAATCTCAGCTCCGACATCACCGGGCTCAGGATCGGCATTCCCTCAGAATACTTCGGAGAAGGCATAAAGCCGGAGGTCGCGGATTCGGTCATGAATGCCGTAAAAGCGCTTGAGAACAAGGGTGCCAAGGTGATCCCGATATCCCTTCCCTCCACAAAATACGCGCTTTCGGCATATTACATCATCGCCTGCGCCGAGGCTTCGTCTAACCTTGCCCGCTTTGACGGCGTGAAGTACGGCTACCGCGCCAAAGATTGCGACGGGCTTACCGACATGTACGAAAAGACGAGAAGCGAGGGCTTCGGGCGCGAGGTCAAGCGCAGGATCATGCTCGGCACCTTCGTTTTGAGTTCGGGATATTTTGACGCCTACTACAAAAAGGCAAAACTCCTGCAAAAGAGAATCCAGCAGGAATTTGCCGACGCCTTTAAGACGGTAGACAGCATAATCACCCCGACGTCTCCTTCCGAAGCATTTAAGATCGGCGATAAGATTTCCGACCCCTTGGCGATGTATGCCGCGGATATCTGCACCGTTACCGTAAATATTGCGGGTCTGCCGGGGCTCTCGGTGCCCTGCGGATATTCGGAGGCGGGTCTGCCGTACGGAATGCAGATCATCGGCAGGAAATTTGACGAGCAGACGGTTTTGAATCTCGGATATGCGCATGAGCTCGCATTCGGCGGGTTCAGACGTCCGAAGATATGATAAGGGGGCTTAAAGATGATGATCAAAGGCTATGAAGTCGTCGTCGGACTTGAAGTCCACGCCGAGCTCAATACCAAGACAAAAATTTACTGCGGCTGTAAAAACTCCTTCGGTCTTGAGGTCAACACGCAGGTCTGCCCGATATGCCTCGGCATGCCTGGAACCCTTCCGACTCTTAATGAAAAGGTCGTTGAGTATGCGATAAAGATGGGTCACGCCCTCAACTGCACCATCAACAGAATCTGCAAACAGGACCGCAAAAACTATTTCTACCCCGACCTCCCGAAGTCATATCAGATATCGCAGGCGGACATTCCCCTCTGCCAAAACGGCTATCTCGACGTCATCATGGAGGACGGTATCAAGAGGATTGGCGTTGAGAGAATCCATATCGAGGAGGACGCCGGAAAGCTTTTGCATTCCGACAAATTCGACGGTTCTTTGGTTGATTTCAACCGCTGCGGCGTGCCGCTCATCGAGATCGTCTCAAAGCCGGATATGCGTGGCTCCGATGAGGCAAAAGCCTACCTTGAGACTATCCGCTCGATTTTAAAATACATCGACATCTCCGACTGCAAGATGCAGGAGGGCTCCATCAGGTGCGACGTCAACGTCTCGGTGCATAAACCCGGCGAACCGTTCGGCACAAGATGCGAGATGAAAAACGTCAACAGCTTCTCGGCAGCCGTCAGGGGTATCGATTACGAGGCGAACCGGCAGATCGAGATTTTGGAAGCGGGCGGCACCGTCGATCAGGAGACCCGCCGCTGGGACGATCAAAAGGGGATAAGCGTCTCGATGCGTTCAAAAGAGGACGCTCAGGATTATCGCTACTTCCCCGAGCCCGATCTTTTGACCATCGTCGTGCCGGAGGAGAAGGTTTTGATGCTCAAAGAGACCCTTCCCGAGCTTCCGAACGCCAAGATCATGCGCTACGAGGAGCAGTTCGGTCTCGGAAGAAGCGACGCCGCGATGATCGTTGACGTCGTCGAGAAATCGGCATTCTTTGAGAAGTGCATCGACGCGGGCTGCAAATCCCCGAAGCTACTATCCAACTGGATTTTGGGAGAAATTTCAAAATTTATGAACGAGGGCACCGCCATCGAGGACACCAAGCTCACCCCCGAAAAGATGGCAGAGCTCGTAAACTTCATCTCAGACGGCAAAATCTCGACAGCCGTGGGAAAGACGGTCTTTGACATAATCGTGAAGGAGGACCGCGATATCGCCTCGATCATCGATGAGAAGGGGCTTGCGCAGGTATCCGACGCATCAGCCCTCGAAGCCATCGCGGACGAGATTTTGGCTGCGAATGAAAAATCCGTCGCGGACTACAAATCGGGCAAGACCAATGCACTCGGCTACCTCGTCGGTCAGTGCATGAAGGCTTCCAAAGGCAAGGCGAACCCGGGAGCCATGAAGGAGATCATTCTTCGCAAGCTCGGCGGCTGACCGTCAGCAGCACCATCGCCAAAACGCAAAAAATCGGAATAAGGCTCGGGCTTCGGCTCAGCCTTATTTTTGTCGCGGCTTCGATTATGATTCCTGATTTTTGGAATATTTTGCCGACCAAAAAGCCGTAAAATCCCGATAAAAATAGGGATATCAGCCTCGCCGCTAAAAATTTCTCGGTTGAAAATATCCCGCCCACAATGCTCAGCACCTGCATGATGACGCAAATCCCGCCGAAGCTCATCAGCGCCGCGGCAGTCGATATCGATAGCCCGTCCTTGGGCGTGAGCTCGCTTATCCTCGTTATCTCAAGTATCGGCTGGAGCACCTTGATTTTTGTGATTTCCGGGATGATGACTGCGGCGCTTGCCCGAAGTACGGTGAAAAAGAGAATCATCGAGCAGACCGAAAGCATTGCTCCGGCAGATGAACTTACGCTCTCGGTCATCAGCGACGTTGAAAATCCGCGGACGGGTCGATTATGCGGCTTTGAGACGGGCTTGCAGCGCAGTAAATATATAATAAAAAGTGTAAGATTTGACAGAAATACAGCCAGCATAGCCCCAAGACCGAACCGCATATCTCCAAAAGCCCCCAAACCCACCACACCTACGGCAAACGCAGGTCCCGGAGCATAGCAAAACGCAAGCGCTGTTGAAGCATCATCTGCGGACAAATTTCCGTCCGAAACGCCGTCCGAAAGGATTTTTGCACCGATGGGATACCCGCCGACATTTCCTAAAACGAACGCCGATAGTATATCCCCGTTGATCATTGATCTTCCCAAAATAAGCCCGACCACGCCGCTTTTTGATATCGCCGAAGCGATCACGCTCATGCCGAACACCGAGGGAATGATGACGTAAACGCAGGACTTTAGCGCCTCGATGATCTCGGGACGTATCGCATTCGGGAAAATCACTGTGACCACGGCGACGATTACAAGCAAAATTAGTGTTAAATAATCCCTGAATTTCATAAATCCACCTCAAAATACTTTGTCTGAGAAATTCTATGCGACGAACAATCCGAGTATAATTAAACGGGACAAATTATGAAAGGACGGATAACATGGGACTGAGGGAAATTCTCCGTGCCGCTGAAAAAGCGACTTTTACGGAGGTTTACATAACGATTGCGGGAGGCAGGGAGCTGACCGTCGAAAACTGCACCCGGGTGTGCGAGTGCAACGAGATCATGACCCGGCTCAAGACCCGAAGCGGAGGCGTGGTCATCTGGGGTGAAGAGCTAAGGACGTCGAGCTTTCGGGAAGGTGTGGTCAAGGTGAGCGGGAAGATCAGCAGCGTCGAGTTTGAAGAAGGGAGGGCGGCAGATGATTGAAAGGCAATTTTTGGGAGAGATAACCTTCAAAATCGACGGCTTCGACACCTCCGTTCTCGCTTCAAAGCTCTGCAAAGAGTGTAAAGTAATTTCCATTTACAGGCGCGCAGATTCAGTCTTTTTCAGCACTTATGGCAAGTATGAACGTAAAGTAAAAGACCTTGTCAGTAAAAACGGCGCAGTATGTGAGATCATCTCAAGAAAGGGAGCCGTCTACACGGTCGGAAAATATGTAAAAAGATGGGGAATTCCGATCGGGATATTTATCTGCACGCTTGCCATTTTCTTCCTCTCAAATACCGTCATGAAGATCGAGATCAACGGCACCGACGACCCCGAGATATGCTCCGAGATCACCGGAATACTGCGTGAAGAGGGCTTGAAACCGGGCTCATATATCCCGTCCCTCAACTATCTGCGGCTCTCGGAGATTCTCTTTTCCCACTCCGACAGCGTCGCTTGGGCTTCGATCGGAAACACCGGCTCGGTGGTGTCGGTGAACGTCTCGGTATCGACAAATAAGCTGAAAAGCCCGTCAAACCGCATTCCCTGCAACATCGTCGCTTCTAAGGACGCGGTAGTGAAAAATGCCGTCGTGCGGGTCGGGAAATTGTGCGTTTTGCTCGGCGACACGGTCAGAAAGGGTCAGCTTTTAGTCACCGGAATAGCCGAGCGCGAAGACGGTAATGTAAAATACTACCACTCCCTTGCCGAGATCACCGGTCAGTATGAGGAGGAAATATCCCTCTTCCAGCCATATTTTGAAGAGATAACGACCGAAGGCGAGCCGCTTTACCGCAGATGTCTGAAATTTTTCGATTTCGAGATACCCCTGCCCGGCGAAGTTATCCCGCAGGGGAGGGAATATTCCCAAAAATCGCAGGAAAATGACGTAAAGCTCATGGACTTTACATTACCGTTTTCCGTCAAAACCTATCAGCTGACGCCCATCACGCGCGAAACTCACGAATACACGCGAGGGGAGGCGCTGATGATCCTCTATAAACGCCTCAAAAACTATGAGAAAAACATGCTCGCGGGGACTAAGATCATCTCCCGAAACATCACCGAAACCGAGTCGGAAGAGGGGGTGTCGCTGGCGGTGGAGTATGTTTTGGAGGGCGAAATCGGCGAAGTCCGGGAAATTTTCATAAAGTAAAGGTTAAAAGGTATTGAATTATTTTTCGGAATTTGGTATAATGGATATGTCCGAAAGGACAATATAACCCGGGAAGTGATCTTATGGCGGAAAAATCTTTTGTCGTAACGAATATGGACTCGCTTCTGAACCTCTTCGGAAGCTATGACGAAAACATAAAAATAATTCAGGACGAGCTCGGCGTGGACATTTTAAGCCGCGGCGGTGATATCAGGATATCCGGTCCCGACCGAGCGGTAGAGCGCGCTTATACCTGCATCGAGGGGCTTTTGAAGCTCTGTGATCGGGGTGAATCGGTCTCGGCTCAGCAGGTGAGATATTTCATCTCGATGGCAGGGGAGAGCGATCCCGAGGAAATCGCGGCTCTTTCCGACGGCGGAGTATGCGTGACGACGAGCGGCAAGATCATCAAGCCCAAGACCCTCGGTCAGAAAAAATACATCGACGCGATTTCAAATAACACCGTGACTTTCGGCATCGGTCCTGCGGGAACGGGAAAGACATTCCTTGCGGTGTCGATGGCTGTCAGAGCATTCAAGGCGCACACGGTCCAGAAGATTATCCTGACCCGACCTGCGGTTGAAGCGGGCGAGAAGTTAGGATTTTTGCCGGGCGATCTTCAGAACAAGGTCGATCCCTATCTGCGACCTTTATATGACGCGCTTTATGAGATGCTGGGCGCCGATACCTTTGCAAGACTTCAGGAGCGCGGCTCCATCGAGGTTGCGCCTCTTGCCTATATGAGAGGTCGCACGCTTGATGAGAGCTTCATAATCCTTGATGAGGCGCAGAACACTTCTCCCGAGCAGATGAAGATGTTCTTGACCCGCCTCGGCTTCAATTCAAAGATGGTGATCACCGGCGACGTCACCCAAATCGACCTGCCGGACCCCAGAAAATCGGGTCTTGTGGAGGCTGTGAAGGTGCTTAAGAACGTCAACGACATCGCGATTAACCACTTCACCGAGAAGGACGTCGTCCGCCACAAGCTTGTTCAGGACATCGTCAAGGCATACGAGCAGTACAACAACGAGAGGAGCCGCAGAAAATGACCGAGCCGATCGTAGGATTTTACAATCGCCAGCGCAAACTGACGGTCACAAAGCAGCTGGACGAGCTTTTATTATGCTGCGTAGCGGCGGCTCTTGAGTGCGAAGGTCTCGGGGACAGGCTCTGCGAGGTGGATATCACTTTTGTGAGTTCAAGAAAGATAAGGGAGCTCAACCGTCAGTTTCGGCAGGTAGACCGCGAGACCGATGTACTATCGTTTCCTTTGGGCGACGGCGATTATGAGACCGACCCCGAAAACGGTGCCGTGAGCCTTGGGGATATCGTCATCTCCCTTGAAAAGGCATACGATCAGGCGAGGGAGTACGGGCATTCCTTTGAGCGGGAAGTCGGATTTCTGACGGTGCACTCGATGCTGCATCTTTTGGGGTACGATCACATCGACGAGGACGAGGGCGACGTCATGAGGGAGCATGAAAAGATAATTCTTGAGCGGATAGGGCTTACGAGGTGAATATGACAAAATCTGCATTTATAACGATATTAGGGCGACCCAATGCCGGAAAATCATCGCTTTTGAACGCTCTTATCGGCGAGAAGATAGCGGCTGTGAGTTCAAAACCCCAGACCACGAGGACCAAGATCACCGGTATCATCACCGAGGGCGAGACCCAGCTTGTGTTCATCGACACCCCGGGCTTTTTAAGAGAACACGACCGGCTCTCGGCTCACATGATTAAGGCTATAGATTCATCTTTAAGCTCCATCGACGCCGCGATTTTGGTGATCGACGCCGAGAAGAGGGCAGGGGAGCAGGAAAAGGCGCTTTTAGCCAAGCTTTCAAAGAGCACGCCGGTGATCCTTGCGATAAATAAAATCGATCTTTTTGAGGATAAAGAGGCGCTGATCCCGATAATCGCCGAGCTCTCTTCCCTTCGCGATTTTGCCGACGTCGTGCCGATCTCGGCGCTTAAAAACGACGGAGTAGATATTGTAAAAAATATCCTTATGAGCTTTGCAAAGCCTTCTCCGCATTATTTCCCGGACGACAGATTCACCGATCAGCCGGAGCGCGTCATCGTCTCGGAGATCATCAGGGAGAAGCTTTTGGAGCTTTTAAGCGATGAAGTGCCCCACGGTATCGCCGTCGATATCGAGACGATGGACGAGCACGACAACAAAGAGGGGGAGGGGATTTTGGATATCTCAGCCGTCATCTACTGCGAAAAGGATTCGCATAAAGGCATCATCATCGGAAAAGGCGGCTCTATGCTCAAAAAAGCGGGAAGGCTTGCACGGCAGGATATCGAAAAATTCTTCATGATAAAGACAAATCTCCAGCTCTGGGTCAAGGTCAAGGAGGACTGGCGGAACCGAGAGGGTCTTATCAAAAACTTCGGGCTGTCGTCGCTCGACTGATTTTTCCACTTATATTTTGCGGGTCTATGGTCCACCATAATCATATAAAAGATGACGGAGGATTGACATGGACCTTTGGAAAGCGTTTTTACAGAGCGGCAGCGTTGCCGATTACTTAAGATATAAAAGCGGTGAGAGAAATGCTGACAACCTTAAACGGCATTGTCCTGCGGGAGAGAAGCGTGGGAGAAAGCGACAAGTTTCTTGATGTTCTCACCGACGCCGAAGGGCTGATAGAAGTCTTTGCGAAAGGCGTCAAGAAGCAAAATTCCAAGAATGCGCCCGTAACGCAGCTCTACTGCTATTCAAAATTCTGCCTGAACGAAAGCGGCGGGAGATATACATTAAACTCCGCCGAGCCGATCAGGACCTTTTTTGAGCTGTCGCAGGATATTGAAAAATTTTCCCTCGCGGCGTATTTTTCGGAGATGATACTCTATGTTGCGACCGAAGAGCGCCCTAACAACGAGGTGCTGAGGCTGATACTTAACTGCCTCCACTTTCTTTGCCTCGGAAATCGCGACATTATGCTTTTAAAGGCGACATTTGAGCTGCGGCTGATGTCGGAAATAGGGCTTGTCCCGAACCTCATCGGCTGCTGCCAATGTTTAAAATACACGGCTTCAAGGATGCAGTTTGATTTAAGAGGCGGGCGATTATTCTGCGAGGACTGCGTGGGAAACCGCAGTCTTGAAGAGATGGAACCTTTGGACGCATATTTGCTGCACTGCTTAAGATTCATCGCTCTTACCGACATGAAGCAGCTCTTCGGTCTGAAAGCCAGAAAAGAATATCTCGGGACGCTATGCCGTATCACCGAAAGATTCTGCACGATACAGCTCGGCAGGCGATTCCCGACTCTTGAATTTTACAAATCGATCAGAACGGAAAGATAATATGAACGAAAACTACACAGCACTTGAATTACATAAAATACTTGAAATGCTGGCTGAGGAGTGCTCAAACGAAGCCTCCCGCCGTATTGCTCTCGATACCGTGCCGGAGACCGACGCGGATATCGTCAGGAACGAGGTCAAAAAGACCTTTTCCGCCTACAATGCCTCGGCAAAGGTCGGGTCGCCGTCGTTTTTTAATATTTCGGACGTGGCGACAATATCGAACCGAGCGGCGTCGGGCGCGCAGCTGAGCCTAAAGGAGCTTTTAGACGTCGCTAAACTACTCATGCAGACCGAAACGCTTTTATCATGGCGGCGCCAGCTTGAAGGGGAGATGGATATCGACTACCTCTTTAAGTGCCTATACAGTAACAGACATCTTCATGACAAGATCACAAACGCCGTCGTGAGCGAGGAGGAGATCAGCGATAACGCCAGCCCCGAGCTTGCCTCTATCCGCCGAAAGATCGCAAACGCGGGCTCAAAAATCCGCGAAAGCTTGGACAAGATCATCAAATCCTCCGATTCCAAGGATTATTTGCAGGAGAGCCTTGTCACGCTAAGAGACGGCAGATACGTCCTCCCGGTGAAGTCCGAGCACAAATCAAAGGTCGCGGGGCTTGTGCATGACACCTCAGCCAGCGGTCAGACATACTTCATCGAGCCGATGACGGTCGTCGAAGCTAACAACGAGATCACCATCTTAAAAGGCAGGGAGCAGGAGGAGATCGAGAGGATCATCAAAGAGCTCTCGGCAGACGTCGCGGCATTTTCGGAGCAGCTGATATCCGACTACACCGCCTCGGTGCAGCTGAACGTCTACTTTGCCAAAGCCGATCTCGGAGCCAAGATGGCGGCAACCATGCCGGAAATTTCCGACGACGGCGAGATAGTTTTAAATAAGGCTCGGCACCCGCTGATAAGCCGGGACAGGGTGGTCCCGGTGGACTTTGCACTCGGCAAAGATTATGACAGCCTCATCATCACGGGTCCCAACACCGGCGGCAAGACGGTTATCTTAAAGACCGTCGGGCTTCTGACGCTGATGACGATGTGCGGGCTGATGATCCCAGTCTCGGACGGCTCAAAGATCACCGTATTTGAAAAGATTTTAGTGGATATCGGCGATCAGCAGTCCATCGAGCAGAGCCTATCGACATTTTCCTCGCATATGAACAAGGTCATCGATATCCTGAAAACCGTCGATGACCGATCCCTCGTGCTCATAGATGAGCTCGGCTCCGGCACTGATCCCGTGGAAGGAGCGGCGCTTGCGGTCGCCATCATCGAAAAAATCCACAGCCTCGGCGGAAAGCTCGTCACGACGACGCACTATCAGGAGCTCAAGATGTATGCTCTTGAGACCGACGGCGTGGAAAATGCCTCCTGCGAGTTCGACGTCAGGACTTTAAGACCGACATATCGGCTGATAATCGGCTCTCCCGGCAAGTCGAACGCTTTTGCGATATCGGCAAGGCTGGGGCTTGATCATGAAATAATCAAAGCCGCGGAAGATATGCTTACCGGGGAATCACGTCGTTTTGAGACGATTTTGGATAATCTGGAAGCTACCCGCCAACAGCTTGAAAAAAATACCAAACTTGCCGAGGAATACCGTCTTGAAACCGAGAAACTACGAAACGAGATACGTGAAGAGCGCAGAAAACTCATCGAGACAAAAGATAAAGAGATAGAGACGGCAAAGCGGGAGGCGAGATCGGTCATCGAGAGGGTCAGCAGGCAATCTCAGCAGCTGATGGACGAGCTTGAGGACCTGCGCAAAGCTAAAGATAAGGAAGATTTTTCAAAACGCGTCTCGGAGCAGCGAATGCAGTATAAACATCAGGTAAACTCGCTCTACGACGAGGCTGCAAAACTTGGCGAGGCAGGGGAGAAGTACGTCCTCCCGAGACCGCTTAAAAAGGGCGACGACGTCACCATCACCGACGGCAACAAGCCCGGGATCGTGATATCTCCGCCGGACCAATCCGGAAACGTGATGGTGCAGGTCGGGATCATGAAGACGAAAGTGCACGTCTCGAAGCTGAGGCTGGTCGAAAAAGAGGTAACATTTAACAATAAAAAGCTCCAAAAGACCGCCGGGGTCAGCGCGAAGGTCGAGAGCCGGGCGACCAGAAGAGCCGAGTGCGAGCTCGATATCCGCGGATACACCGTTGATGAGGGGCTTTACGAGGTCGACAGCTTCATCGACAGGGCGCTGATGAGCGGCAACAAGATCGTGACGATAATCCACGGCAAGGGCACCGGCGCGCTGAAAGAGGCGGTCAGGAACCATCTGCGGCGGCACCCGATGGTGCAGTCGTCGCGCAAAGGCGTCTACGGCGAAGGCGAGGACGGCGTGACCGTCTGCGAGCTGAAATAATTCGAGCCCTCGGGATTCCGGGGGCTTTTTGTGTGGAGATTGGTTTGGCGGGCTGCTGTGGGGGCTTTGGGATATCCAAGGCAAGGTGCTGTCTATGGATAATTGATTTGGCAGAATCCGGGTGATGTACGGAGGCGCGGAGCTTGTGCAGAATTTGTGGGATAGGCAGTATGCGGGACTTAAAAAATAGAGACATGCAGGTTATTTTCATGATGAACGTGATACGGCACTCGGCAAGATCGAGCCTGCGATAAATATAAAAGATGATGAGGCATGAGGGGAGGGCGTAAATATGTATTGTCAAATGTGCGCATAATATGGCAAAATTATGCGAACATTTTTTTCAGTTTTTAAGAAATGTTTGCATAATTTGTATTATGCGCGACATTCCGCCAAATTGCGACGCCGTCGGTGGGCTTGATGTTGTGCCCTCCATTTTACTTTCCTTTTTAGCGAGTGTTAGCCCGTCCGAGACACGAGCCCGCGTTAGCGGTGCCGAGGCGAGGACGGGCGGGGCTTGCGCTGTAGGGAGGGTATACAGTTACTTGACAAACTGCCATAAATGGAGGAAATCACATGAAAAGAGAAAAAAACAAACACCGCCAACCCCTGCAACCTGTGCCGATGAATTACCGTTCCGACCTGTGCGCCGAGTGTGTTTTTGGGTGTGATGAGCCTTTCAGACCGTCCGAGTGCCCCTATGACTTCTTTCAAGAGCATGTAGAGGAGGACGGGGAAAATGATTGAATCTAAACAAGCCTATTATTCTCGGGTCTACCAATACGGGAAAATTTTCCGCGTTGTAGCTTTTAAATCGGGTGTGATGCGCTCCTCTCTCGGAGGTGGTGCAACCCAACAAGCCGACGGCGTGCGCTCTTCCTCCGAAGGGCGTGCGCCTGAGCATATCATCAGGGCGAAAAGTCGTTTAAGGGAATTAAGTCTTTGCAATTCTTGGGACTACTTTACGACTATAACAGTTAATCAGGTAAACCAAAACAGGGAGGACTTGGGACTGCTCAAAAAGCGTTGGAATCAGTGCTTAAAGGACTATTCGAAAAAGTTCGGCTACCGTCCCCGCTATGTCATGGTGCCCGAGCTTCACGCCGATGGCGTGAGTTGGCATATGCATGGGCTTTTGTTCGGCGTGTCCCCTCAGAGCTTGGAGAAGAACGAGAACGGATATTTGGATATTCCCTACTTCCGGAAGCGTTTTGGCTTTGTCTCGCTTTCCGAGATAAAAGACCCTGTCCGCTGTTCCTCGTATATTGTCAAGTACATTAGCAAAAATGCGGGTGAGGGCTTCCGAGAGGGAGAACATATGTTCTTTTCCTCTAAGGGCTTGCAGGGAAAAAGCCTTGTCGGGGAGGCTGTCTTGGCACTGCCTTGGCAGTGGGAAAACGACTTTGTTGCTATTTTTGAAAGTTCCGATATTGAGAGAATTTTAGAAAGAGGTGAAGATGGTGAACGACAGAGACAAATCTACTCCGTACTCTACGGGGACGGACGGTGCGACTTTTAACCGCTCAATTGGTTTGAGAATTTCCCACGAATTGAGAGAAAATAAACCCGTCAAAACCCCGTCCGAGCCTGATAAGCCCGTACGAGTTGACTTTTTTGGGAAAGTCGACACCGCCCACGATGGCGCGCTCTGAGTGGCTCCCGAGGCGCTATATGGAGTTGTTACTGCTTGCACTAACCCCGGAAAATCGTGCTGCCCTCCTTGTGTCGATGGACTACGGCGCGCGGATAGGTGATGTGCTTTCCATGTCAACCGAAGCCGCCCGCACTGGGCGTTGGAATTACCGCGAGGAAAAGACTGGCAAGAGGAGGCGTGTTAGGCTCTCCGAGGCTCATAGGCGGCGTCTTCTGGGAATAGCTGGCAGAGTGTACGTATTTGAGCACCGCACCGACTGGACACGCCACAGAACGCGTCAGGCGGTCTGGAAAGACCTTAAACGGGTCGCGAGGTTCTACGGCTTCGACGGTGTGAGCGTTCATTCAGCCCGTAAGGGCTACAGCGTGGCAAAATACCGCAAAAGCGGGGGGAATATGGCAAAGGTCTGCAAGCTTTTAAACCACTCTGACGAGGCTGTGACCGCCCTCTATGCGCTTGCAGATGAGTTTAGCCGTTATCGGGACTTTGAGGAGTAAAACTGGGGTGCGGGGGTCGACAGACCCCCGCAAAACCCGTCCGAGACACCCGCCCGCGTCAGCGGTGCGGGAGGCGAGGACGGTCGGGGGCGTGGGGGGTTGACAAACCCCCCACAAAGTGCTATACTGACTGAAAGGAAATTTTTTAGCCTGCCGAGTAAATCAAGCCGAGCGACGGCGTCGCGTCCTTGCGCTCGTATGAGCGCGGAATGTGCGCATAATATAAATTTCGCGAACATTAGGGAAGTACAAAACCGAGGGGAGTGGCACACGGCAAAAGCCCTATAAACAAGGCGCCCCGAGGCTTTCGGAGCTCGGGGCTGTATATAAACACTTCTTTTTATGTGGCGTTTTTATTTATCTGCACACATGGGGTCATGCGAATGTTTGCTGCGAGCGCTCGTATCGGCTTGACATGATTGATTGGCTTGTGCAAATCTTTACTCTTGATATCTGTGACTGCCGGAATCGATTGGTCATATATATTTTATAAATGTATCTGTTTGTACGAATGTATCTGATGGCATGTGTTCGGATGCAATCTTTGATGAACTATCAACTCAGCTTGACATATATGCATAGCCCAGAACATTATTATCTGATGACTCAACCCGACCACAGTAATCTCATCAATTTAAATTTCTACGAAGACTCTTCGCCTTATCCGTTTTCCACATGCTTACTCTCATCAATGTTCGCATAATTTTTTAATAACAATTTTTGGATATCGTCTTGCATGCTGTCTGCTGAATCCTGTCCAAGTGCCTCTGCACCGATGTTTACGGCGATTTCTTCCGTCTCGGAGACCGATTTATGATAATTATTCTCCGATACATTCGCAAGGATTATCACTGCCAAAGCCATCGCCGATACTGCCGCTAATTTTTTCAAATTCTCCATTTTGCACTCCCCTTTCTTTACTATATAAGACGTTTTTTAGGGGTGAAATATTGCAGTTTAAGGCAAATTTCGGCGTATTGCATAATTCCCCTTCTACAAATTTATGCATTTTGACATCTGAGAGGCAAGCTTTTACTCCTATCGGGGCTTTAGTATTATTATGGCTGACGGGTGTTTGCCTCGCTTCGCTCGGCTCTATGGGGCACCCCTGCGGGGTCCCCGCAGACGCGGGGTTTTGTCTGCGAAACAAACGAGGCAATCGTTGTTGCCGAGGGCAGTTGAGCAGGAACAAAACCGGCTTCTGCTTACGCCTCTCCTGTTTTTCCCCCACCCCAACCCCTCCCGGTGGGGAGGGGCTTATGTGCCTCGCTTCGCTCAGCTCTTAGGCGACTTCGTCGCCGGTTTTTTGTTGGGGGAACCCCCGGCGAGGGTTCCCCCGATGAAAACAGTCCACCGGACTGT
>CANQYD010000002.1 GCA_947627985.1 uncultured Clostridia bacterium
CATTCATAAACCTTTCCCTGCGGGCAGTCGGTTCGCCCGAAAATATAGTCGAGCGACACGTCGAAATAATCCGCATAGCGGGTCAAAACAGCAATGCTCGGCTCGGCGGTGCCGTTTTCGTAACGGTTCAGGCTCGACTGCTTGACTCCAACCACCTCGCCCATTTTCTCCTGCGACAGCTTAACACCCTTACGAAGCTCTCGCAGGCGTTTTGCGACAATACTGACTTCCGGCATATAATCATCTCCTTACAAGATGATTATAACACATTTCGGAATTTTTTGCAATAGCTTGTTCGCATAAATTATAAAAAAGTTTCGTAGCAAGCACAGCAAGTGTAGCCACACTTGCGAAAAATTGCTTGCCGTTTTGTCTTGAAGAAGCAAAACAGCAAGCAAATCCGGTGGGTACCCACACGGATAATTTTTGTTCTTTTGGAAGAATCCCAAGCCCTCGGATATTTGAAAAAGTGAGGATTAAAAGATGTTACTAAATCCTTTGCGGTAAAGCTCAAATTTCCATATTATCCGTCCAAAGCTCGCACTGGGTCATGACTGTCTGAACGGCGTCGTCCATGCCCTCGGGCGGGTATTTGTGTTTTTTGAGGAGCCGCTTTATCAGCATACGCATTTTTGCTCGGGCGTCCTCTCGCTTCTGCCAATCAATAGTGCGGTTCTTGCGGAGGGTATCTGCCAACTCTTTTGTAATTGCAATCAGCTCCTCATTCTCGTAAAAGTCCTTGATCGCCTGCGGTTTTGTCAGTGCGTCATAGAACGCAAGCTCATCAGCGGTAAGTCCGAGCTTGTCGCCTTCCTTGTGTGCTGCCGCGATCTGCTTTGCAAGATTCAGCATTTCCTCTATGACCTGCTCGTTGGTGAACATACCGTTGAGGTAGCGATTCATTGAGCTTTGAATGATTTCGCTGAACTTCTCGGCTTTTACAACATTTGTGCGGCGGTATATCTGGACCTGCTCCGCAATCAGCTTTCTGAGCAGCTCAATGGCGAGATTTCTCTCTTTCATTTTTGAAATCTCTTCAAGGAATTTCGGATCGAACAGCGAAAATTCCTGCGATATATCCGAGAAAAGATTTATTACGCCTTCGCTTTTGATGCTTTGTTTCAGAAGCGCGTTGATTCTTGCGTTCATCTCGGGTAGAGAAATGCGCTTTTTGCCACCCTGATTTATAAGCCGAAGCACAAGCACGCGAACCGATTCAAAGAACGCAGCCTCAATTCGCAAGGATTCGTCGGTGATTGACGAGCAAAGCGACAATGCCTGATGCAGAAGAAGCGATTCTTTAAGGAAGTCCTCTTTCTCGCGCTCCTTGTTTACTGCGATGATGAAGTTGACAGCGCCGGATATTGTCTTTGAACGTTCAAGGTCGGTGCCGGCACTGAATCTTGAATAGTTGTAGCCGTGGAAAATATCGCGGCAAATCGTAAGCTTTTCGATGAATTTCGGATATGCGACCTTTGCTATGTCGGTGTCGCCGTAGTTCTTTTTATCCCTTGAAGTGTAGTCGTTCATAGCCTCCCTGAGTGCTGCGGCTATTCCGACATAATCGACTACAAGACCGCCCTCTTTATCCTTAAAGACGCGGTTTACCCTTGCAATCGCTTGCATAAGATTGTATCCCGCCATAGGCTTGTAGACATACATCGTCGCAAGCGAGGGAACGTCAAAGCCTGTCAGCCACATATCCACTACAATAGCAATCTTCAAAGGACTGTCGTTGTCCTTGAATTTCTTTGCCAGTTCCTCCTTGTGGTGCTTGTTGCCGATAATCGCCCGCCATTCTTCGGGGTCTTTGTTGCTCTCGGTCATAACTACCGCGACTTTTTCCGTCCAAGTCGGTCGGAGCTGCAATATGCGGTTATATATTTTCATAGCGATTGCGCGGGAATATGCCACTATCACCGCCTTGCCCGTAAGGAGATTTTCACGGTTATTTTCGTAATGAGAAAGTATATCGTCAACAAGCGAGGCAATAGTTTGGTCATGCCCGAGAACGGCTTCCATCTGTCCAAGCTCACGCTTGCTTTTCTGAATAACTTCGGGATCTGCGTTATGCGCCATTATATCATATTCTGCGTCGATAAGGTGCAGGGTGTTCTCGTCAAGCTTGAGATGTATAACTCTGCTCTCGTAATAAACCGGTCGGGTAGCACCGTCCTCTACCGCCTGCGTCATATCGTAAATGTCGATATAATCACCGAACACCTCGCGGGTGCTTTTATCTTTCATTGAAATAGGAGTGCCGGTAAAACCGATATATGTAGCGTTGGGCAGACTGTTTCGGATTATGCGGGCAGTTCCTATTTTGATTCGCCCCGTTTTCTCGTCAACCTTTTCGCTAAGACCGTATTGTCCGCGGTGAGCTTCGTCTGCCATTACTACAATATTTCTGCGTTCGGAAAGCGGCTCATCGGATTCCTCAAACTTCTGCATCGTTGTAAATATTATACCGTTTGCCTGTCTGCCGTTGAGAATAGATTTTAAATGCTCGCGACTTTCGGCGTGGATAGGCTCCTGCCGCAGGAAGTTTTTGCACTTCGCAAACTGACCGTAAAGCTGATCGTCAAGGTCGTTTCTATCTGTCAGAACAACTATTGTCGGGCTATTAAGAGCCTCCTGCAAAAGATGAGCATAAAAGACCATCGACAGCGATTTTCCGCTGCCCTGAGTATGCCAGAAAACGCCGCCCTTGCCGTCGGTTTCGGTGGCATGCTTTGTAGATACAATAGCCTTTCTTACGGCAAAATACTGGTGGTATCCCGCCATGATTTTATATTGCTTCAAGCCCTCGTTTGAGAAGCATATAAAATTCTTTATGATGTCAAGCAGACGCGCTTTCTCGAATATGCCCTCAAAAAATGTATCAAACTGGGCGTACTGCGTGTTTTCATAGCTGCCGTCCTTGGTTTTCCACTCCATAAAGCGGTCCTCGCCTGAGGTAATCGTTCCCGCCTTTGAGGTAAGCTGATCGCTCATAACGTATATGCAGTTATATATAAACATCGACGGAATTTCCTGCATATAATTTCTGATTTGCAGATATGCCTTGGAGGCGTCGGTTTCCTCGCGCGAGGGGGATTTCAACTCGACAAGAACGATCGGCAGACCGTTGAGAAACAGAATGACGTCGGGGCGTTTATTGCTGTTTTCTATGAAAGTCCACTGATTCGCGACGATAAAGGAGTTGTTTGCAGGATTGTTATAATCCGCAAGATACACAAGTCCCGACCTCTCCTCGCTGCCGACAAAGTAGCGCACCTCAACGCCGTGCTGGATATAGTCGGTAAATACGGCGTTTTTCTGGACAAGCTCGGCATTTTCAAAGTTTTTGAGCTTAAACAGCGCGTCGTTTATGGCGTCGTCGGGCATGGAGGGATTCAGACGCCGAAGCGCAGAAGCAAGCTCATCTTCATAGAGCGGGCAGTTATAATCCCTGTCCAAGTCGGGACCGTAGACATGGCGGTAGCCCATGTTTTCAAACAGCTCTATGATGGAATTTTCATAGTCGGCTTCGGTGTAGTTATAGGACATTTTGTTCACTCCTTGTTTTTAATGATGAATCTGCTTTCTCTTGATATTGCTGAATAACTTCTATAATATCATCATAAAAATAATTCTTACGATGCCATATGGCGTGGTATATTAGTTGAAACAAAAAGGAAATAATCAGTAGGACAATAGAGAAAAATATATTATACGAGGAGACCATTATACCGAGCATTGCAATAATATAAGGAACGGCAAGTTCTGCGACTGCCAAATTGGTCCAGTTCTCAGCTCTGGAAAATTTAATACAATAATGTTTGAAATTTTCCAAGTCTGTTGGAGTTTGAAATTTTTCAAGCTGTTCTATAATGTGATTTTTCCAGTCGGTATAGTATATAAAATCATTTTCATTTATATTTGAGGCGTTTCTGCTGTACAGTTTCTTCTGAGTATACATAGATGCATATATTTTCTTTTCCAAGTCAAGATCAATGACTTCCGAATAGTGCTTTTGATGTTTCATATGAGCTTCTCCTGCATTTGAAGGCAAAAATATTTTATACCCCTGGCAATTTGGGAAAAACAATTATTAACGTCATTATTATAAAATGTAAAAAATCAGATGATTTCTTCCTCAAAAGTTTTCTGGTTTATAAGACTTTCTTCAATAATGCACAAAATATTGGCGATTTCATTGACCCTATCTTTCAAGTTTTCTAAATTAACCGGAGTTTCTACTTCAAAGAAATTTTGATCATGCGTTTTGTTATCAGGATATCTAAACGCCATGGACATGTTGTCCATTTTAGAAAGCTCAATAATGTAACTTTCAGATGATGATATAACATCTTCAAAAGGCATATTATCTAACTCTTTTGGAAATGCAAGATCATCAAGTACGACAATATCTTTTAAACTGCTCCAAAGCGCATATAAATCGTGGGATTTATTTAAATTGCTATCAGTCTTATATTTATCATCAAATTTTAATAGAATATCTTTAATATACAGCTCGACAAATTGCCTATAGAGAAACGCTATCGGGTATATTGAAATATCCATAAAGAGCGAGTCATCGTCAATAGCGGATTTAACCAATAGGTCTCCTGCCGTTTTATAAGCCATTTCATAAGCCATATATTGATTTTTGAAAAATGATGACGCAAGTGTAGCTTTTGCTTTATTTGTTTTAGAAACAGCAAACACTTTATTCTTTTTGTTTGGAAATGACATATCTATTTTCCTTTACATTTTTACTATAAACGATAATTTATGCGCTGCCTAAAGCTCAATTTCCGACACATCAAGCTCGCCGGACATGAGGCGGGGAAGCAGAGTGTCGCGGGTTTCTGCAAGCTTTTCAGTTTCAACTTCGTTGGCTTGAATTGTTTCGGTTAGTACTTTGAAAACCGGTAAATATTCTGCAAATGTTTTTTCATTGTAAACAAATTCAAACTTGGACAAGTCATTCATTACTATATACGGTATAGCCGAACCGCGAGTGCCACCCATAATTTTCTTGCTTAGTTCTAATTTTACGAACCAATACAGAGGGAATATATAATCGGGGTCTATGCCGTCAAGAAGAGTGCAGGCATATGTTCTTTGGTATAAATCAAATTTTCCGCTGTAAAAACGAGTTCGTCCTGTATAAGCCCCATTCCCGGAAACGATTATCGCGTTACCGTCATAAATGTAGCTATCAATTTGCAAGGCTTCTGGAGAGCAAGTGAAAAATTTGTACTTGCCTCCATCAACTGATTCATTTGCGTTCTTCTTGCCGGTAAATATATAGCAATATTTGTCAAGTGTTGCAATTTCTCCTTGGTTCCCGGATTTGGGCGAAAAATAGGTTTGATAAATTGCGTCTGCTTGCCGCTCTAAATTATCGTTTATTCGCTTGTTTTCCTTTATTTTTGCATCTAAACTTGATAAAATGCACACCATTTTGTCCTGCTTATCCCGATCTATCAAAGGAATAGGTAATTTGCCAAGCGTTTGAGCATTTATATTTCCTCTTGTGCTTCCTGTATTAAATGAATTAATCCAACCTCTATATTGCTCTGATTGGCAAAAATATTTTATATATTTGGGATTTACTTTTTGATCATCGATACTAAACTTTATTAGGAAGCCGGCATAGACAAACTCGCCATCGGATTCATCATAAAAATAGTTTCTTCCCGTACTTGCTCCGGTTCTTGCAAAAACTATATCGTTAGTATTTAGCAGATACTCAGACGCTTTTTCATCAACAACTGATTTAAGATCATTAGTGTTAAGCGTGCCATCGTCGTTAATATCCGTGATTCTCAGATATGTATAAAGATCTTTTGAATATGGAACTGCACTTGCTCCTATACCATATGAGCCCTTTCCCCCAACAGAAAGTTGTGCTAATGGAACATACTGTACAATCATGAATTACACCTCTCACCCTATATATTTCCTATGTGCCAATTTCACATTGCTCTGCTTCACCATTGCATACTGCAAGGTCGTATCTATTCGTTGATGTCCGAGCAGCCTTTGAAGCTGTTCTATAGGCATTCCCTTGTCAATCGCCATTGTCGCAAGCGTTCGTCTGAATTTGTGCGGGTGGACGCGCGAGATGCTTAACTGCTTGCCCATTTCCCGCAGGCGGCTTTCTATACCGCCGATTTTCAGCCTTTCAAACGGCGCGTGCAGCGATACGAACAGCGCGGGATTCTGGTCCGACCTGCTGTCGAGATATTCCTGCAAATGCAACTTTGCCCTTGCGTCAAAATAAACTATCCGCTCTTTATCGCCCTTGCCGAATACCACACACTCCCGCTCCGCAAAGTTAATATCATCGCGGTTCAGAAGAACCATTTCGCCCACTCTCATTCCTGTCGAGGCGAGCATATCAATCATCGCCAAATCGCGGATTTCGGTGCAGTTATCCCGCATCTTCTCCAATTCCTCATCGGAATAGGTTTCTTTGATGCTACTCGCCGTCTTTACCTTGTGAATGCGCCAAACAGGACTTTTTACTATATAATCTTCGTCCTCAAGCCAAGAGAAAAACGAGGAAAGAATTCGCCGAATGTTGTCAATCGTAACCTTGCTTGAATGATTTTTAGACTGATATTCGGTGAGATATGAGCGCAGATCCTCCGTGACGATATGCCGAACGCCTTTTTGGAGCGAAGTGACCATTGATTTTATCGTCGTCTGATAGTACTTCAAGGTCTTTTCGGAACAGCCCTCGATGCGCTTTGCCGCCAAAAACATCGTTATAAGCTCTTGGGTGTTGTCCTCCTCGGAATCTGCCGACAGTTCGGACACGGAATAGCGCGCAAGCACCTGCTCCAGTACCGCCGTGAGCTGCTTTAGCTGTGCATTGTCGAGAAGCGACAGCATTTTTTGCGTTACCTCGGTTATTAGCTCTTGTTTCATAGTCGTATCTCCTTTATAAAATATTCTTCCAGAGAACGACATCAACGGCAGTTCCGTTGGCATTACTCCCGCCGTTGGTGGGAGGTGAAATTATGGAAAACGATAATTTAGAGCGGCAAATGCAAGCCGTTTATACGTCTTGGTTTGTAAACTATGAGCCTTTTAACGGACAAATGCCAATGAATTGGCAAAAAACCGACATATATACTATAGCGAATATAATATATGGTGCGCCTTTTTCTTCAAAGCTATTTAATACAGATGGGATAGGAATCCCCATCATTCGTATCCGTGACCTCAAAGATCAATCATTTGTTACATATACAACCGAAAAACACCCCAAGGGGTATTTGATAAGACCCGGTGATATTGTAGTAGGCATGGACGGCGAATTTCGTCCTTATATTTGGGGAAACACACAAGCTTGGTTGAATCAACGAGTATATATCTTTGAAAGTAAAAATGAAAACGATAAAGCTTTCGTTTTATTATCTATAAAGCCGTTATTAAATTTAATAGAGCAAACTCAAGTCGGCACAACCGTCATACATATCGGAAAAAAGGATTTCGACACGTTTGAAATTATTCTGCCCGAAAGGAAAATTCTTGATGATTTTGGTACTATAACAACCCCAATGATAAATCAAATCGTCAATAACCGTTTGGAAAACAAACGTCTTGCTGCGTTGCGTGACTCACTTTTACCTAAGCTTATGTCCGGCGAGCTTGACGTGTCGGAAATTGAACTCTAAGCCGCTAAATTATCGTTTATTTTCTGATTAAGCTCAATTTTGTCATCAAGCGCCCCCAATATCGCTGCAATTTTTTCTTGTTCTTCATATTTGAAATTGGGTACATCATATTTCATTATAGCATCTTTATCCCCACGAGGCATTTTTGTGCCTTTGGAGGTTGTCATTGAATAATCAAAAAAGGCATCATCAGCAAGAACATAATAGAGAAAACGGTTGCTCACTCCGTTCCTCGCTCTAAATACAAGTACATCATTAGAGCAGCCGCCGTTATACTCTGCAAGCCATATCTTCTTAAAATAAGGTCTGATGTTGGAAACAAGCACATCTCCGATCGAAAATGACTGTGTTTGCAATATAGCCGGGAGCGTAGATGCTTTAGTGATTCCGCCCTTATTAGGCATCATATTTTCTGTGGAGATATATGTGTTCTCGTCTAAAACTGATACATAAATCTTGTCCTTTGCATAGTCACATATATCCGAAAGCTTACACTTCATACCCCATCGCCCCCAGATTCTTTTTGATTTCCTCCTCCAGTTCGTGCGAGCGCTTGAACATCTCGGACAGCTCGGCGGTGAGCCTTGTCATTTTCTCCTCGAACGGCTCGCCGTCGTCCTCCTGCTCCTCAATTCCGACATAACGTCCGGGCGTTAAGATATAATCCTGCTTCTCTATGTCCTGCGTCGTAACTGCCGCACAGAAACCCTTGACGTCCTCTAAAGTGCCGTTTTGGAAAGCCTCAAAGGTATCCGCTAACTTTTTAATATCCTCGTCCGAAAAGTCGCGGTGCTTGCGGTCAACCATATGCCCCATTTTTCGCGCGTCGATAAAGAGCGTTTTGCCCGCCTGCTTCTTGCCTTTTGTGATGAACCAAAGCGTAACCGGAATCGTAACGCTGTAAAAGAGCTGCGTCGGCAGGGCGACAATGCCCTCGATCAAATCGGCGTTGATGATTCTTTTGCGGATTTCTCCCTCGCCGCTCGACTGCGTGGAAAGCGCACCGTTCGCAAGAACAAGTCCGATTTTTCCTCCCTCGGCAAGATGATGGATCATGTGCTGAATCCATGCGTAGTTGGCGTTTCCCGCGGGCGGCAGACCGTATTTCCAACGAAGATCATCGGTCAGCTTTTCCTGACCCCAAGGGTGATAGTTGAAAGGCGGGTTGGCCAGAATAAAATCTGCCTTTAAAGTCGGGTGCAGGTCGTTTGTGAACGTGTCAGCCTGATACGGTCCGAAGTCGGCGTTTATGCCGCGAATAGCCATATTCATCTTCGCCATTTTCCAAGTGTCGGCGTTAGCCTCCTGACCGTAGACGGAAATGGCACCTCTTTTGTGACTGTGATTCAGAATAAACTTTGCACTTTGCACGAACATACCGCCAGAGCCGCAGCAGGGGTCATACACGCGGCAATTCTCATACGGCTTAATAATTTCGACGAGTGTTTTAACGATGCTTGCGGGAGTGTAAAATTCGCCGCCGTTCACGCCTTCAACCTCGGCAAACTGCGCTATGCAGTATTCATATGTACGACCGAGCAAATCTTCGCTTTCTTCGGTATTGCTCATGTCGATGTTGTTTGTAAAGATGTCCACGACGTCGCCCAGAACTCTTTTATCAAGGTCGGGGCTGGCGTAATTCTTCGGCAGAACATTTTTAAGAGTTTTATTTTCAGCCTCGATAGCGCGCATGGCGTTGTCAATTACTGTTCCGATTTCGGGGGTATGCGCGGCAGAAGAAATGGTGTTCCACCTTGCCTCCTCGGGAACAAAGAAAACGTTGTCCATCGTGTATGCGTCGCGGTCGTCCTCGAATCCCTCGCCCTCATCGACAAGCTCCTGATAACGCTTGTCAAAAGCCGCAGAAATGTATCTTAGAAAAATAAGCCCGATGATAACCTTGCGGTATTCTGCGGCAGGGATATGCCCCCACAAAACGCACGCCGCGTTCCAAAGCTGCTTTTCAAAGCCGATATTTGCTTGTGTTTTGTCTGCCATAATCTGTTCTCCGTTCAAGAATGTTGAATATACAAATGTAATATATAATAATACCATATTTTTGTCACCTTTACAATCGGCAGATTCAACATTTTATCGCGTGAAAATTTGACACGCCGATTTTTCAAGCGGTTTAATGCCTGATGACAATACAGAAAACACAATGAGTATAATAGGTCTTATTTAGCAATATGCAAAAGGCATATCACCCCTCATCCTTTTTCTCACAGTCGCTCGGCAAATCTTTCAGCAGCTCTGTCCCGAACGACCTAATGATTTTCTGCATATTCTCGTCAATATTGCCTGACGATTTTACGACGTTCGCAATCGTAGTACTGATCTGCTCCGGCGTGAGTTTCGTCACGTCCTGAGGCTTAAAAGCTGCCAGTATTTTTTCTAAAAATTCTTTGTTCGCTCTGTTGTCGGCACTGGCGGCGGAGTTTTTCTTTATGTCCTTGACCGCCGTTATAAATTCATACTGTATGTTAATTAGCTGATCGGCTTTGAAATTCGGCTTGGACAATACGATCGCTTTCCTGACCTCTTTCGCCTTGGGATTGACTTTGCCTGCAAAATCCCTCATGGATTTTGTGAAGTCGTTCTGCCCCACAACAATTTGTGCGAAATAGTCGCTTGAATAAAAGTCAATCAGAAGCAACGCCTTAATAAAGTGCGGGTCAACGAGCAGTTCGTTCAGAACGTCGATTGGCACGGTGCGAGAGATGATATTAGTCGCAGCATTCTCGGTCAATCCCAACTCCTCCGCGTCAATGATTTGATGCCTCGGTATATCTGTCACTCCCAAAAGATAATCCGTCGAGCAGCCGAAAATCTCCGCGAGTTTGACTATCTGTTCTATCCCGAGTGTGTCCGTCTTTTCACTCATAAAACGGTTTAAGGTCGCTTCGGATATCCCAATCTCCTTTGCGAGCTTCGCCTGTGATGACTTATTATCCCTTATCCAATCCGAGATTTGGTCGCGAATCATAAATTTTAAGTATTCTTTCGGCATAAAATCGCTCCTTTTCATTGGCAGCTTAACTAACATTATATACCCTGACACATAAGAAATCAATACTTTTTAGAACATTTGTTCTTAAATTTTCTTAAAATTTTGATCTCTTCTTGCAAATCTGCAAGATTTGAGGGCAAATTTTTTGCTTTTCCTGCGAAAATGACGGTTTTGGAAGGCTATAGACAAATCCGTGGTATCATTGATTATGGAGGTGATGCCATTGAAATTCTTGTAGCAAAAATCAATCATATTGAAACCCACGAAGTTTTTTACAGATTTATGAACACATTTCGCCATTCAACGGCACGTTGAGAAGCGAAAGCAATACGCCATAAAGCGTGAATTTTCGTGGATTGGTGCAAAGTCACATTAGATTGTGAAATCGACTACACCCGCCTGTGGGTAACTGTTCATAACGTCAAAATGGAACGGCTGAAAGGGAAAAGAAAAATTCGCTGTATAGCGCAAGAAATCCGCTATGCAACACAAGCACTTCACTGACTGACAAAAATAATTTTTAGGAGGAATTTATGAGTATCAGAAACGAAATCAAAGCAAACATCGTCCGTGCAGGGTTCACTATGCAGGAAGCTGTGGACAAGCTGGCAACTGACTACGGTTGGAGCAACAGCGTTTCAAACTTCTCGGGCAAGCTGAACCGCGAATCCCTGCGGTACAAGGAGGCTATTGAGCTTGCCGATGCGCTCGGGTATGAAATTATCTGGCAAAAGAGGACGAGGTAATCAGAAATTTATCGAGAAGGTGATAAACTAAGTGAAATCAGAAGTCGTGGGAAATTGCATCTTGTAAAAATCTGGAGGTACTTTTGAGCAGACGAAAAAAGTTGGTCAACAACACTGCCATACCGCAGCATAAAATTGAGGCGATCGCTCGTTGCTTATTGCCCGACATTATCGCATTTTATGAAAGCGAGGAGGGTCGGCGCGAGTTCACCGAGTGGAAGCGGCAGCAGGAAGAAAACAAGATGCAGGAAAATTGAATAAAAGGACAGGCGTACCGAGCGGTGCGCCTGCTTTTTTCTATGTCAGTTTTTTCTTTCGCGAACCCCGAGGCTTTGATGTCGGAAGGATCTTCTTTCCGTTTCTAAAGTGAGTTTCTTCATATCTGTCAAAGAAAAGCAATAATCCGAACGTGTCGCCGATTGGGAACAGGTTCGGATTATACTGGTTTGGTGCGGGTGACAGGACTTGAACCTGCACGCCGGGGCACCAGAACCTAAATCTGGCGCGTCTGCCAATTCCGCCACACCCGCATACTGTGATTTTAGCACTTTCGCGGGGAATTGTCAAGCCCGAAAAGCAGTTTGCGCGGCAATCATATGAATAATTAACTTTCCGAAATATTTTTGACAAACCTGTCCAGCTGCCGCTGATTTTTGATCACCGTCACCTTTTCGGGATATTTTTCGGCGATGCTCCTAAAAAGCCTGCGGTGCTCCCTGTTCCTTTCCTCCCAAAGCACCCACTTTATGAACTCCCAATCGAGCTTTTCATCGCACCCCGCGCCCATGTCGGGTCGGGTCTTGCCCTTGTAGGCGCTGTAGCGCTTTATCACTCTGATGAGGCAGGATATCCTCCCGAAGATCAAGATGATGATTTTATCCGCCTCCTCGAGCCGCCGTTCGAGGAAATATTTTGAATAATTCCCGTCGATGACCCATGAGTCGTGCGTATCCATAAACTCCCCGAGAATACGTAATTTTTCCTCTTTTGTATTCATCTGCCACCCGGGAAGCCAGTGAATAGCGTCAAAGTGCAGCACTTCGGCGCCATATTTATCCCCCAAGATACTGGAAAGCGTGGATTTTCCGGACCCGCTATAGCCCATCACCGCAATTTTCATGCCGCACTCCCCTTCTTTTTCGCGATGATTATCGGTGTGCCGTTTATGTTTTCGATCATCTCGGCGCGCTCGAATCCGCCTTTAAGCATCGCCTCGAGCTCGTGCTCAAGCGTCAGCGGCGTGTCGAAGTGAATGTACTCCCCGTCCGGGATCATGTCGCGCTCCCGACGGCGCCTGCATTCCGAAAATGCCAGCTCCTCGATCTCGGGACAGCTCGCGATGTAGTCGCACTCGATGTAGATACCGCCGGGTTTCAGGGCGTTGCAGATATTGTTGAAGAGACCTATTTTCTTTTCCGCAGTAAAATGGTGAAGCGACTCCACCGAAACGGCGACGTCAAAGCGGTTTTCGCCGAGATCATGCAGAAAATAATCATCTAAAATTATCTCAAGATTCTTGCCGCCGTGCTTTTTCTTAAGCTCCGCGGTCATCGTCTCCGAAAGGTCGATGGCGGTGACGCGGACGTCGGGAAGCCGCTCGAATATGCGGTCAAGCTCCAACCCCGTGCCGCAGCCGAGGTCCAAAATGCTGCGGGTGCTTCCGGGGATAAGCTCCGCTACACGCCTGTAGTGCTCCTGCCACGCGCTCATGTGGTCCTCATAGCCTTCTATCCTGCGGTCGAAGAACGCGCCCATCTCCTCGCAGCGCTCATCTGCGGTCTCCTCAAACCATTTTTTGAGGTCAAAATAGTCCTGATTCGGCATTTTGCCACTTCCTTTCAAAAAAATAAGCTCCCGAAAAAACGGGAGCTATGGAGCTGATACCCGGATTCGGACCGGGGACCTCATCCTTACCAAAGGTGATATTTCGTCAATGTTGGACAAAATCTCCCACTGTATGCAATATGATATTTGTAATGTTTTAACAAAAATTTTTACTCGAAATTATTATAACATACTTGTTTGATTTATGCAAGGGTTCAGGGTCATAATCTAAAATAAATTTATCGAAGTCGATAGACTTATTTTTGGTTATGAAGAAAATAGGCGGGTGCATTGATTTGCACCCGCCTTTCTTTTTATCTCGTGCCAGTAGAACCAAACCCACCTCTTTCGGTATCGGATAGGTGATCTGTTTCGGTGAACTCGGGAGCTTTCATTCTCTCGACGAGCCTAAATTGGCATATTCTATCACCCTTATTGATCGTTGTTTCTCTTGTGGCGTACACAGGCATACACCAGACGTCATGATCACCACAGTATGAGTTGTCGATTATGCCAATACCGTTTGTTTGTATAATACCCCAGTGCTTAAAAGTTGAGCTTCTTGGAACAATGTAAGCCTCATACCCGTCTGGAAGTTTCATAGACACACCAAGCGAAATGAGGTGATATGTATTTGGAAGCATTTTGATTGTCTCTGCCGCGCAGAGGTCTATCCAGTCCCCTTTCTCAATCTTTTGAAGCTTCGGTATCTCGTTATCATGGTATTTGATTTTTATCTCAGGCATTTGACTCCTCCTTTTGTAATTCTTTCAGCTTCTTCATTGTTACGTTTTTGCCGTCGAGCTTAAACTTATAACCGGCTTTGCTCATTAAGGAGAGCTGTTCTTCATCTGGAATACAGGACTTCATTGTCGTTTGCATAACGGCGACTCCTTTATCGTTTACGACTTCAAACTTCATCGTGTGGCAGCCACCTCGCGAAAACCTTGTTAAACCTGTTGTCGTTGCCGTACACTCTTTTGCTTATTGCCATTGCGAGCCCTGTCTCGGGAGAATATGTATCTCCGGGCTGACAGCGCACAACCGTTTTTATGCCATCACTCCACCACACTATTGTTGCGGGATTATTATAGATTACCTTCGTGATGCATGGATTGGAAGGAATGGCAAGAGACAGGTCGTTATTCTTGGCTTGACTTGTGGCAAACACCTTTGACCATGGTAAGTTCCAGTCTTCGTAAAGCGTTATTTCAGGCTCTTTCGGTATAACATATATATTACCGAGAAATGATGTGTCGGTATCCGGTAAAAAATATCCCATTGTATCAATCTCCTTTTATAATATACAAACCGCAGTGGCATTCACCGCTTTTGTTTTCCTTTATTGCCTCTCTGAACTCCCGGCACATACATTTTGTGTCGGGAGTCTTTTTCACGCGGCAGGGACAATACCCCTGATTCTCTTTGAGTTGTTGGCGTATCTCAGCTACAAGCTTCTTGTCCGGATTCTCAATTACCTTCATCGGTAGTCACCTCAAATTTGAAGTTGTCAAGGTGTGCGGTTTGGACGATGCCGTCTGACGTTTCATTCAGTTCATCTTCTGCCCATTCCTCATACATCTTTATGGCATCGTTCTGCCAATTTGGGTTGGCACCAGATTTATACAGCTCCGTGTCAACCTCCGTAACTATCGTCAAGGTTGCGGTCATTTTGAGTTTTGTTTTACCCATTTAAACCTCCCATTCGTCGAATGTCTTTGCAGTATTCATAAGAATCTGTGTGAGCTGTTCGTCTATACCGAAGCGCTCGGCGTTGATTGATATGCTCTTAAGGATATTGCCATCCTTCTGTCTGAGCGTTGCAGCTTTCCAGTCGCAGAACATTTCTACGATATCGAGTAAATTCATATCATTGATACCATGTTCAAAATGCTCGGGGTGGTGTCGGTATATTGCGTAGTGATGTTCAAGTGCGGGTTGGAGCTCACTCAAATATTTGCTGTAGATTTCACTCCCGTAGGTAGTAGTGGCAAGCTTTGGAGTATACTTCGTAAATAGCTCTACTTCGGGGCTTTCAAGCTTTGAGCGGTCGTGCTCCACTCCCCTCGTGGTAAGCCTGTCAACAAAGCTTCGTATGTATTTGCGCACGGCTTCTATGTGCTTTTGGGTTTCGACTTTGCACTCAGCTTCTGTCATCTTCTACTCCTTCATCTGAAGTTAGTGTTCCTCCTATGATATGGTAGCTGCCATATCTGCTAAGAAGTCTTTGTAAAACCAACGGAATTTCGTCAATGAGAACATCAGTCGTATTAAGAGAGGTTCTCGCATCTCCGACATCTCCGATACAAATTGGCTCTGGGATATCTAATCCAAGCTCTTTGGCTCTTGACTTGATTGAATCTTTTTGTACGCTGGTCACGCATATTATGGGAGCCTTCATATATTCGCTCGCATAGAGCATCCGAGTAGACTTACCAGAGCCGCGTTCCTTATTAAAGATTCTCATATTATATCATCTCCTTGTAATTTTGCTAAGATTTCATCGACTATCAGATCATAATCGGATTGACAGCCTTTGACTATTTTATAAGGTATATCCTCATAATCAAGCAGGTTGGCGATTTTCACTTTTATTCTGTCGCTCTCCGCTTCTGTTTGGCGTCTACCCGACGGATTGAATGGCTTGTCTCTTATCACAAGGTAAGAGAAATTATAGAATGATTCGAAGCATCTCATGACAGTTTCATTAAACGGCTCACCGAGTATATCGCCGTCATTATAAATAATATTCAGAGGCAGCGGGCTGTCGGTGACAATTACAGATACCTTATCCCTTAGACGGTTCATTCTATAGAACTGTTCGCCGAACAGATAAATCTGATTCCCGGGCTTAAAGACCTCGGTGTTATTTTCCCAACACTTCTCTTTGGCGAACTCTGTAACGAGTTCTGCATTTATACCTGCAAGTTTGAGTTTGCTGAATATGTATGCTGCTCCTGTGGACTTACCCGATGAGGGCGCTCCGAACAGATTGACAACTAAGCACGGCATATCTCGTTCTCCCCTTCTTTCTTTTAGTTAAACCATTTGACAACGGTGTCTCCTTTATATCCTTTTTCCCATATGTACCAAGCATAAGCTTGTGCCCCGACATCTGCACCTTCTCGAAAGCCATTCTTATAGCATGTTATTCTGCCCGACGCAACATATATTATCTTTGGAGGGCTGACATTAAAGAGCTTTCGGCGGGATTTGCCTTCCAAAAAATTAAGCCGCAGAAACATGGCAACTTTGTGTCCGTCCGGTACAAGTTCAAGAGCGTGTTCGCAAAACTCTTTTGCATACTTATATGGAGGATTTGTTATAATATCTCCATCAAATATCTCATGACAGTTGAAAAAGTCTACCCCCCCCCGACCAAAATTTCGATATATTAAATCGGTAGAGAGAACATTGTACCCGTGTGCTTCAAGCACTTTGCTCAAGTCTCCGGCACCACAGGCGCACTCCCAAATGTCATTTGAAAATGTCTCCTTTTCAAGCAGCAGCTCCATGGCTTTTGGATCGGTGGCATAATAGTCGTTTTCCTCGCGATCCTTTACAGTGTGATTAGAAGCTCCGAGCGTTACATATACATTATGAGTTGACACTTCATTCCTCCTTTAATTCTTCAGCATACTGGTTGTCCGAGGCGAGATATACGCCAAGGAATTCATCATAGTGTTTCTCCTGACCGGGGACATATCTTCCATATTTTACTATGATATTGCCATATTTAGATAAAACACTAATTTTATTCACAATTTCGGGCTTTTCGTACCCCGTATATATGACAATTTTATCATAGATTTCTGCATGTCGTATGTGCTCAATCAGACTAACAAGTTCGTCAAAGCTGTCCATCGGCTCTAATCCCCCACAGACAATCGCATGGGTTATTGAGTTGCTTTTATATCTTTGAACGATGGTTTCGATGTCTACATCAATACTTTTTGCAATCGCGAGGTCGCTGTTTTGGCAACAGCGAACCCCGCATTCCTTCTCACACTTAAAAGTGCAGTGAGGGAAAACAATGAACATTGACGGATACTTATAATTGACAAAATCTTCGTCAAGCAGGCCCTTTATCTCCATTAACATCCTCCCAGTTTCTCATATGATACTCGGCTTTCCGTTCCTTTGAATATGTTTTTACAGGAGTATAGAAGCCAACAATTCTTGTGTATTCAGTCGCGACAGGCTCTCCACACACAGGACATATATCACCATAGAAACCATGATTGTGTTTGCAGGCTTGAATTTTTGTGTTGAAAGCAAAGTATGTAACGCCTTGGTCGGCAATATAATTAAGAGTATCCCAAGCCTGTTCGAAGTTTGCAAACGGGGCGTCAATATTGACATGAAGAATACTGCCTCCGTTGCAGAAACCGTCGAACAATGCTGCGATTCTGATTCTCTCCTGTAATGTGGTTTGGATGCCGAGAGGAATAAACTGGTTACCGTAGAGAGGAAGATCGGTTACAGCAGTTTCGGGGTAGAAGAATTTATCTTTCTTCATCAGCTTGACTGCGGCAGTCTCGCCGGGAATCTGTTCGCAGTTAACTTGGTAGCTCTTATCCTTTGTGAACTCTGCCTTGGTAGAATGGATCACATCGAAGATTTTTTTGCCGAATCTTTCGGCTTCCTCAGTATAGTATGTATTACCAAACTCGTCCTTTCTGACATATCCGAAGGTCTTCATCGTCTCATAAATTCCGATAAACCCGATTGTGTTGTAGAGATGCTCAAAGTCAACGATGCCAAGCGAGAAGTTCTTTAAAAGTCCCTTTTCTACATTTCTGCGAATTATATCTCGAACACAGTCGAGAAGTTTCATGTCGAGAACGCAGAGGTCTTTGAGTGCTGATATATATTTTTCCTCAGTATCGTTTTCAAGCGCAAGGCGGGCAAGATTGATTGTTGACACTTTGACCGAGCCGACCTTTAGGGCTGTGCCACCTATCGAATTGAAATAGCCGAGGTCTTCGATATTGCTCTTGAGCCTGCAACAGTTGGAGAGGCTGTTGACCGAAGAATCGATAAAAAGGTTGCTATCGCTCCACTTCATATTATGGCGGATTGCATAGCGCGCGAATTCCTCATCTACAAACTTACCGTTTTGGCGCAGAAGCGAGATTGAATTGACGGGGAATGTCATCATATTTTTGGCGCGAATCTCCGACATCGTTTCAAGGAATACTTTTTGAAAGTCCATTATCCCCTCTATCTCGTCGATCATATACGAACCGTCAGGGAACTGTGAACCTCCGAACAGAGCTTCAAGGTAGGCGTGGTCAAATATACTTGTGTTGGTAAACGCCGACTGTATTCCTCCACGCAGGAACGGTTGATTCAAGGCGTATATTAACCTCTGGATCTGCTGCCTTGCCGCCCTGTTATTATCTGTATATAAGCCGTCGTTGCAATCTTTTTTCCAGTAGTAGTACATATACGGAATCAAATTGGGAAGACCGACTGCGCCCGAACTGCGGTTGCAAGTCCAACTTACGAATTCCTTTACGAAGTCTACGAAAGTTTCCAAATGCTGAGGGGGCTCGGCATTAAAGTTGTCGATGAAGAATAATCCCTTTTCAGCCAAGTCCTTGAGGTCATAGGCGAAGCAGTAATGTACAAATGTCGATGAATGAGCGTCGTGAAGATACAGGTGTCCGTCCCATTCGTTACGGAGCCAATCATTTGCCGCCTTAAAGCCGTATTTCTTATTCATTTCATAGTGGATTTTGTTGAATGCAAGTAGCTTTTGGTGAGGCTTCGGCATTTCATTGATAAGCGTTACGATGTCTCGCTGACCGACATTCGCATTACCGTCAACCGATGCATCGGCAACTGTTTCAGAGTCGATAAAGTTGTCAATAAAATCAGTATAGCTAAGCTGCCCTGCGGAGAAACCGTTTATTTTAGCCATTTCCTCGCCATAGTCGTCCTGCATTTTGTTATATGCATTGACAAAATTACGCTTAAGCTCGATATTGATATTCATTCTTTTTGTCCTTTCCGGGCGTTAGCCCACTTGACTGCTTCAGCAAATTCCATGCGGTTGCCGTCTACCTCAAGTACCGGCACATAGTCGATGCCCTCAGCTTCAAGCCGTGCAACATCCGAAACAACTTCATATTCAACTCCTGCAGAGTCAAGTTTTTGTCTCAAGACGGTGCATTTTGGACATCCTGTTGAAAAAAGCACACACATTTTTATACCTCCTTAGTAATAAATTTGAAACATCGAGTCTATATCAGACGGGTCTGGGACGATTACTGTTGTCTTTGTTTGCTGTAAGCAAAGCACATATGACAAATCCCATAACCGTGCCGATAACCATTCCTATATAAAAGCTTCCCATAGCTTACTCCTTCATCTCATCTGCATGAACGCTTATCCAGCTTCTGTGATTTGTAGTTAATGTACAAACGGCAGCCCTTTCGCAATCTTTGAAATGCTCTATGTATTTTATAAATCCGCTTTCACTTGGATTGTCAAGGTCGCATTGAAGCTCATGCCCAATTACAACTACTTTAACCTTCTTACCGACCCTTGTAAGAGTTTTCTTAAGTTGTGACACTGTATAATTTTGCGCTTCATCAATTATAATTACAGCATTGTCAAGGTTGCTGCCCCTAAGAAACGTATCAGTTATGCAGTTAACGTATCCAGTTCCCTGTTTCAATGCGGACATATTGTCTTCATTGATCACCGCCCCCAAGCTAATGTCACAATTTGTAAGCGCTTGATATAAGGCTTCAAAATACACTGCGCTTTTCTCGTTTATTGTACCGGGAAGCCAACCTTGCTTTCTCTCCCCATATGGAGACATAATATAAACGATGCCGTCGAACAGTCCATATTTTACAAGCATATCGGCTACGCCAACCGCAATTGTTGTTTTACCTGTTCCTGCCTTTGAATTGCAGAAAACTATGTCTATGTCAGGATTCCAAATTGCATTGGCAAACGCTCTCTGTTCATCGTCAAGAGGTATCCCGTAAAAAGGGTGATCGTCCAAGTTTTGCGGTATATTGCCGTCTGACGAGATTGTTCTCTTCTTTGTTGCCATAATGTCTCCTATATGATTTCATCAATGTCACAGTCCGTGCCGATAATATAATCGGTAAATCCTTTTTCTTTTGCTTCATCTGCAAAGAAATACCATTCTTTCTCAAACTTTGCTTTGTACTCGTCCTCAGTAATTATGCTACGAGACAGCACGAGCTTCTTAATCTTCTCGTCAAGTCTTTGAGTAAAGCTGAACATATCTCTCACCTTTGCCGCAGAGCCGGACAACATATTTGAGCCATCGTGCATGAGGTATCTTGCGTCCGGCATTGCAAAGCGCTTATGTCCCGCAAGCCCAATCAAAAATCCCATGCTATACTGATAACCGAGGTTGATTGTATAGACCGGAGTTTTGCTGTATTGTATCGTGTTTATCAGTTCAAGACCTGCATCTACATCGCCACCGGTCGATGTTATGTATAAAAAGATCGGGTTCCTGTCCTTTGGGTCAATAAGCTTATCCTCAGCGTTATATTGCAGAATGTGTTTAACAATAATTGACACGATATACTCGTTTATCTCTCCGTTCAGATACAACTTTCTCCGTTGTAAGTCCCTGACTTGAAATAATTCGTCGTATAGATTGCTGTCAGCCAAGACAGTTTCTATGTCAAAGTCGGCGTCATAATATGAGGATTTTTTGATGTCATTTGTCATAGTTTTTTCTCCGTGATCAGCTCGTCCACCTTTTTATATAGGTCTTCGAGCGTGCCGTTGTTGTGAATGTAAATATCTGCCGGGAAATCATCCAAGGCGGTCTCTGACGGATGGTTCTTCTGCTTCTCGGAAAGTCCATTATCAAAACCATCTCTGATCACTTTGATGTGAATGATTTCAAAGCCTCTTTTCCTGAGCTTAGTTACTTCGTTTGGAAATCTACAATCAGGTATGATTACATATTGCCAGTCATTTTCAAAGAGCTCCAGCAAATCTCCAACGAAGTCAACCCAGTAGTCAGGTTTCTTTTGCCTAACTACGTCTGTACCAACATATTGAAGTAACCCCCTTCCTGTCTCGTCCTTATTGCCGTCCCAGTCAAAGCAAAGACGGCATATGAATTTCAGCAAATCGGCGAAGTGTATTATCCTTACGCAGGAGCCGTATTTTTCGTATTCGTGATGTATGACTTCGGCCAAGGTATCCTTGCCGTTTTGCGCGTGACCTGAAATAAGAATGACTTTAGTGTTCATCTTTGTCTCCTCTAACTGAGATGGAGCAAACGCTGTTGCGTGCGCAAAGCCCATTGTCGATATTATCAATCTCCATACCGAAGCGTTCCTTTACAATTTCATATATCGCTTGCAACGCTCCTTCGGAAGTATGTATGAAATAGTCATCTGACTTATCGTATCCTCCAATATTCACCCTTTCCCATTCGAGGCACTTTTTTAATAGATATTCAACGGTTCCAGTATCGGTCATTGATCATCACTCCTTTGCGTTATGACGCTGCTCTTTCGGTACTTACGCTGACGCAATACTCAGGAAGATTAGCTCTGACAAGTTCTGTAGCGACAGGAGGCGTTACAGCGTTTCCGCAGCGGGCAACCTGTTTTGCTCTGGAATATTTCTTGCCGTCGGCGTCGTGGTCGATGATATAATTTTCGGGGAAGCCCATCATTCTGAACTGCTCTCGCGGAGTGAGCATTCGCATCTTTATATCGGCAATCACATAGTCGACTCCGTGGATTGTTATCAGGGCGAATCTATCTCTTGACGTCATTGTATCAATCGGCTCGTTAAGGGATTTTGCCGTACCGGTGCTGAAATACTTCACCAAGAAAGCCTGCACTTCAGCGTGATGAGCTCCCGAGCAGGATATAGTAGACAGTGGCTCTTTTACGCTTTGCCCTACCATGTTGTTCCGCATTGTTACAATGTAGGACAGCTGCATTTCGTCGGGGCTTTGTTTGGATTCCTTATCGCTCTGTGCCTCTGTGACTGCATACGGAGCATACTTTTTCATAAGCTCTGCAACTGCGAGGGCATATCTGGGGCTTGTGTCGAGAGTCATTATAGGCTCTGTAACCTTTTGCCCTCGTACCTCGTTTTCGGAAGTCTCGCTGTGATATTGAATAAGAATAGGTGCGACGAGATAGTGACTGCCGACAGTTGTGATCGTCGACAAAGGATTATGTATGCTTTCGGGTTCATTGTCATATTTATAATTGACAATGAATGGCTCGGGATCATCTATACAAAACTTTTTTATTCCTTTTGCTATGCGCCTCAAAGTTTTTTCGGCAAGTGGTTTCTCCCTACCAAATATACTTTTGGGCTCTATGCTCCAGTTGATGCACTCAGCAGCGGTTCTGTAGGGTTTCAATCCATCTGCTGCATTTTCTGAGTAGGAGGGCTTTGGCCACACTATCGGATTCCCGTCACTTCTCGCTATCATATAAAAACGGTTTCTTGTTGTAGGAGCACCGTAATCACAGGATTTAAGCTCACGGTATTCTATGTTATATCCGAGCCCCATTGAAAGCTTATCGGCTTGGGTGCTGTCAATACTTATATCCAAAGCGTCGCAGCATTCTTTAAATGCAGGATGGTCTTTGGAAAGTCCGGAAGACAGAATCCCTATGAAGCCATTGAATGTTTCTCCGATTCGGGATTTTATTGGCTTATTGCTCTCGTCTAAGGGACCCCAAGTCTGGATTTCGGGGACATTTTCGAGCATAATTACTCTCGGTCTCACTGTCATCGCCCACCGGATTGCTACCCACGCCAAACCTCTTATATGCTTGTCAACTGGCTTGCCTCCCTTCGCCCGACTGAAATGCTTACAGTCGGGGCTGAACCACGCGAGGGCTACGGGGCAGTCCTGGCATGCTTCAACGGGATCTACCTCAAAGACATCCTCAGTATAATGCTTTGTTGTCGGATGATTGACCTTGTGCATTGCTATTGCGTCGGGGTCGTGGTTGATCGCTATATCAACGCTCTTGCCTATCGCAATTTCAATGCCTGTTGAGGCACCGCCGCCACCGGCGAAATTATCTACAAATAATTCTCCGTTTATCAAATAGCTATCTCTCCTCTCGTCATCACTGTGTTATTCTCTTTCGCCGTTCTCGGCGGGGTCTTTGGTTATCAGTTCGCTGTGCGGGAGAGTTTCTATCCACTTACAGAATTCTCTCCACTCGGGAAGTCTGTGGTTTTTGCGCTGACGGTAAATTGTCTTGAGCTGACGGTAGTTGGTTGTCATTCCCGCCGTGAGCTTGAATCCTGTCGGATTGCTGTAAAGCAATCCAAGATAAGCTTGTTTTTTGAGCTCTTCTGAGTCTTCCTCATCAAGACTGTTATAGGCTTCAACTTTTTCGCGCATTATTTCAATTATGCGAGGGTCAGTGTGTTCATTATATGTATCATTCAAATCAAATTTAGCGATTCTGTGCATTGTGCTTTGTGAACTAACAAAGTCCAGAAAATGGTATCTTTCCGCCTCTGTCCATGCCTTGACTGAGAATGTCAAATCGAATTGCACAATGACGCCTGTCAGCCATTGGTCGTGCCCCTCCCCCACCCTGCTTTGAGCAAGAGACTTTATACCGTCAGTGAGAGCACACGTAAGTGTCTCGGGTGCTACGGACATCGGATACTTTGCTCTGCGAATGCTGTCGGCCAAGCCATATATCTTGGCATTAGACACACAGCCGCAGCCATCGATAAGATAGACATTACTAAGATTTTCTGGTCCGCAACCCTCGCTGTACTCCGTTTCGCATGTAGGAGAAATTTTACAGTCTTCTATAATCTTGTTCATACAATCGCAACATATGTTCAGATTAAGATAGTCTCCGTCATACTTAGTGCCATAGCCGAGATACTTGTTAATTGAGAAGTTTTCATGAGAGTCGAATACATCGAACTCCTCACCGCAGATGTTGCATTTTCTTGTGTTTTGATTCACAATTCAAGCTCCTTTTTATGTATTAAGAAATTCACTGATATCTATCGATTCTTCGTTTAAATCTTCCGGCTTTGTTTCACTGATAACGAGAGGTATTGTGATGTCTTCCAATGAAACTGCTATTGAGTTAAATGCTTTAGCCGCTTCATCAGCAGACTCACCGAAATATTTGAGTGAGTCGATTGGAAAAACTACCGTATTCCCATTTTCGTCATAAAATTTCAAAGCTTTTGTAGTATATATTGTGTGTCCCATGTTTGTCTCCTTGAAAACGGCTCACGCTAAGAACTCGCTGATATCTATGGGGTCTTCATCATCGTATTTCGTTTCATCTGACGAAAATCCTAAAGAATCGCGAAAGCGAATGTAGTCCATAAACTCTTGGGAAACGGTGACAGACTTACCATCTATGTTGAGCTCTCTTGTGTGCGGTGAATAGAAGACAGGTTTGCCTTCGTAGCCAGCTACATGTCCCTTATCCTCACTTGTTGAATTATGTATATGATAACCAAATGCTTCTTCGTATGAGACTGGTGTCAACGAGTCGAGGGCGAAAGCGCCCGGCAACATCGTTGTTGGACGAGACCAAAAACGACCATCATAGTCATCTAAGTAAAACGCAGACGGACCGTAACCATCTAAATTCATATCAATATATCCTTTCGTACGACGTCATTCTGAAATACTCTCCGTTTCTTGTATAACACTTGCAAAGTATCATATCTCCTTTTTTGATCGGCTCTTTATTAAACACATTGTTAACCACTGTAAAACGACTTTCTATTCCGCTTCCAATTGACTTGGTTATAACGGAATACCCAAATTGCTCTCCGTTATCCTTACGTTTCAGAGGATAAATATCCATTATGTATAGCTTGGGGCGGTCTTCAGATTTACCTGATATGTATCCTGCATACCCCATAATATCATTGAAATTCTGAACCTTGATCACGTCACTCAAGTCAGATAGTTTCATGCTTTTTATAGCATCTTCTGTTTCGTGCATAATGGCTGTTACATCCAAAATCGTGTAACTTTTTGCAATTCCACCTGCCTTGGTTACGCCGACGGCATACTTGGACACTATCTGTTCCAGAGGAGTACCGTCGACAACGCTTCTACTTAACATCTTAGCCTGTCCCTTCTTGAGCAGATTTGAATAGATGTCAGTGATTCTCAATAGTTCGCATTGATTCCCGAATTCAGAGAAGAAGTCTATCTTAATAAGAATATCAAGCTGTCGGCTGTCAAGCGATGTATGTTGATCAATGGCAGTCAGGACATCCGTGAAGTGTTCAAAATATTGAGAATGCGCAAGCTCATATAGCTCTTCGGCGGAACCTGAGCTCATATACTTAATCGATGATAAACCTTTAGTAATAATCCTTTTCGAGTTGTCATAGGCGTAGTCGCTTTTGGATAAACCCCATTTTGGCATTGTGATTCTGATCCCTATTTTGGCGGCGTACTCTGTTCCGTTTCTGATATCATCATCATTCGCGGCATTGTTCAGGAAAGAAGTCAGGAATTCAATCGGATGATAGTGGCGGTAGTATGCGCATAGGTACCCGAGCAAGCAGTATGCCACTGAGTGGTTGTAGCCGAATTGGTAGTCGGCACTGTCTTCGATAACCTGCAAGAACTCTTTTGCCTCTTGCTCTGCTATATTTCTTGGTTGATTAGACTTTTTGCAATATCCCTCTAAAATACTCGGCATTGCTTTTTCGAGCCTGTCTTTCTGCTTTCTGCCTATTGCACGGCGTATGTTATCCGCCTCACTGCCGCTCAAGCCGCAGATAGTTTGCAAAAATTTGATCGTGTCTTCTTGATAAATCAAATATCCGAGGTTGTCTTTCAGCAACTCATCTATCAGCGGAGAAGGATTATGGTGAGGTTTTCTTGCCAACAGATCGTTGCGGTATGATGCTCCCGACGGACGGATGCAAGCTGCGACGATAACCATATCGAAGATATCTTTAGGCTTGAACTTCTTCAGACTTTCAAAGGCGAAGTTACCTTCAAACTGGAATATGCCCGTCGGGTCTTTTATGATGTCATCCCAAACCGCTTCATCGTTCCAGTTGATTTCATTGGTTTTGGGATAGGGAATGCCTAAGTATTTGCAAGTGTCGTTGATTACCTGAACAGTTTTCAGAACAAGGAAGTCGTATTTGGCAAGCCCTGTGTAGTCGTGAACATTCTCCATATCGAGCATGAAGCAGTTCTCGCCGTCTTTATCGAAAATTCCGAAATTATCGACAAGAGTAATCGGGCTGATGACCATTCCCGCAGGGTGAACCGATTGGGATATCTTGGTGTTGAATAAGCCCTCGAAGTAGTAGAACAGCTCGGGATATTTCTTGGCTATCCTTTGATAATCTTCGTATTCGGTTATCGGCTTTTTCTCTGACTTGGACTGCGCTTCTACCTGAGATATCTCGTTCTTGATTTTGGCGATATTGGGAAGCGACCAAGGATTGTTCTTGCTGTTCGGGTGCTCTTGGCTCCATTTTTGAGCTAATGCCCTGCCTATATCATCAATCGCGCCTTTGACCTGCATTGTTCCGAATGAAGCAACTCGCGCTGTCTTGTCGTGTCCGAACCTTGAAGTTATGTGAGCGAAGATTGCGGGGCGGTCTGATTCAATGCAGTCGATATCAATGTCCCCGATTTCGACTCTGTCCTCATTACAGAAGCGAGAGAACACCGTGTGCCAAGTTTCGGGGTTGAGGTCAATTATGTCGGTGACATACGCTACTCTCGAACCTCCAACTGAGCCTCTCGCCGTACCTATCGCCATTCCTTGACTCTTACACCACGAAATGAGTTCTGACATTGAAAGCATAAACCCGTCCATCTTGAGCTTTTGGAATACTCTCATTTCCTCGTCAATGGCAGTTCGGAACGCAGCTTCCTGTTCGGGTGGAATAATTCCCGAATCGAGTTTTTCACGAAACTTTCTTTCGACTGTTTCTGTAAACATCTTGGAGTCTGCCTCTCGGGTGCCGTAGAGAATCGGATACTTTATTGAGGTATCGAGCTCTATATCCTCTGTCATATCGTAGAGGCGGTTGGTGTTCTCGATTGCAGTCATATACTCGTCTTCTGACAGTGCTCCTTGAATACGGAACATATCAACAAGCTCGTCATATGCCTTATAAGTTAGGTCAAAAGAGTCTTCGTCTCCGTATGACTTATGCTTTGCCGCCAAAAGAATTGAACGGCACTCGGCTTTATACTTGCTGGAACTGTGCGTATCTGTTCCGGCTATGAGCGGTGTGCCTATTTTTCTTGAAAGGTTGGCAAGACGTTTGTTAAACTCAATTTGCTCAGGATGGTTATGAGGCTGAACCTCTAAAAAGTCATATTTCCTGGCAAGTTCCATATAGCGCGGGTGGTTGTCTGGAAGCTTGTTGAGCGGTGATGCTAAGCACGCACTGGTAGATATGATGTTCTTAGATATTCCGAGGAATTCATCAAAGGAAATCCTATTGACGTAATAGAAATGTTCTTTATCACAGGAACGGCTGACGAGTGAGTTGAGCTCACGCAGACCGTCCATATTACGAGCCATCAGAACTGTGTGGTAGTTATCTCTTACCTTGTTTTCAAGAGACTCAGTGAGATAAATCTCGACCGAATGTATGTATCTTATTCCGGCTTTCTTGCAGGCAGCCCACTTTTCTGTCCAATTCAACGGTTTTCCGTGCTCGCTGAACGATATTGCCTTACTCCCGTTTTTCACTGCCAAATCTATATATGCCTGTGGTTTTTCACAGCTATCAAGCAAACTGTATTCTGTGTGCATATGATATGGAATATATGTTTTCATTTTCTAATCACCTGCTTTAATGGCTCGGTAAGCGATTTTTCAATACCCCACCCAGAATTTAATCTATGCCAAAGTGTCTTGTATGGAATACCAACAATATCTGACCACTCAGAAACCGTATGCGATTTGTTGTCAAATGTTATGACAACATTCTTTCTTGAGTTATTACTTTGTACCTTCTGTGTTGTCCATCTACAATTCCCTGGTTCGTAATTCCCATTGTTGTTAATTCTATCAATGGCTAAGTTATCTTTGTATCCACTTGATATAGCCCATTTTTTAAACTCGTCAAACGACAACCACTCATCACAAATTGATATACCACGCTTGCCATAATATTTGTATCTTGGGTTGTTTTCGTTAAGACACCTTGCTTTGATTCCAGCCCAAATATTATATAGCCGAGAGATGTTATTGCCAATGCATTCTCCATGCTTGAGATTATGCTGTGAAAACATACACCCACACGATTTTGTGTGACCGCTCCTTAGATTCTGAGATGTAGCGACAATCTCTTTTCCACAATCACATACACATGCCCAGCATGTTATGCGCTGTCCACTCGGCGTCGAGTGGTCTGGTGCTCTGTGTTTGACTAACAAATTGCCAAACTTCATCCCTGTAAGGTCTTTTAATTTCATTAACAATCACCTCATTTCGTTTTGCTTCCGTACTGTAATCTTACGATTTTCCTCGCAATTACGTTTTGAATATAGAGATAGATATCATCTGAGTTTAATTCTCTGTTCGTACAGAGTTTTGAATGTCTCAACACCTTTATCTACCGGAGAGTCCTTCTCGTCAACCAGATTTTGGGTGTCTCTGATGAATTCGACGTTTACATAGCGCTTCAACTTCTGGATGTTGTGGTCGTCAGCTACGCGAACGTCCTTGTCAAGGGCAAAAACCACCCTACAACCGAGCCGAGCAAGGATTTTCATCTGATTCGGGTTAAGATGGGACGTTAAAATCGCTCCTGTGTTATGTATTCCCCATGTATCAGCCATCAAAACGCTCTTGCAGCCTTCAAAAAGTATTACTTCGCGGGATTTTTGCACTTCTTCGAGGTTCTCGAACAGCCCGTAGATGGTGTTCATTGTCCCCCACGAGTAGAAGTAGCAGTACTTTCGCTGGTTTTTCTCTTTCCAGTCAGGGTCAAGCGTTCTTCCGCCGATGTTGACGATTTTGCCGTCCATATTTCTGATTGGATAGACAAGTCTGTTGGAAAAACCGTCGTAGTAGACCTGAAATTTATCCAAAGACTGTCTTGAGATGCCCTCTTTCTCCCAAGCCTTGAGCTTGTCCTCGTCTTTTTCGTATTTGAGCATCACGTCATTCGGTAAGATTACCGATTTTGATTCCTTGACATTTTGCCGAGGCTTCTGAAACCGTTTGCAGACGAATGAAGCGCTGATTCTCTGACGCGGTTCCGACAAATTCCCGTCATAACCCGCATACTTCTTCAGAATTTCAACTGCCTCTTTCGGAGAGCACTTGTTATAGTAGCGGATAAACGTGTAGACGTTGCCGCCTATGCCGGAACTGTAATCATAGAATCTCGGAGGGTGCTGACGAACGGAAAATGACGGAGTGCGCTCGTTTTTGAAGCAGCTCAATCCCCACCACTCGTCGCCGCGCTGGGTTAAATCAACGTATTGGGAGATGTATTCCACGATATCCACTGATTCTATTAAGTCATTCAAATCCACGCTTCAAGCTCCTTTCTGCAATCTATATTCAATACGGAGAAATGGGAGTATGCTGTTTGGCTTCCGTATATTTGATGAGATTCCCGTCAAAGAAAAGGTCTATGTATTCGCCTGGTGCCATCTGCATACCGTTTCGGTTCAGAACCACCCTGAGTTTTTTATTCCCGCACTCTACACCATCAGCCAAAACCTCTTCAGGAGTCTTGTCCTGTATTAGCGCTATCGTGCTTGCGTTTCTGCCTATCTTTGCTGAATCCGCAACTTTGCCGGTGACAGTTGCTTGTGCGGCACCGATGCCGCAAATACCCATATCACCGCAGATTTTGTTTTTGACCATATCGACAAACCTTCCAAGCTCTTGGTAGGAATCAAAAGCATCTCCCTCACCGGAGCCCTTGAAGTAATCGACTATCAAAACATCAAGACCCTGAGTATGTTTTACCTTCTTGACCGCAGTATAAATGCTTTGCTGATCAAACATCGGGATATAAATATGGGTAAACTTTTTTGTTTTTATCCATTCTCTTGCCCGTTCGATCTTCTCTGCCTCTTCCACAGAGTAATTGCCTGAAGTGAGCCGTTTGTATTCTACTCCGGATAGATGAGACAACAGTCTTGACGTAAATAATCTTGAGTTAAGTTCACTGTCGAGATACAGAACCGCCATATCGCGTTTAAGCAGGTCTACTGCACAGTTTAAAAGCATCATCGATTTGCCTTGTTTGGCTTCAGCGGCAAAGATGAACAGTTCACCGGGTTCTATCGTTGCGTACTCATTAAGAGCAGGGAACTTGAAAGGAATACCCGCGAAGCCGTCTCTTTGCCGGGACTGGATTTCAGCCCAGTAGTCATCGACTACATCTTTGAACTGAGGTATTTCGTTCGCTGTTGAATACTCGGTCATGACTCCGTCCACTATATCGTAAATTTTTTGTTGGACATCCTCAGAGGGGCTACTCGAACACAACGACTCGATTTCTTTCAACGAAGAATACATGTCGCGCCTGAAAGCTGCATCGAGAACATTGGCAACCAAAAGTTTATATTCCTCTACAGTATCACGGCAAAGAACATCACTCATGTCCATAAGCTCATTTACTTCGTCGATTGTTATATCTTCTGAGAATCGTCTCGTTGCCTCATTTGAATTAAGGTCTTCAAAGATGTTGTATGTATCAATAGTGCCGATACCCTTTCTTGCAAGATCACAAATCGCAGTATATACACACTTGTTCTTTTTATCGGTGAAGTGGTTTGGAAGAAGGTGTTCGGAGTAAAAAGACCACTCAGGATGATGTATCAGAGTTGCAATTACTCCGGCTTCGCTCTCGATACTGTTGATATCTTCAGCTTTCGTTATCATTATTACCTCCCCTGATAGTAACAACATTCATCTTTTAAGCCACAGAGGTTATTGCATGTAAAGAAATCTATGCGCGGGTAAAATATCTCCGTGTCCTTGATGTCTTCAATGCTTTTCTCAACCCATTCAAGCGCACTTTTATGTGCGTCTGGGTCAAATGGTTCCTCAATGAATGCCCCAGACTTGAAGCAGTTAAAGCAAAGAGCCTTTGGATATATACCAAACTCTGATTTTATAGCCTCTGAATAAACGTATAACTGCTTCAGCATCGAATCAAGTTCTTTGTCCTTACCAGTCGGGACGGCTCTTCTGCTTCGAGGTTTTAAGTCTCTTGACTTATTGTCCACTATATAAAGCTCGCCGTCCTTCTCACCAAGATAGTCAATCACTCCCACAAAAGGAACTCCGCTTATCTCAAATTTGATCTTCTTTTCCACGTCCACCATCTTGTAGGGAAACGGCTTAAAAGAATTCAGATATTCAAGTCCGGAACGGATGTATTTCTCAACCGTACTCGCTTGGGGTCTTTCACCCTTCACCTCAGTCTGAAAGTCGAGAAGGAATTTAGATGACATCTCTTCTTTAGTCAGTTCACCGCGATAGTAAAGTTCGATGAGCTTATGCATAAAAGTTCCGTATGAGCTATAAAATCCGGGCGGCTCTTTGTAATGACGAATGTACTTCAAAAACCACCTATCTATAGGGACAGTCGTCAAAGCAGGATATTCTTGAGTAGCTCCAAGTCATATCGTTTATAAGCTCTCTGTAACTAACGTCACCTATATCGTATCACCACCTTTCAAAACCAGTTCATTTAGAACGGTGCCTCGTCCGAAAGAGAATCGTCGATGACACCATCTCCTACATTATCGGACTGAACCCCTTCATATCCCCCACTTTGAGAATTTACCGTATCTCTTTTTTCACCGGTAAAACTTGCATTTTCAACCACGACTTCGGTTGCTGTTCTGGGAGCTCCTGATTTGTCCTGATACTTTCTTGTCTGGATTGTTCCGTCGATTGCTATCAGTGCACCTTTTCCAAAGTATTTACTGATAAACTCAGCCGTCTGACGCCAAGCGACACAATTGATGAAATCTGTTTGCTTTTCTGCGCCCTTAGGCGTATAGTTACGATCAACTGCGACTGTAAAAGACAGCGTCGAAACGCCTGAACTCAGTGTTTTAAGCTCAGGGTCGTGCGTAATTCTGCCCATCAAAACTACTCTGTTTAACATATGTATTACTCTCCTTTAGTAAATTCTTGCACTTCTTCCCAAAGCTTAGAAGCAAGCGCAGACTCCTTAATCAAGTTATAATTTCCACCCTTGGCGTATTTGGATATGAGTTTTACAAGATCATCACGCTTATCCGCATGCGTTGCGACATACGCTTTAGCACGCGTATCGACGTTAGCTATAATTCCCTCGGCAATTGCTCTGTCTTCAGCGTTTTCCGCCTCTTTCTGCTTGGTGCGGTAGGAGTCTACGTCACTGTCAGCCTGCGCAATCTGGAAGTAGTTAGTCAGGAAGTACCTTGTGCAATAGGTCAAACCTGAGCCCATCGCCTGTGATGGGTCTGATTGAGAACCAGTTATGATCCACGGCACTTCAATGACATCACATGGATTGTCGTCGTTTACCCACTTAAAAAGCATCTCAGCCTGGAACATCATTTCGGTTGTTGTGTTATCGTATGAATTTCCCGCCTTATCAAACTTGGTGTTGACGGTTGTTACAGGGGTTATCTCCATTGTGCCGGGTACAATAGACGGGATTAAACTAACCCTCTGTTTTGCCATACCGCCTCTTACCTTTGCCAAAATCTCGGTGATGTCGGAATACTTGTAGTTAAAGCCTTTCTTGCTTTTAGCTACAACATCGGCTATCTCCCTGATTTTTGCAAGCTTTTGAATGAGAGTTAATTGTTCTGCCATCAAATTCCTCCTTCGTCTTCTCCAATGAGCACGCTCAAGTTATGTACTATCTTTGAGTTCTTCTCGCTTTCAGCGACCATTTGATCGCGAATTGCATTCAAACCATGCTGATATGTATCGATGTCGTCAATTTCCTTTTTGTACGTCTCAATCTCGTCTTTGAGTACCGAGATTGCCGTGGTGATTGTATTGAGACAGTTGGTACACACAGTTCGGCTTTTAAGTAGCGCCTTACTTTTACTTTCAATAGCGTCTGAGTTCCTAATTTTCAATTCCATTCTCCTTTACCTTTACAAATGTTGCAGACTCATCGGCGACGTGCAGAAGCCATGCAAGAAAACACTGCTCATAGGCACTTGACACATCTTTGTTTCCGTCATACCCACCCATGTGACTGTTAATCGCAACAGCTTCTTCGGGCAGCAATCTCATAAAATGCTGCACAAGAAATACAGATTTACTTCCATGCCCACCAAAGCAGAATTTTTCTTTGAAGGTGTAGGCATCATATGTATCCCACTGACCGAACTCGTTCTTGCGGTTTCGTTTTTCAGAAGCGTAGCAATTTACCTTGCACAGATCATGAAACAGCGTAACGATTGCCGCGCTTTCATCTGAAATCTGATATTCCGGGTAGGCTTTTCGCAATCGTTGGAATGCGTCGTAGACGTTCAAAGAATGCTCCAAAAGCCCACCGGGATAGGCTTCATGGTATCTTGTGCTTGCAGGGCAAGTGTAAAAATCACTTGACTCAAGCCACTTCATTAGGTCTTCAACTCCGGGACGGTTGATGGTCTTGCAGATGGAAATGAATCTCTCCTTGTTGTCCATTACGGACTCCTCCTTTCATTCAAAAATTATCTATATGCAAAACGAACTTGCAGACGGGCTGCGAGGTTCATTTGACGCCTGTTGGTGGTTCGGGCAGAGGCATCCAGTGGGTTACCCAGTCGTCCTCTTCTACCGGGTACCCATTTTCGTCATCTTTGTAGAAGCAAAGCTTTTTGCCGCCATAGATGTAATCATAATGGAAAATCTCAGCCTCGTTACAAATATGCCAAACGAGATACAGTTCGCCGGGTTTAGGTAGGCGATCTTTGACACTTATCCAAGACATCTGGAAAATGTCCTGAGCTTCTAACGGATTTGTGGCGCACTTCACACAATACTTTGCAAGATTAAGACCGCGCTTGATATCTTCATTTTCCTCTTTGTCATATTCCTCGCCGATTGCTTCTAACAAATCCTCGGCATCTACAAACACTGTATTTCTCATCTCGCCTCCATTTTCGCTTTAATTCGACCCTCTGGTGTTACTTCTCCGACAATCCACTTGTCCCCTGCCGCCGATATGAAGACTGTTCCTTTTGGAAAACCATTGGCTGAGTGATTCGCCCTCGTTCTTTTGAAGTATGGGTAATGACAGCAATGACGACAGAGGTCCGGAGCGTCTTCGCGTGAGCAATACGCGCAATGAAGGTAGTCGTTTTGAAGGGGCGTAACGTCAACACTCATTCAGTGTCACCTCGCTTACGAACGGGACGTGGTAGCCGGGCTTGTTCTTTGCCTTATCGTCGATGTAGACATCGGCAAATATCTTTCGGCTCTCGTTACCGTCCCATGCCTCTAAAATCTCAGGTAGATTCTCGTTTACTGCGTCGAATTCAAGCCCGTGAGAACGGCACCACTCGACGGCTTCGTTGCGCTTTTGCTCCGTTCGGCAAGTCCAGAGAATTATTTTGTTGCCCTGGTTTCTGCGCTTTATCAGATGATTTATCAGCGCGATGTTGGGCTCGCCTATTTCGGGAAAGGCGTTAGCGCAGAGCGTTCCGTCAAAATCTACGGCATAGATTTGATAATTACGCCTTGCCATTATGTATCACCTCCGCATGATAATTCAGGAAGAAACGTCTTATACAGTTCTTGTTTCAGTTCATCAATCGAGCTGTCAATAATACCTTTGGCACGTTCTTCAGAACTTCCGTTTAACCACTTTTTCTTAAAATTCGCCTTGATTTTGAGCCATTCTTCTTCGTCCGTATCCCCGGAATAATGCCGGGCAAGTTCGTGGATGAGGTTTAAGACATCCCATACAAGTCCGGAAATTTCCTTATCTTCAAAGACATTCTTAGGCTTATCTGAATATCCGAAAATTTCGTCCTTGAGTGAGAATTCTTTGTAGTCAAAATGCCCTCCGCTCAAAAACATCCTCCTTTCTTTTTATTGCAATAAAAAAACACCCAAATGGGTGTTTGCTTTGGCGCAGTTGCGCGAGTTGCACACGCTTAAACTGGTACTGCGATATTATTTATTCTGTAGAATTGTATAAATATGTATTTTATAAAAGCCCCTAAGAGCTTTTATAAAAGCTATCAGAATACGTTTGCGTAATAAACTGCCTTCCAACGATTGTAGTCGCTTAGATATCCCTTTGCCAAAGAACTGCGCTTTGCTATCCATTTAGCTTCTTCGTTTATGGCGTATTCTTTATTGATCATATGCTCTTGAGCGACATATGAAAAATCGGGAGGAATGCCTGCACACTCTGCCTCATATGTCCTGTAAAAGACTCCGGAAATCCAAGCTCTAAAGTAGCTGATTGATTGCTTGGTTTTGTTGGATTCGATTGCTCTTTTAATATGACGGGATAGCTCACTACGAATCGTTTTATACGATGGAACCGCCCTGTATCCTCGGAGCAATAGATTTCCTTCTACTCTTTGGTATATCTTATATCTGATGTCATCTTCATAGACAAGCGTGGGCGATTGTGCACACACTTCAAGCGGCTGAATTGATTCTTTATATATTGGATACTCGTCGCCATTAAATTTGATGATCATTTTATCGAAGTCAACGCAATTCGTCTCGACTTTAGTTATGTCAGACTCCCTCATTCCACTATACGCGAGCCACAAATAGCTTTTGTATATACAATCGACTCCTTCAGAATCAGGTTTAAACAAACAGTTAAGGTATCTTTTAAGATGAAGTGGGCTGCCAACTGTTTGAAGTGCAATTTTTCCAAGACCAGCTTGGCTAATATGCAACATGCCATCGGTAGCACCTGGTACGCCTTGTTCGAGGCACCACCTTACATAATCTTTAAGGATGTTGACACGCTGTAAAAAACTGCTTGATCGCATACCTACGATATTATCAATAATCTCTTGAATATCTTCTTTGGAACGGGTGCAAATATCAGCATGCCAAGCCTCTTCATATTTGGATATTGCTTCAAAAACCAGTTTTGTTGGCGCATCATTTGGATTTTTTACGTCCAAATACCTCATTTTTAATTCCTCATTATACATAGCTTCCTCCTATGCAACGCTGTCATTTAAGAGAAAGGCATGTTGCCAAACACTTAGAAGAATTTCGGGATTGATAAAGGAAATCGCAGAAGTTGCAAGCAGACTTGCAATAGCAATTTTTTCCATATATTTTTGAGGAATAATTGTGAGAAATGTTCCAATATTCTTTTTAGACATTCTTGCCGGATTTTCACATAATACCATGCTGTCTCTGTTAAGCCCAACTTCTGCAGGAATAATAACGTGTGTAGGCTGTTCCTTTTTCTTTATGGAGCTTGTCATAGGAAGAGCGATTATATTAGGACTAAACTGATTGCCAGTATTGTTTTGGAAAACAACACCTGGTCTCCAACCCTGCTGCTCATTCCCGGTTCCATCAAACTTCATAAGATATACTTCACCAATTCTGTACTGCGCCAAAGAGTCCATACTTTCTGTCCTTTCACTTACCACAATGTTCCTGAGGACATTATAACACAGAAGTACAGATCTGTCAATACAACTTTGTAGAATTTTTTTTGTGAAAATTTAAAAAACTTTAAGTGAATGTATAGTGTAAAAATCGTTGTCAAGTTCTTTTGAAAAAATATCAAAGCAATATGGAACTGTATTTGTATACTGTAGTATATATTTAAGTCCGTTGATACAATAAATTTCGTTTTCTCCGAAGAAACACACTCTATTTGGGTGTAATACGACTTTTACCCTATCATATTTTACAATCGAATCTCTCCCCTTTGGCGTTAATTCGATATAATTACAGTTAATGCACTTCTTTTCAAATTCAGTTGGTAATAATTTTTCCATAAAACCATCCTTTAATTCTTGACCTTTTGCTAAAAGCGTGGTATAATTGGAAAAGAGAAAATGTTTGTTAGTGTTTTCATTTTCTCTCGGTTACTTTGTAACCGTATTCTCATTTTCTGCCGTATGGCGGATGAGGCGGCTTGTATGTTGCGGTACGAGCCGCCACTTCTCGCTTCCAATGCAGAACAAATGTTCTCTACAATTTTTATTATACCACGCTTTTTTAAAAAATCAAGCGTTATTTTTTGAATGCTGTCCAAAAAAGTGGACTTATTCAAGGCAGCAAAGAGTAATAATATTGCTTTGAGCTGCTATTATAACTATTTTGATTTAACATGACATCAAAAAAGCACCCTAAAATGGGTGCTTTTTGTATTCTGAAACCTTTGACTATATTACTCCATAAATCTCGCTGAACGCCAAAAATAACGACCAAGAGTGGGCTCAGGTACATCGCATATTGGTACGCCACCACCATTACGCAATTTATCATCACTAATTGCCCCAGAAAATCCCTTGACAAATACCTTCGGTTCTACCCCATGAGTTTGTAATTCCGAATCCAGCCACTTCATAAATTCATGGTGCCTTTCCCATTGTCTTCTGCAAATCTCGTTGCTAACTGGTGGTGATAAAATAGCTATCCATGAGTCTTTTTTTGATAATTTGCCCTTTTTCGCCATTAACATTCTAATTGGGATTAGTTTTTCCCATTCTTCTGAACATTGATGTACAAAATCGCAGTAACTACCCAATAGTTCAAAAATTTTTATATCATTTAACTCCGCCTTGATCGTCTCAAAGGTTTTATCTGGGTTTAAGGTCATTTCTTGGGCGAATTTTCGTTCCAAGCCCTCATCAACTACTAAATCCTGCCATGAATAATAATCTGATTTCATCTGCTCAATTTCAGATTTTCGCAGTATGGCTGCTTTTTTGTGGACTGATTTGTCGCTCCCAATTTTAGAAGCGTAATACGCCCCACCAAATAATGCTATAAATAAATCTAACATCGCTTCACCTTCAATCGCCTAAATTATTACAACTCTGCCTAATATCCCCGACAGATAATATTAGCTACCAAAGCAGCTGTGAAAATTTCAAATTCTTCCTACTTTTTATAATTATAGCATATTTGGAATACAAAATCAAGCATAATTTCTAATCCGGCAAGCATTATTATTCACTATCTATCTTGCAATTGTAATCATCATCACATTGTAGGTCTCCCAAAATTTCCTTTACTTCTTGTCGAGCCTCATCTCTTGCCTTATCTATTTCAGCCTGCAAAAGCTTTTGCGTTGCAGGAATAATTTCAGGAATATACATAGTAATTGCTTCGGCAAGTTTCTCGGTGGCATGGTGAGTCAGTGCCAAAAACTTTTCGTTTTCCTCTTGGTATCCATATTCTGCCTCGCATAAAATTAGTCCGATTATTTCATCCGAAGGTGCTGAGAAAACGATTTTTGACTTATTTGGATCAAATTTGTATTCACTGTTTTCCGGAAAGACTCCTATGCTCCAGCGTAATCGTTCGATGAGGTTTTCATTTTCTTCTTTAATCTTATGATATTCGTCTATTTTACTCATAAATCCCCTTTTCTAAATTTCCTGAAGTTTATCAGATATGATGCCGATGTCGTCTATCGCTTCTTCCATTGTATCCACTGCATTTTCCATGTCTGAATACCTATCACTTTGCTGAAGATTTTCAGGTATGTTATCCAAAGCATCTTGTTCGTCGTCTCTTACATCTGAGATAATTTGCAGAGCGTTGTCTAAATACCCGATCGCCTCACTTAACTTATTTCTTCGATGTTTATTCATCGCTGCCTCCTTTACATTATATTTCATGAGTTCAAAAAATACCAAAGCCCTGCGTATGCAGGGCTTTTTCTTTTGAATCAGTGTCTTAAATTGTTCTTTTCCATATTGAACCAAACCTGAGTTTTATGCACAGGTTTCCGTCTCTTGCAAACAAATTTATAGCCTTTGCTGCGTCCATCAAATGATAAATGACGTGGTCTTTATTATCGGCTATCAATTCCTCGCACTCCAGCGTGATAGAGATGTCCATAGTGATTTCATCAACGAAGGCGTCGAATGAGACTCCACAACTGTCATCTGAAAGCTCATCAATTAAATCGCAATTTTCCTTTAATCTTTGAAGCTTTTCATTGTCGACCTTCCAAAGGATTCCAAACTGTGATGACGCCTCGTTGATTACCATTTCAGCAACATCAAAGCACTTAACTTTGTCCATCATTTCCTCCTTAATCTATAGGTTTAGTTAGTCCGTGATAAGTAAGATTTATCTGAACCGTGCCATTGGTTTTCGGATATATCTCAACATTTGAAGCCAAACCTGAAATAGCCGCGAAAACCTTTGGATTTTCAATTGATAAGTTCTTACCAACGATTGAGATATAACCTACACTTCTATAGGGTTCATGCAACTTATAAGATACGGAAGCTCCGGTACCTTTAAACATTGATTTGATCTTTGCAAGTGATACTTGCATTGTCTTATACATGCTAAAGTCAATAACGGAAGTTTGCTCATCTTCCTCTTCTATTTCGTTAACGAGCTCAGATATAAACGAGTCAAACTCCTCTAAATCCTCACTGCTAAGAATCTCAAACTCATCAAAATCACTCATGAATCATTTCTCCTTTTGTAAATTATATCATATATTTAAAACAAATTCAAGATGTTGCAATAATTTTTCCAAAAAAGAATGTGCGCCGCCAAGCGGCGCATCATTCTTTGAATTGCCGGTTCTTCTGTTGTCTGCCAACTTACACTCGATTTTAAATATGAATTCAGATTTTTGGTGCCGGCTCACCCATGAACTATAGCTATCTAAAATTTGGAAATTTCTTGATTATATTTCTGCCTTTGTTATTTTGTACTCGGGAAAGTCATTTTTTGGCTCAAGGTTCATACTTAAAACAATGTTCTTAATTTCTTCAAACCTTGCATCTCTTTCAGCTTCTGTTTCAAAGTGTTCACGAAAGACAACATCTGTGCCGTATTCAAAATAAACTCCATAAACTCTGGGATTTGGCACCTCGAATTTGCCGATGTCCCAAACGGTTGCCAGATTGAGAATTGTCTTGTCGTCATTAAGCTCTGTAAACAGCGTCTTGTCGCTCATCTTATAAGCCCCCACTCTGCAAACTTTTCAAAACCGCCGATTGAGTTGATGTATTCACGAGCTTCTTCGACAATTTCGGAATACGGACGCCCGTCTACGGTATCGTCTCCTATTGCGCATAACAGCTCTACAGGCTTACCAGTATGCTGCGCTTTCAGGAAGGCGTAAATATTTACGGAAACATCTGCCTTGGATAAATCCTTGCCGTGAAGACCTCCGCCGGTCACTGAATCACCCATATCGGAGCCGAGCTTGCGGTTGGTAGCGCCGGTATCTACGTCGAGACCTCCCGTCCACTCGCCGAGCGGATTGATTTTCCACGCCCCTGACCACTCTTTCCAAAGCTGCCCGGTAGGGACGTTACTCTGGCAGATTATCAACCGTTCTTCTTTGGGTGATCCATATTTATCATAGTAATCCATGATATATTTCCCATCAGTTGGATAATACTTATATATATCTTTTGCGATATTTGTAAGAACCTTTTGTTCTGATGTCACAGGCATACCTTTAAAAATCCCATTGTCTCCACAACGAAAACCGTGAGATTGATTATCAGCAAGGTGTTCATCTTGTTCTGTGTCTACCCACTGAATTCTAATATCTTTATCTCCCGAGATTCTACGAACTGCATCACCGATATCCTCTGAACGCAGTTTAGCAGACGTCTCAGTTATGATATAACAAAGACCATGACCTATTAAAACCTCGACTGCAATCTTTGGATCTGTCTCCCTCATGTAAGCAAGGTCAACGATTGCGCCTGCAATTCTGTCGGCAATTTTATCGGGGTGGCTGGGATTGACTTTTTCAAACATTTAATCCCTCCTTATTTTATTCTTGTGAATCCGTAAATGTTTTCTTTTCCGAATCTTTCGCATGCCCTGAGCCAGCATTCATCTTCAGACTTTCCCTGCACGCATCCGTGCAATGCTCTTTCTCCGTTTGGAGTTACATAATAAACGCAATATTCCATTACAGTCATCCTTTTCATAGTTGATCATTCATTACATCGCTTCTGAGGTTATAAGACATGCCGCAATTTCCCCTACGCAAAATGATACCCATTCATTTTCATGTTCACCACGAATTACATTCACTGCATTTGGAGAACCTGTCAGCAATTTACTGGTTATATCTCCCGGCTCTGACTCAGTGCCCAAATAATACCCGATTGCATGCGCACCACTTTTAAGTATCAGCTCCATTTTCCACTTATTAGTCATATACAACCCTCCCGTCCTGATACTTCCATTCTCCATCCTGATATATAAATCTCCAAAACGTGACGTCATCTCCTACAAATTCAATTAACCCTACTGAGATCGGAACGTCTAATGCTGAGTTCAATGCTTTTTCTACGTTATCAGAGTAATAGTTGCCCTCATATGATAAATACACAACTGAACGATCGTCGTATTCCGGCATCGAGGGATCATGCGAATCAATCCCCGCGAAATTGGGATTAAGTATCTCTAAATCAGTCTTAATTTTTTGAATTTCATTCTCGCTGAGAAAGCGTTCAAAAGCAATTACCCCTTCTCCTTCTACATAATATCCCATTTTTATCCTCCATATCTAATACTATAAATATTTCATAAAACTGTTTCGTAACTCGCCGATTCCTGGGTTTAGTCCTGTAACATATGTAATTTTAGCTCCACACTCAGGACACACAACGATGGTTTTAGGCGGCGTTAATTCTTCTTTTGTCAAAAACAAGCACCTGCCACACTGACAGTTAACCCCGTCTTCTTCGTCTTTATCAAAATATGGATACCAACTCGCTCTCACTTACGTCACCCCATGTAAAACTTAACTTTTATTATTATATCAAAAACATGCAACAGTATAAAAGATATATGTGGCGATGATCTGTAAAAAATGGATTGTTTGGTCTTGAATCAAATTGATCTTCTTCTTGTTAGCTTTTGCGTTGTCTGTTATTGCATGGATGATCCAGTTAATTACAAATGTAATTATAAAGCATTGCGGAATAATTGATATATTAAGAATTACACTGTAAACTATAACCGGAAGATGTATCATAAATGTCCACGAAAAACCATGTTCTGCTAATGCCATTATATAGTCATTTCTATATAATGATTCTGGCGCGTTCTTTCTCCACCAATCTTTTTGTTTTGCCGACGCAAGCCATCCTTGCAAATAATAATCATCAACTATGTGACAAAACAGCATACTTAAAAATAATATAATATACTTCATATATCCTCCATAAATAAAAGCTATTTTTCCTTTGATTCGTTTAAAGCGTATTGCCATGCCTCAAAATCGTCCCATTTATTAAACCCTTTGTCAGCCGATTCATATGTTAGTTTTGTTTTCGGTACAAAGCTGTCTTCGTCTCCCGGTCTGCACTCATTAAAACGAATCTCGTATCCGAGCTCCTTCATACGAGGAATATACTCCGGCGAGACACCGATATATGCCGCGTCCGGGTGCCCGTGACCGCAGCAACATCCGGTAGTTTTAATTCCCATTTCCCAAAGTTTTAATATTTCGGGTAATAGGCACTTATCTATAGAGGCTCCGCCTATTCTCGGCGGTTTGTCGGGTTCGGTAGGGTCAGTTACCAGCCAAGGCAAATTTATTCCATAGGTGCACATGTAGTTTTGGAATCCAATATCTTCGCAACGCATTAAAATGCTCCTCGACTCAGCTTTTATTAAAAGTATCAATCCATTTTGCAATAAGTTCTGCGTGTTTTGGGCATAAATTAGCATTACAAGGTTTTATGCCTAAGTGAAGCTTGCCTACTACTTTTCCTTGGGCTGTTAAATTCCAATCTTCATACATTGGTAGAACAAATCCCCTTCTACAGCATCCTTACCACACAAATCACATACTATTTTTACAGACATTTTATATCACCATGCATCCCTTATCCTGAAATAAACTCTGACCACGATACTGCTCCACCAATCTTCGCTCTTCTTGATGATTTCTCGTTTTGTTTCACGCCAAGATGAACCATGATCTTCACTTTGACTGCACATTCTGGAGACCATCTCGTCAAGCAATGTTTCATAACAATCTTTGGCGTCATTGTAAAATGTGAAATCCCATGCAAACTCATTGTGAACTTTGCTGTAATAAACATCGTATTTGTCGTCTATCTTGACTCTAAGTTGAGTCGGAATGATTTCATCATCAGGTATGTAAAATTGTATTTTCATATTCTAACCTCATCTGCACTGTTTTTCTTTTAGCTTTCATGTTTTTGATTAGTGAAAACGGAATTATCTGCTTTGCTCCTATTCCACCCTGATACACAGCTTGCCATGACCCGCCGTCCTCATGAGTCATCTCGACAAGTTTGGCGACAGGTATGTCGATATACTGGTTAACTATATCATCAATTATCCGAGCATCCTCTGTGCATTCTTCTGCGTATTCTCTTCTTATTGGCAATCCTGCAAAGCACCCAAACTCATAGTATACAGTAGGTACTGTCGGTCCTGTTGCCCAAGCATATATATTTTCAAAGAAAAGCTCTGAATTTGTCCTTCGATAATATTCAATCCATACAAAATAAAGAAGATTTTGAAGTTTTAAATTGCTAATAGGCTTGCCTTGCTTATTACAATATGTAATTATGTGCCTTGCAACCGATACAGCTTGATACATCATTTTATTATCCTTTCAACTCATCAGTCTGTAAATGTGCCAACCAAAATTCCCTTGCCTTTAATATACTTTTGCTTATTCAAACCTTGCGAACCTCCTGTAAAACTTTTCTTCTATTCAGCATTCATCGAGTGTTAACTTTTGTCCGTTCCACTCAAAATTGTACGGGTCAATCTGCTCCATTTGCCACAGTATTTCATTGGCGGCGCTATTGCTGCCGCATTTGACGACACCATTTTTGACTGGGTCTTGGAGTGTAAAAAGCCACCAAGAAACCTCATCGTTCCTGTCAAACATTTGGCTCAGCACATGATAGTCATCAAGCTTATATCCCCAAAGACGAACCTCCATTATTTATGTCTCCTCATTAGTCTCACCGAGTAAGTTCAAAACCTCACCTACAATTATGTTCTTCAGCTCTTCATCGTCGGGTGTGATGACATCGAAGTTAAATGGGAATAGTCTTTTGATTCCCCACTGTCCGTCAGTTGGGCTGTAAACTACCTCGGAGACCTCAATCATGGATTGCTCCATGTATTTCTTGGTGAGCTCTTCCTTTGTCGCTCCGACAACTTGGAACCAGTAATCACGGGTTCTACCATCTCGCACAACTTTATTAAAAATTAAATCCTCGCTTTTCATCTTCTAAACCTACTCCTGATCATATTTGATTCTTCTTTCAACCTCTGCATCATTATCTGGGTCGTCAAAGTATTTGTAGGCGAGCATCATGGGGTAGTCAGAATCCTTTGCACGACTCCACATCATGAACTCACACCAGTTTGACTCCCCTTTGTCGCACCAACTTGGCCACTCAAACATTTCTCCGAAAACATTGTTTTCGTTACGGAATATGTATGAGTGGTCGGTATAGTCAGCGCCGACCTCTACTAAAACATCGTTTACGTCTACCCTTTTTGACAGTCTGCAAAGCCAGTTGGAAAATTCCTTCATCGTTCTCTCAAAAAATCTGTCTCTGAGGTTGGCATCTACTACGATAATGTATTTAGTTTGAGTTTTAAACCGATGCCATCCGTTACCAAGTTCGCTGTACTGCCCGAATTCGTCATGAGAACATGACTCATTGAATCCGTTCTTTTGTATGACATATACGTTCATATCCGATTCTAAACCAGTTACTCTCGGTAAGTGAGCAAGAACCGAGTCGAGAATGTATCTTTTCTCAGCCTGAGACCTGCCCATAGGAGAGACTGTGATTGTTCCTCTGATGTAAGTCCAGCAAGACATTTATCTTACCTCACTTTCCAAACATTAAATCGTGCACACTGACTCCGTAGCGTCTTTCAAACCAATGCCAAATTTCCTCACGATGAGTACCGGCAGGAAAACCTCGCCATTCGACCTCAATACATTCCGTTTCCGGATTCATAGGAACGTCACCGAACTCATCCCATAATTCCTTGACTGTTTTATATTTTTTAATAAGACGTCTCCTTCATCTGAAATATAAATCTCAAGCGGATCATAATCTTGAATGCCGAGTTCCTGCCTGATTCCTTTGGGAATCACGATTCGTCCAAGATCATCAATTCTACGAGTTATACCTGTGGGCTTCAAATAAATCTACCTCCTTGCAACGCTTAATTTTCTCTTCTTCGTCCATCAAGTCTCCACTTTTACAAACCGATTCTAACGCCCTTTCTTATTTTGGCGATAGCTTAATCTGAAAATCTTCCGACGTGCAAACTATTCATAGCGTCTACCTATTCCGCCACCGCATAAAACTAATCTTTTATTGTTTTCTGACCTAACCTAATTTTCTCTTTGAATTCATAGTATTTTCTCGTGTACTCATAACTTTTACCGAAAATATTTGTAGCTGCTTTGTAAAGTTGCGGTTCGTATCTTCTCATTATCTCCAATTCTTCCTCAAAGGACTTGGAGAACGGACATCCGCAGCACCCGGTACGCTTCATTCCATATTCTGTGTAACACTTGCTGTGAACAACAGAATAATGTTTGCAGTATTCCTCTTTATCAGAATCCCTCAACCACCAAATTGGTCTGAATCTGTCAGTTCCGTCAACATCCTCGTCAAAACAAGTTTGATATGCAGATGCTCTCACACCTCCTTCAGCTTGTCGAACGCCAATGCAGTCTAAATCATATTTCTTTCCCGACTTAAAGCGCTCTGCTACCTTCTTCTTTGCATACATGCAACATTTATTCGATATTTTAAACCGGGGGGGTAGTTGATCATATATTCTCTCATATATGGAGCACGATTGATTATAAATTGTGTCGTGCTGCCACTCGATTCGTTGCAAAACCACCTAATAGCACTTTTGCATTTTGGATATTTGTCCACCAATGTATTGTAATCGCTGTCTTCCCACTGAAAATCATGCGTTTGAAGTCGGCTTATCAGTTCAGAAGCGTATTTGCTCCAAAACGGTATACCGTATTCTTTTACACAAACCGGGATAGGTTTTACTGGCTTGCAACGCTCAATGTGAACCCCATATTTTCCCTCAAGATTATCCAAGTGTTCGAGTGTCGCTTTGTATTCAAGCCCCGTATCAAAGAATACAAAATCCGTTTTGCCTCTTGAACCGCACCTAAGCATCATATCAAGCATTACATCGCTATCTGAGCCTCCGCTTATTGAACACAGTATCTTATTGTGAGAGTCAACGACCTCGGCGCACTTTGCCAGTGCGTTTTGGATTACAAAGTTATCAGGCGCTGCTGAGATTAAACTGTTAATATCCACTTTGCTACCTCCTAACCAGTTAATCAACTCTAAGCATGTTTAAATATAGTATCTCTTGCCTTTTGCTTTAATGTATCTACCTTTTTTATTAAAGTAGCAAGTTTTGTCGACTACCATTCTTGAATAGTAGTTATCCGTATACTCCATTTCTACAAAAGCACCGTGATCTGAGATAACAGTTCCGCAATCCAGCTTGATTGGACATTCTTTTATGTATTCCTGCACGCAGTCCCCGCAATACATAATGGATTCGAGATTAGTATATGTAATATCGTGCATACCAACGGATTTCCCGCACTTCTCGCAAAACAACTTGGCGCTCCTGTCTGACATATAGCCTTCGCAGGGCTCCCATTTGCGTCCACTCTTGTTTAATTTGTTTTCCAGCTCTTTCCACATAATTTATCACCCATTTTTCATAGTTTATCTATTTGGAAAACCCGAATTAAATCCAGATTATATCTTCACGCTTGCCGTAATAGCAATGCATAATGACGTCGCGAAGAATATCCCCGTTGATATTTTTGTCGCACCACATCTTGCCGAATTTACGTCCGCGAGAGCGATCTGAGGCAGGAACCCATTGAAGAATAGTACCGTCTTTGAATATAACCTCAATTCCGTAGCGCCCGACTATTCGTCTAAGAACCTCTTTGCCGCTCTCTTTTTCTATATTTTCAATTATTTGCAAAGCTTTCTGAAAATCAAACCCACAAACCGCCCAGCGGTTATCAAAGCAGGCTTCTTTTGGCTCTTCAAAGATTTGAAATGATTGATAATCAGATTCTATGCAAATGCGGCGCTGAGACGAAGTGCATTGGCAGTCGTTTATACAATAATCACATTTGTTCATAAAGAGCTCCCCCTTTACACATCAATGATGCGGACGAAATCGCAAGTTGCAATCGAACCGCAGACATTTTCGCAGTGAAGTTTCGTATAGTTCAGAACAGACTCAAGAATGACGTCGTAATCCAATTCTTCGTCCTCATGATTCCGAAAGAACCTTTCAAAATCCCACGGCAAAGAATCAATTTCCTCCTGTCTTCCAAATACTACGACGGGGCAGTCATAATATGGGGAGCTTTCATCGTTCGTATGAAAGCGGACAATTATAAGGGCGCGTTTCATCTCGGCAATCACATCTTTTAGCGAATTTTCTTTACTCATTGTATTTGGTGAACTCCTTTATGTATTCGATCATCTTATCTTCTTCGGGGAAGAAAAGGTCTACTTTCTTTTCGGTCATAAGCCAACCAAAGAAGTTGGAGCAAAGCTGCCCGAAGCGCCAGTCGGGGAAAGCCTCCTTGTGGATTCTTTTCATCTCGTCATAAAACGAGTCGAGTCTTTTTGGGTCTCTCACTTTTTATTCCTCCTTAAATTAGTCACACTTGATCTCCGAAAATGTTTTCATTTCGGAAGCCATTCTCAATGGGCAATCGGCATATTTTTCAAGCCAAGTATCAAAATGATAAGAAAGATAAGACTTAAAATTATCAAGTCTGGACGGATGTTCTGCCAAGGTCAGTATTGCATCTGCAACCGTCTGGGCTTCCTTTATGTATTTCTCCATATTATTGCCTCCCTAAAAGTTTCAAAATATGATTTGCAATCTGTAATATCGGCTTGCCGAGCCAAAACTTGTTTTGGCTCGGCAGAACTCGCGAACATTTTCGCGAGTTCATTTGCGTTAGCCGGTATGCTCAAAAAGGCATATTCAAAGTGTTTCTCTTGCTGACAGCAGGAGCGACTGATTTATGTATCAGATTCAGCCCATCTTCATTACAAATCTTTAATATTTGTTATAAATCACTCATTCCACCATGAAAAACCTCCGGTTTCATAGCAACCGGCTTCATTTAAGTCTGCTTCTGTTACATATTCCGGAATGTCATACTCTGATTTAAACTCCTCAAAGGACGAATATTCTGAGTTGTCATAATACAAGCTTGTCCAGTCTTCACATTCATCAGTGATACACTTGCCATTGTCATAAATATAATGCTCTTGAAAACCTATTCCCTCCTCCTGAGAGTAAGCTTCCATTCTGAGGTTTAGCTCCTTAGTGTTGACTGCAAACAAGTCAACGCCGTTGGAATACCCTGATGTTCTGCAGCATGTTTCCAAAGACCAAGCGCAGTCTCCACAAACCTTGATGTAGTAATTGTCATCGTCTCCTCCCTCTTCATAAACGTCAGATGAAAAGATTCGATAGAAGTGGTTGGGCTCGTCATAAGACTCCATTTTCTTCATCCATTTTTCACAGTCACTCCGTTTGCCCTGCACCATCATCTCAAAATAACAATCGTTTGCCATGAAGTACCTCCGTTATTTATTTCCGGAAAATTTTCCTGTTATAATATCATCGTAGCCACTGTTATGCTCATATAACAAGTTAATCAGCATATTTTCCACTTCATCCAGAACATTGTAGTAAACGCTCCCGTAAAGGCAAGCACAATTGTCCGGGTCTCTTTCGTCGTCTTCCGGACTCGGTACTTTAATTCCCGCATTCATAAGAGTTTTTTCAAAGACATCAACTATATCAGCGGCGACGTCTCTTGTATAGATGTCATACATTATTTATCGTCCTCCTATCTTATCGTCTCTTTGACCTGAAAGTCTTGACCAAGTTAAATATCCATAAACGCAATTGAGCGTCCAAAAGATGAACTGCGCTACCATTACCGCAGACCCTGCGCGGGCAGCCAGAAAGATGCTTCCCGCATCAAGAATAAACCAGTAAATCCATTGTTCTCTGAATCCGAGCACCATAAAGAGCTGAGCGATGTATGCAGGCACTGAAGTTATTGAATCTACAAACGGGTCAGAATCAAGAGTTCCGAACACAGGTACATTCTTGAGGAATATATAATATAGCATTGTGCCGACCAGAAAAATTGCGGCGGTGACGGTGTTGCCGAGAGCCCCGAGCTTTCTCGCTTTGATTTCGAGCGATTCCGTCTTTGTGTTCTTGTCGTATCGTTTTGCCCAAGCGTACATTCCATAGAGCATCGTGATGAAATACATCACGTTTTCAATTGTTTCACCGTGAAGTCTGTTCGGAATTGAGAAGCAAAAGACGTAGGTAAAAAGCTGAACGAACCCAAAAAGGTAAGGATTTTAAAGGAGGGCTTTTAAATGGCACAGCAGGTAAACTTTCCCCGCGACACCACACTTCATGAGATCGCGGATGTAATAAGAAATAAGTATCAGGAATTTGACGGCACCGCCGCCACATACAACAAAATAATGCGACAGTGGTTCGTCGCGCAAGGCGTCAATGTCATGACTCCTGCCGGATTGACCGAGCTCTGTGACAGGTGGTATTCCATTACTCGTGTTCCGTGGCATGGATGGGTATCGTTTTCCAAGTCAACCGCAGTGTCGACAGGAACAAGGGGTGGAGATAATGAGCATATGACTTGCGCCGCGTCCACTGATACAGTTGCAGGCAAGGATGATTATGCAGGTAATCCCCTCTTTGCATGCGTGGACTGCAACTTTGTTGTTGATCCCGTGACTTTGGAGCCTCAAATCACCGCCATCTCAGGCATTACCGATAATTTCCAGAGATACAGTCCTGACCACTTCGTTGGTGTTTTACAGATGTCCGGTTATTTTAGCGTCGTGGATTATGATGACAGATATGAGGAGCACTACTCTTCTACCGAAAATGTCCCCGTAAAGGGTATTGCGCCTTTGGACGAAGCGGTAAGACCTAAGAGCAACAATGTCCGTCCGTGGGTTGTTCACTCCAAATACTTTAACCACACGGTCAACAACAAGATGACTTCGTATGCCGGAGTTATCCCTACAGCATACACCATGTCTCACAGTACCACTCACACCGTTGCAGCGGCAACCGGAACCGGTTACAGCGGAGGCACTACCGCCGATGATGCATTCATCAAGATTATGTTGCACATCAAGTATGCTTCTCTTACCGCAGACGGCATCATTCAGGGGTGCTGCAACAATAATGCTTATCACACCGCAAAGGTATCTGAGACTAACGTAAAGCGTGTTGTACTTAGCGAGGCTGACGGTGCGTATTATGAGCCCGGAATGGGAGTTCTCATTGGAACTACCGCGAGCACCGACAGACAGGCAGCGTCGTCCTATAGCGTTACGAGACAAGCCGGGGCGGTTGTCACAAGCGTTGAAAAGGTGAGAATTTCGGAAACTGACTATATCGCTGTGTACGTCAACACTGACACCGTGTTTGATACAACAGCTGAGTCCACTCGAATCTTCTCTTACCACTGGGCAAACGGCACAACTGATTGTGTTCTTGGAAACGACGGCTCGCCGAAGAACAACACAAGCGGTAAATATCCGGGCAAGATTCAGGGCATTGAATTCATGAACGGCGGTTGGGAAGTCTTGTCTGATGTCATCCTTAAGCTTTTTAAGAAAGACGACGGTACCTATTGGTATGAGCCTTATGTTTGCAGAGAAACCGCCAAGTATTCCACAACTATTACTGGCGACTACAAGGCAAGCGGGGTTAAGATTCAACAACCCGCCTCGACAAACTGGTGGTATGTTAAACGTCTTGGATATAATAAAGGCGTATTCTTCCCGATTGACGTTACCGGCGGTTCGAGCTTAACTTACAGCAGGGACGCATTCTATCTGTTAGCCGCCACCGAGGGAATCCGAGAGTGGCTTGCTCGCGGTGACCTCTACGCCGGGGTTGCTCTTTGCGGGGCGGGTGCCTGCGGCTGCGGCCACCTCGCTGTGGGGGACGCGTCCTGGACCCTCGTCGCCCGGCTTTCACCTAACGGGAACCGGGGTGAATGGGCGGCGTAAGCCGCACAGAGGGGCATAGCCCCTTTGAAAATGATTATGTCATGCTATAATATTTTATTATACTAATTAAACTTAGTTGTGAACGACAGCTTTGCTGTTGTTTATATATGGGGTCGTACAGCGTGTGGGCCGTGGCTTGCTCGCGGTAACCTCAACAACGGGGTTGCTCATTGCGGGGCGGGTGCCTGCGGCAACGGCAACAACGCTGTGGGGAACGCGAACTGGAACATCGTCGCCCGGAATTCAGGAATTTAATTATGATATTTGCGCTGTACGGCGGCTGCGGAAAAGAACAGCAGGCAGACATTTGTCTGTCCCCTCCCTGCGGGGAAAATTGAACAGAGAGAACCACGGGGTTAGTAGGTATCAAATAAAACCCGAGAGGGCTCGGATGAGATCATAAGCAATCAAAAGTCTCTGTCCGACTCGGGCTTTACGAGGTGCGTGAAAGTCCCGGTCTGTTCCCGAAAGCAAGGCAAATAAGTCTTGTTCATACGAAGCGTAAGATAAAGAAACTTACGGATGCAACGTAAAAGAAAGGAAAAGATGGTACGAAGTTGTAAGCAAATCGATATTGAAGACTGGCAGGTAATTACACCATGGGTTTATGACTGTATAAACAGACATAAGCGAAAATCCGCTTTTCGTGAATTGCTGTGTGAATTTGGTCATATGACGAAGCAAGAGTATATCGACGCCCTGAAGACACTTGATCATACAGCATTTATTGAAGCTTCTCAGCATGTGGCTCAAGAGGTGTCCCGAAGAATTTCAGAAAGAAATTTGTCTCTTCCTCCTGTAATTATTAGAGATATGGTTGACAAATCTTCGGGAAAGCAAAGGCAGATTGGCAAAGAATCGGCTATTCAGCAGACGTTAGACTATGTGGCAAAATATTCCTGTGAAGAGATATGGCGCCGACGGATAGTCCCTCAGCAAGTATCAAGCATCAAAGGCAAGGGTCAGTCATACGGAGTCTGTATGATTCAAAGGTGGATTGAAAAGGATAATGCCGCTTTTAAATGGGCACAATCCCATAATCAGAGATACTCTCGTAAGTGTAAGTATTATGTAAAACTTGATGTTACCAAATGTTTCCCGTCAATGAGACTTGAAACTTTCATGAAATTCTTCGAACGCGACTGCGGGAACAATGCTATATTGTGGCTATGGGAAGAGCTTCTCAAGTCGCATAGGGTGCAGGGATACGAGGGCTTCATGATAGGAGCACTGCCTTCGGAATCTGCGGCTCAGTATCTAATGTCGTTCCTGTACAGATATGCAACGGGCTTACACAAAGAGAGACGTGGCAGACAGACAAAGCTAATCTCTCACGCGCTGTACTTCATGGACGACCAAATTTACTTTGGCTCAAGCAGGCGGGATTTAAAAATTGCAGTGAAACAGATAATCAAATACGCCAAAGACAACCTTGGTATTGCAATCAAGCCAAACTGGCAGATATGCTGTATTGACGAGACGCCATTGGACGCGATGGCGTTTGTGATACATGCGGATGCTGTTGTAACGGTAAGACCGAGGGTATTCATAAGAGCAAGACGAACGATGCTGCGTTTTATAAGAACGCGCAGAATGAGTATAGAGCAGGCGCGACGATTATGTTCTTACAAAGGATACTTTTGTCCCAACCCGAAGAAGATGAAGAAGAAGCGAATTTATCTAAATCTGCGCATAAGGAAAGTTGAACGTAAGTTGCAATTTAGGAGAGTCTTTAGTATCGCGGCAAAAATTATCAGTGATTACGAAAGGAGTCATAAATGAAAGTTCAATTTACAAATAAACCGTTGGAGATTATGTATATGGCGCTTCCTGGCGGTGGAGCCGATGTGTGGCTCCGGGAAAATATAACCCAAGTTACCGTTGAAGGCGAAAATACTGAATCCTCAAAAATGTACGAAGCAGAGGAGGTATACTTCCGTACTAATGAGTCGGAGGAATATGTCAAGAAGAACTTTGAAGAGTTGTTCAACGGCAATATCCCCATTCCTCCGATCCCCGAAATCACTTTGGAAGAAAGAGTTGCCGCAACAGAAGCAGCACTTTTGGAATTCATTGTTGGAGGTGCTAAGTAATGGTTAAGTTTTTAGCTTTACAGGTATTGCTTGGAAACATCGGACTCGATGAAGTTCCTGAGAAATGGCGTGATGCTGTTAAAAAGGAATTGGAGAAGATGAATGGCGGGGAATAAAGAGCCCTTAGAGGGAGTTAAAAAGGCGCTAAGATTCTCTAAGGCAATTATCGTTATGATGTTTGTGCTGCTGATAGCCTATGTTATTACGATACTCGCCGTTTTTATAGCCACAGGAAATGAACCCGTTACTCTGACGGAGAATCTGTTTGGATTCTTCAGCGCAGAGGGCGGGTTTTTAGCAGTAATAAAAGTTGCCGAAGGTATTGCAGAAAAAGCTTGCAGAAAGAAAAGCTGTCCGCAGTCCGAGGCTGAGATTAAGGAGGTAACTGAATATGACTATTGATTTAACCACTGTTTTGGGCGCAGTTATTACGCTCGTTATCGCTATTGTGTCCGCTATCGTTGTTCCGTTGCTCAAAAAGAAGCTCGGCGACGAGAAATATTCGGAAATCGAGAGATGGGTTAAGGTTGCGGTTCAGGCGGCTGAACAACTCTTTGCCGGTTCGGGCAGAGGTGAGGAGAAGCTGGATTATGTTCTTAAATTCCTTGAGAGTAAAGGCTTCACTTTGGACGTCGCTTCGCTTAGGAATCTAATTGAATCTGCCGTTTGGGAACTTACCAACGGAACCTTTACCATTGGAGAAAGTTATGAAGAGGAGGCTTAATTATGGCAACCTTTTTAAAACCCGACAAGATTGTTAAAGTAAAAATCGGAAACAATGAACTCACCATTAACCAAAAAATTATTCCCGACAACTTAGTTGCCACAAAAAATGTTGCAAGCTATGTTCAGAAGGGCGATAAGATGAAACCTTGCGCTAAACTCAATGACGGCACCGGCAAGCCCAAAGCTATCACCGTTCATAACACGGATGATATCAAAGTTGCATCGGGAACAAATGCGGCTGAACAATATACAAGAGCCACATATAACGGGAATATGAATGGCGTCGTAGTTCACTTCTATGTGTGGCACAACGACATTTGGCAGAATCTTGATGAGTCTGAAAGAGGTTGGCATGCCGCAGACGGATCAACGCGCAGAAAAGACCACAGAGGCGGGCAAACTGGAGGAAACCTTGACACCATCGCCATTGAATGCATCAGCGCTGATTCTGAGTCGGAAGAAACTGTTGCGAAGCTTGTTGCTTATCTTTGCAAGAAGTATGGGCTTGATCCAAAATACGACGTATACACCCATAATTACTGGATGTACGGCAAAGACGAAACCGTTGTCGGATCAAGGAAGAACTGTCCCATTTACATACTCCCCCACTGGAAGAAATTCTTGGAGAAAGTCAGCAACTATTATGCGTCCTGTTCAACAGCCGACACTAAAAAGACAATATATAAAGTTCAATGCGGTGCTTTTGCTATCAAGTCCAATGCATCAAATTTGAAGTCTAAGCTCGTCAAGGAGGGGTTTGATGATGCTTATGTAGTGTCTATTAACGGACTTTATAAGGTTCAGGTAGGAGCATTTGCGGTAAAGGATAATGCTGTAAAACTCCAAAACGAGCTGAAAGCCAAAGGCTATAACACCCTCATCGTTCAACAGTAAGGAGGGGCTATGGACAGATTAGAATTGTACAAACTCATTGGTAGTTCTTTTGGGTACATACTCTCTTTTTGCGCGATTGTGACTATGGTTGTTACATTTGTCCACAAAAAGGTAAGAGGCTTTGTGAGAAACGAGGCTAATTCTGAAGACGTAGACAAGCGTCTTGACAGAATCGAAGACATGTTAAAAGCTCAGAACGAAGAAGATGACAAATTTAGAACTGATGTTCGCAATATGCTCAAAAAGCAGGGTCACGCAAGCAAGCAGTCTTTAGCCTTTATTCTTGAAAACACTTACACACAAAAGAAAAGTGTTAAACAGCTTACTCCCTTAGAGCTCAAAAGGATAACAAGCGCATATTCGGTTTATCATGATGAATTGGAGGGAAATTCCTATATCACAGAGCTCTATACGGAAATGATGGACGAGTGGGAGCATTTATAATGTTCCCACAATATAAAAATATTGTTTTATGACAGGAGGTGCCACAATGGCAGATTATAAAAAGCTGTACTCTCCCGAAGAGATACTTGTGTCTGACGAGATAATTAACGGTGGCGACGCAAAGATCAATGCTATATTACCCAGCGCCAAAATAGGCGACATGGTACATAATGCAGGCTATCGAATCGTCAAACAAAAAGGATTGGATGGGAAATGGATGACCATTCCGGCAACAGGTGCGCCGGGTGCTGATGGAAAGGATGGGGCTGACGGCAAAAGCGCATATGAAATCGCCAAGGAGAAGAACCCTGACGTAGGTTCCGAGGAAGAGTGGCTTGCTTCTTTGAAGGGCAAGGATGGCACAAACGGCACTAATGGTAAAGATGGTGCTCCGGGTGCAGCCGGCAAAGATGGCGCGGCAGGTGCTCCCGGTAAAGACGGAAACAGTATCAAGTCTATTACGCTGATTGTCGATGCTGACGGCAAGATCACCGGAGGTTCGGCGACGCTTACAGATGAGAGTGTTGTGCAGATTACCATACAGGAGCAGGAGTGATTCTAACCATAGATGCTTTGAATAGGCATCGAGCCCTGCGTCTGGGATTAAAGTCGTGATTATATGGAGACGGCGGTACGAAGTTGCTGCCGTCTCACTCATATTATAAAAAGGCTGCCTAATGGTAGCCTTTAATTATGAAAGAGAGGTATATGCATACGGATATAGAAAATAACAGTTGCAAAGTAGATGAAAATATGCTATTATTAAGAGAGACGCTTAGCGACTCGCTACGGTACCTTGATAATTGCATAAATCGAACAGGTATTGCTGACTCTCAAGGAGATGATACAATGCCTAAAATTAACAGAACAATAATGCTAAACGGAAGGCGCATTTGGATTCACGCAAACACCGAACAGGAGTACGCCGAGAAGCTCATCAAGCTTTATGATGAAGAGACTGCTTCGAATGTCAAAGAAAAGCATAACTTCAAGGAATATGCTCTTATGTGGTTTAACATATATGCTAAACCGAATATTGAGACTGTTACTTCGGAAACATATATGAGGCAACTCTCGTCATACATCATTCCTTCATTTGGGGACATGGCTGTTGAAGATATCACCACGGAAGACGTGCAGACAATGTTTAACAATATGAATGTCGCAAAGCCGTCGAAGATGAAAACAAGGCAGGTGTTGAACATGATATTCAACACGGCTCTCGAAGACGGGATTATAAGTAGGAATCCTCTTAACTCCAAACGTCTCAAAATCACGGGCAGGGCGAGCAAATCAACAAAGGAATATAGTGTTGATCAGATGCGGTTTTTGATTCAGAATCTTGACAAGATTAAGCTCAAATCTGACCGGGCTTATCTGGCGCTCCAGACGCTGCACCCTCTACGGCTTGAAGAGGTTCTCGGCTTGAAATGGGAAGATGTAGATTTGGATAACATGATTCTGCATATCAGACGAGCTGTCACACATCCGACAAGGAACCAACCAGAAATCAAAGCTACGAAGACCGAGGCAAGTGTCAGAGACATTGGTTTGTCAAAAATTGCCGTCAAGTATCTGACGCCCGGAGACGGAGACAAGTTCGTGTTCGGTGGAGATAAGCCGTTGTCCTATTCACAGGTGCGAAAGATTTGTGAGCATATCAAGAAAGACACCGGATTTGAGGAGAACATTACCCCTATTAGATTTAGGACTACGGTGCTTACAGATATCTATGATCAAACTCGTGACATCAAGCAAGCTCAGGCAGCCGCAGGACATACTACTTCTGCTATGACTTTGAAGTATTATGTGAAAGGCAGAGCGTTGAGCTCGGAGTCCGCAAGCATTATAGAAAACGTCTACTGTCAATCGACAGCGGGGTAAATTTGCAAAACATTTGCAACCATCAGATCCTTTCAAACGACCTATTGATGCGGGTTTGAAGGGTATAAAAAATCAGAAAATTTGCAGAATCATTTGCAAAACAGTGTAGTTTTAGTCAATGAGGTGTATTTGAAAATAGATGGAAATCACCACATTTAACAAAAAAGCAATAAAAAATGCCCAAAAACGGGTGTTTTTGAGCAGTTTTAACGTGGAGCTGATACCCGGATTCGGACCGGGGACCTCATCCTTACCAAGGATGCGCTCTACCGGCTGAGCTATATCAGCGCCTGTGCGCGATCTCCGCGCCACGGTTAGATATTATACACTATAAACCGTGATTTGTCAAGGGCTTTTAAGAAAATTTTTAAAATATTTTTTCACGGTTCAGATGACTATAAAATTCTTGATTTCACGGTAAATGTTGTCAGTTATACCCTCACATAGGTAGAGCTCCTCTACCGTCGAAAAGCCGTGGATTTTCTCCCGAAGTTCGACTATCTGAGCGGCGAGATCCTCCGAAATCAACAGAGCTTTAGCGATTTCATCGGAAGTTGCCGAGTTTATGTTGATCTTTTCCCTTACGGGTTCTATAGGCTCCGTCGGTTCGGGTTCGGTTTGTTTTGGTGATGATTTTTTCTCAGAAAATGTCCGGGGTGCGTCGGTAAACTCTGATTCTTCGGGGGCTTCCGCTTGGGTTACGGCGGGGACTGTTGGCGTTGTCTCCTCCCCTTTAGGATCGGGAGCCGCGGGGTGATCGTTATAAAAATAATCGATAATACGCTCAAAAATGCGGTCGCTGATTCCGGAAATTTCCATTATCTGCTCAGCCCGGACAAAGCCGCCGATGGCGTCCCGAAAGGCGATTATGTCCCCGGCCTTGACCTCGCCAATGCCCGAGACGTTCATGAAGTCCTCGGCTGTGGCTTCGTTTAAAGGCTCGACGGGGTATACAGGGGCTGCGGAATTATCGGGCGCGATTATCTCGATACCGTCCGAGACCATGTTTTTCTTAACCGCGACGAGAACGATCCCGACCGAAAAAATCAGCACGCAGGAGATTATGAACGCGATCTCCGAGGGTTTGCGCTTCATTTCAGGGCGTCAAGAAGGGCTTCGACGCGGTCGGTCTTTTCCCAAGAGACCTTAAGATCCTCCCTGCCCATGTGTCCGTATGCCGAAAGAGGCAGGTAGCTTATGTCCCGAAGCCCGAGCTCGCGGATTATCGCGGCAGGTCGAAGATCAAATACGCGGAGGACTGCCTTTGCAAGCGCTTCGTCGCTGACTTTTCCGGTGCCGAAGGTGTCGACCATCAGTGAGACCGGCTTTGCAACGCCTATGGCATAGGCGATCTGAAGCTCACAGCGCTTTGCAAGACCTGCGGCTACGATGTTTTTGGCGACGTGTCTTGCGGCATATGCGGCTGAGCGATCGACTTTGGTCGGGTCCTTTCCCGAGAAGCAGCCGCCGCCGTGGCGGGAATATCCGCCGTAGGTGTCAACGATTATCTTCCTGCCGGTAAGACCGCAATCCCCCTGCGGTCCGCCGATTACGAACCGCCCGGTCGGGTTGATGTAATAAACGGTGTCGTTATCCAAAAGCTCCGGGGGAATTATATCCCGGACGACCTTTTCGATCATGTCCCGACGGATAGTCTCCTGCGAGACCTCGGGGTCGTGCTGCGTGGAGATGACGACGCTGTCTATGCGGACCGGCTTGTCGCAGTCGTACTGAACAGTCACCTGGCTCTTGCCGTCGGGTCTTAAATATGTCAGCTCACCGGATTTACGCAGCTCCGCAAGCTTTTTTGCAAGCTTATGGGCATAGGATATCGGCATAGGCATGAGCTCAGGGGTCTCGTCGCAGGCATATCCGAACATCATTCCCTGATCGCCGGCGCCGATGTCAAACTCCCCCGATCCCCTGCTCTCAAGTGCTTCGTCCACCCCCATCGCGATGTCCGGGGACTGGTGATTTATCGTGGACAAAACCGCGCAGGTATCGCAGTCGAAGCCGTATTTGGCGCGGTCATAGCCGACGTCCCGAACGGCTTTTCTTACGATCTCGGGGATATCAAGCACAGCCTTTGTGGATATCTCACCGCATACCGCAACCATGCCGGTAGCCGCAAAAGCCTCGCATGCCACTCTTGACATCTTATCCTGCTTCATGCACTCGTCCAAAACCGCCTCCGAGACCCTGTCGCAGAGTTTGTCGGGATGTCCCTCGGTGACGGATTCCGATGTAAACAGTCTTTTCATTTAAGTTCCTCCGTTATTTTGCTTCGTCCGTTTTATCGGTATAAAAAACGCTCTCCGAAAGACAGAGAGCGCAGTCTTTTCCTCATCTTTCGGTAAAAACCGCAGAATTCAGCATTTTGATTTCCTATATATTATATAACTTCGGGGATATTTTGTCAATAGTCTGTCAAATAATTTTGAATACGATGAGGCAGATGACGCCGACCGCAAGAAGCAGTATGCCGACGATGTTTAATATCAGCGGGAGAGTTTTATTTTGCCGGACGCTTTCGGATTTCGGGATCAGGTTGGCTTTTCTAAGAACCGTTATCATCGGTTTATAGAGTAAAAACGTCAGAACCGCGTTGGCAAGGGCTTTTATGAAATTAAACGGCAGGAAGCCCGGCAGCATCAGCGATACTACGACGTCTCTGCCGACGCCCATATATAGAGGCGTGATGAGGTAGTTCCAGAGGAGCATTATCACCGTCTCGGAAATAACCGCACACCCGAGTCCCGCAAGCGCCCCGTAAATGGTCTTTTTGTATCTGTAGATGAGCCCGACCGGTAGTACGAATGAAGCGGAGCTTAAAAAATTCATCAGCGCGCCGATAAGTCCCGAGGAGCCGAAGGGTATTCTTATGACCGTGACCACGAGGGTGCTTAAGATCGCGGGTACAGGTCCCAAAACGAGCGCTTCAAGGGATAGGACGGCGTCCATCGGGTCGTATTTCAGGAAGTTTACCGCGGGGATTATCGGCAGGTGGAATATCAGCGATACCAAAAAAGCCATCGCCGAAAAGAGCGCCGCTAAAGTTACCGTGACCGTTGTTTTTTTGCTGTTTGTTTGCATAATTATCTTCTCCTAAAAAACCAGCCCGCAGAAAAAATCCGCGGGCATTAAAAGCTTTTTCTTCTCTCTTCCGGACTTATGGCATTTGCCAATTACCGTCGGTTCCGGAATTTCGCCGGATCATGCTTTCGCTCGCAGACTTTGACTGCCGGTCGGGAATTTCACCCAACCCCGAAGATTTTTGTTAAATTGTATTTATGACGGATCACTCGCCGTCGTCGGGTTCCCCTTCTTCTATGTCGAATTCAAGGAGCTCTCCGCAGTTGGGACACTCTACCGAGCCGTCCTCGAGCATGGGTTCCGTAAGCTCGATATGGTCTCCGCATGAAGGGCAGACGACTTCATATTCGCAGTCGTCGTCATCTTCATCGTCCTCACAGCCGCAGCAGCATTCATCATCGTCTTCGTCGTCTTCATCATCATCTTCAAAGACGGCGCTTTCGACGTCCGAGAGGTCCTCGTCCATCGCTTCGCAGAAGTCGCAGATGTCGTCGATATCGTTGTCGATGGAATCCACGGTCTCGCAAATCTCGGCGATGACGTCCTTTATCGCGAGCAGAACTTTGCCCTCTTTGGTGGAGCCGTCGATATCAAGACCCTCCATCAAACCCTTGAGATAAGCAGCCTTTTCGGTAAGCATAAAAATCTTCCTTTCAAATCGTTATGGATCAGGCTCTTTGCATGTATTCTCCGGTTCTCGTGTCGATCCTGACCTTGTCGCCCTCGTTGATGAAGAGCGGCACTCTGATCTCGGCGCCGGTCTCCAAAGTGGCGGGCTTTAGGGTGTTGGTAGCGGTATCTCCCTTGAGACCCGGCTCGGTCTGAGTGACCTCGAGGTCTACAAAGAAGGGAGGCTCGACGCCGAATACCTTGCCCTTGTAGGATAAGACGGTGCAGACCATGTTCTCCTTGACGAACTTGAAGTTGTCGCCGACGTCGTTAGGGCTGACGGGAACCTGCTCATAGGTCTCCTGATCCATGAAGTAGTAGAGCTCGCCGTCGGTGTAGGAATATTCCATATCCTTTCTCTCGATGTATGCGGTCGGGAATTTTGCGGTCGGGTTGTAGGATTTCTCGACGACCGCTCCGGTCAGGACGTTCTTGGTCTTGGTTCTGACAAATGCCGCACCCTTGCCGGGCTTGACATGCTGGAACTCGATGACCTGCATTACGTTGCCGTCCTCTTCAAATGTTACTCCGTTTCTGAAATCACCTGCTGTAATCATAGGTGGTCCTCACTTTCTGATGTCTTGATTTTTTATTAAATATGGGTTACACACTATTGTAACCTATTTCTTTGAGAAATGCAAGTGTTTTTTACAAAGAAATCAGATTTTTTGGCGCCAAAGTCATATTTTCGCAGCCGTTTTTCTTTATTATAACAAAATCTTCTATTCTTACTCCGAATTCGTCGGGAAGATATATGCCCGGCTCCACCGTCACGATCATGTTCTCCATGAAGATGTGCTTGGAGGAGGGCGAGGCGTTCGGGGTCTCGTGAATGTTCATGCCGACGCCGTGTCCTAAAGAGTGACCGAATGCGTCGCCGAAGCCGGCTTGGCTGATGACGTCTCTTGCGATCTTGTCGGCTTCGCTTCCGGGAAGACCTTCTTTGATGGCTGCCAAAGCCCTGAGCTGAGCGTCTAAGACGATGGCGTACACCCTCTCCATCTTCTCGGTGGGCTTGCCGACGCATACCGTTCTTGTCATGTCGCTGTGGTATCCTTCATATGTGGCTCCGTAGTCCATCAAAACAAATTCACCCGACTTAACGGGTCTGTCGGTGGGTACGCCGTGGCACATTGAAGTGTTCGGACCCGAGACGGCGATGGTATCAAAACTTAAAGCTTCGGCGCCGTGGAGGAGCATGTAATAATCAAGATGAAGACCGATCTCCCGTTCGGTCACGCCGGGCTTGATGAAGTTTAAAACATCTTCAAACGCCGCTTCCGCTATTCTCTGAGCCTTGATGATCTTGTCGATCTCGTCCTGAGTTTTGACAATACGAAGCTCGTCTATGGCGTCGGAAAGGGCGGAAGTGTCGACGATCTCGACATTTATCTTGCTCTTCATATCGTTTAACTGCGCCACGGTGACGTACTGGCTCTCGATTGCAAGATTCTTGCAGCCGTGCTTTACAAGAAGCTCGTTGAGCTGGTTGTAGAGCTTATCTTGCATGATAACTTCCGCCTCTTTGACGGTCTTTTGCGCCTTCTCGATGTAGCGGAAGTCGATGATTAAATACGCCTTCTCGCGGGTCACAAGAACCGTACCGGCAGAGGATTTCATGCCGGTGAAGTAGCGGCGGTTGACGTCCTCCGTGACAAGAGCCGCATCGATAGTAGACGGCAAGGCGTTCATAAGTCTTTCAAATTTTGTCATAATATTTCCTCCTTAAATGTGCCTTAGATAACTTTTTTTCATGGCGAGGGCGTCTATATCCTGAGTTCCGGCGCTCTCGCAGATAAAGGTCGGGCTGAGATTTTTGCGGGCAATAAGCTCCATTAGAGGCTCAAAGTCGGGACCGTAGCGATCGTCATCAAACGTCAGATGCTTCTTCTCCCCGCCGTTTTCGGTGTATTCGATCTTTGAAAAGTGGGAATGAAAGACCTTTAAGCGGTCATGCCCGAGCCTGTTTTCGATTTCATCAAGTATTTTTTCATATGCTTCTTTTGAATTTATGCTGCCGAGGGTCCGGGCGTTCAGGTGACCGAAATCTATCGTCGGCAAAAATGTATCGTCAAGACGGCAGAGTTCCAAAACCTCCTCAAGATTTCCGAGCTGATTGAATTTTCCCATAGTCTCGGGGCAGAAGATTATATCCTCAAAACCCGCTTCAACAGCGGCTTTGCGGGCTCGTGAAAGGGTGTCTTTCGCAAGATCAAGCGCTTCCTCCCGGGACATTTTAGAGCAGGAGCCGGAGTGAATGACAATCCTCTTGGCGCCTATTTTTCGAGCGGCAGCCGCCGATTGAAGGATATAATCTATCGACTTGTCCCGCTTCTCGGGCTCAACGCTTGAAAGCGATATGAAATAGGGCGCGTGCAGGGACATGACTATCCCCTGCTCCTCGGCTTTTTGCTTAAGCGAAGCACCCATTGAATCGGATACCCTGACCCCCTGCCCGCACTGATATTCAAAGCAGTCAAGACCCATTTCTTTAAGGTACGCGGGCATGTTGAGGGAGGATTTATGTACTTTTGAAAATGCCTCGGAGCTTCCCGCAGGTCCGAATAATGCGCTCATTTTCTCTCTCCTTTCGCTCTTTTTGGAAGAAGCGGCTTTTCAAGTTTTCTCTTGACCCGAAACCAAAATCCCGTCTCCGGCTCTATCGGGAATACAAAAATCGATCTTATCCCCGCGGCTTTGCAGCCCATAACGTCTGTAAAAATCTGATCTCCTACAGCCGCAATATTCTTTTTAGGGATATTAAGCCGCCTGCAAGCCTCGTTATAGCCTTTAGGGAGGGGCTTTTTGCCGTCGGGTACAAAATCAAGACCCAAAAACTCCGCAAAGGGCTTCACTCTCTCGGGGTGATTGTTTGAGACGATGATCATCTTTAATTCAGAATTTACGAGCCGCATAAACCAGCCGTACCGTTCAGGGTCGGGCTCGGGGTTATTGTGGGTGGTCAGGGTGTTGTCGAGGTCCAAGATCAGGGCTTTTATATCCTCATGTTCAAAAAAATCAAGAGGGATATCCGCGACGGAATCAAAGACGTAGTCGGGCGTGTGAATCATAAAATCGCGATCCTTTTAAAAAACAAAGCGAGCAGAAAACTTGCTCGCTCGGCTTTTTATATGTTTTTAATATTTGCGCTTGCGGGCAGCTTCGGATTTCTTCTTGCGCTTTACCGAAGGCTTCTCGTAGTGCTCGCGCTTGCGTACTTCGGCTATAACTCCGTCTCTGGCGCATGATCTCTTAAAACGCTTAAGAGCTGTGTCCAGAGATTCGTTTTTTCCGACGCGAACTTCTGCCATTTACTGTTCCCTCCCTTAGCCGCCTCTGGGCGAAGGTATTTTACATTTCACCATAATGTACTTCTATAATTATACTCTATCCGAAGCAATAAGTCAATACCCATCACAGAAAAAGTTGCATAATTTTAGAATGTTACTTCACTACAATATTTACAAGTCTTCCCTTTACATAGATGGCTTTTACTATCTGCTTGCCCTCGATCTCGGTTCTGATCTTGTCAAGAGCCTTGACGGTCTCAATGACCTCGTCCTGCTCGGCTGAGGCTGAGACGGTGACTTTTTCCTTGATCTTTCCGTTGATCTGAACGGCGATCTCGATCTCGTCCTCCTTGCAAAGAGCCTCGTCGTAGCTGCACCATTTTGCGTCGTGAAGATATCCTCCCAGCCCCAAGCCTTCATAGATTTCCTCGGAAATGTGAGGCGCGAACGGATAAAGTAGGATAACGAAGTCCCGAAGCTCGGCTTTAGTCACACAGCCCGAAGCCGCAAAATCGTTAAGAAGGGTCATGAGTGCCGCAATCGCGGTATTATACTTCATCGTGTCGATGTCCTCGGTGACTTTTTTGATGGTGCGGTGCATCTTGGCGACGAATTCGGGTCGGTAATCGCCGTCTTTGAGGATATCTTTAAGACCCCAAACGCGGTCCAAGAACCTCTTGCAGCCGGTGACGCTCGAATCGCTCCAAGGCGCCGCTTTTTCGTAGTCGCCCATGAAGAGGATATATACCCTCAGAACGTCCGCGCCGTAGGCTTTTATGACGTCAAGAGGATCGACGACGTTGCCTTTTGATTTTGACATCTTCTCGCCGTCGGGTCCTAGGACCAGTCCCACGCAGGTGCGCTTCATGTAGGGCTCTTTTGTCGGCACGACGCCGATATCATAGAGGAAGCGGTGCCAGAATCTTGAATAGATCATGTGCCGGGTGACGTGCTCGTTGCCGCCGTTGTACCAATCGACCGGCAGCCAGTATTTCATGGCTTCTTCGGAGGCAAGGGCTTTGTCGTTGTGCGGATCGACATATCTCAGATAATACCAAGACGACCCCGCCCACTGAGGCATGGTGTCGGTCTCACGCTTGGCGTCGCCGCCGCACTTCGGGCATTTGCAATTCACAAAGCTCTCGACCTTCGCAAGCGGGCTCTCGCCGTCGGTGCCGGGCTCGAAGTTTTTGACCTCGGGCAGCCTGAGCGGCAGTTCCTCATAAGGCACGCCGACAAGTCCGCAGTGCGGGCAGTGTACAATCGGGATAGGCTCGCCCCAGTATCTCTGGCGGTTGAAAGCCCAGTCCTTCATCTTGTACTGAACGCCCTTTTCGCCGATACCCTTTTCCTCCAAGAATTCGAGCATCTTCGAGATGGAATCCTTTTTGTTGGTCATTCCGTTCAGAACGCCGGAATTCACCATCTCGCCGTCGCCGGTATAGGCTTCTTTTGAGATGTCTCCGCCCTTGATGACCTCGATGATGTCGATGCCGAACTTCTTCGCGAATTCCCAGTCGCGCTGATCGTGAGCCGGAACAGCCATGATAGCGCCGGTGCCGTAGCCCATCATGACATAATCCGAAATATAGATCGGAATTTCCTTGCCGTTGACGGGATTTATCGCCGACAAGCCTTCAAGCTTTACACCCGTCTTGTCCTTGACAAGCTGAGTGCGCTCAAATTCCGTCTTCTTGGCGCATTCCGAGCGGTATGCTTTGACGTCGTCCATGTTCTTGATGATACCCTCCGAGCGGTCTATAACTGGGTGCTCGGGCGCGATTACCATGAATGTGACGCCGTAGAGAGTGTCGGGACGGGTGGTATATATGCGGAGCTTTTCATCGATTCCTTTGAGCTCGAAATCCACAAAAGCTCCGGTGGATTTGCCTATCCAGTTTTCCTGCTGAGCCTTGACGTGGGGAAGATAATCGACCTCTTTAAGACCCTCAAGAAGCTTGTCGCAGTACTCGGTGATCCTTAAGTACCAGACCTCCTTGGACATCTGAATGATGTCGGAGTGGCAGACGTCGCACTTGCCGCCTTGGGAATCCTCGTTTGAGAGGACGACCTTGCAACTCGGGCAATAGTTTACAAGAGCCGTGTCGCGGAAGGCAAGCCCGTTTTCAAACATCTTTAAGAATATCCACTGAGTCCACTTGTAATAATTCTCGTCGGAGGTATCCACAACCCTCGACCAGTCGAAGCTGTAGCCGACTTTTTTCATCTGCTCGGTGAAGTGGGCGATGTTGTGATCGGTAGATACCCTCGGGTGGACGCCGGTCTTTATCGCGTAGTTTTCTGCGGGCAGACCGAATGCGTCAAAGCCCATCGGGAAGAGGACGTTATAGCCCTCAAGCCTCTTCTTTCTTGAAAGAGCCTCAAGTCCCGAATAAGCCTTTATATGCCCTACATGCATTCCCGAGCCGGAGGGGTACGGGAACTCAACAAGAGCGTAGTATTTCGGCATGGAGGTATCGTTTTTGGCGTCGAAGGTGTGGTTATCCTCCCAGAACTTCTGCCATTTTGCCTCCACGGCGTTAAAATCATATTTCATTTTTATCAGTCCTTCGGAATAAATTCGCCGATAATTATATCACAAAAGAGTGGAAATGTCAACCGTTTCGCCGTCGCTCCAAAGCTTTTCAAGATTGTACTGCTCCCTCACGTCCTTGTAAAAGACGTGGACGACGATGTCGCGATAGTCAAGGGCGATCCAGCTCGCGCCGTCGATTCCCTCGATGTGGTGGACGTTCTCGCCCTTCTCGGAGAGCTGATAATCGACCTCGTCCGCAAGACCCCTCGTGTGAGTCGTTGAGGTGCCGTTTGCGATGACGAAGTAGTCGGCGATTACGGTCAGATCGCCTATCCTTATCACCCTGATGTCCTCGGCTTTTTTGGAGTCGAGCGCCTTGACGATTAGTCTGAGCTTTTCCTGTGTTGTCATAAAATTTTCCTCCTTATATAATGTCGCTGACTTTTTCCTTTAAATCGCCGAAGGGATATCCCCCGGCAGCTGTTTTTGGAATCCCGAGAGCCTCGGGAAGATATACCGTGTCCTTCACCCGAAAATATTCGTTTAACTGCTCGGCTACAAGCACCGGATCAAGGCACCATATCAGCCCGTCGCCGAATTTTGCGGGACAGCCTCTTGCGATACGAATGTTCATCTTTTTCGGCTTGACCTCGCATAAGCCGCTTAAGGCGTTTAACATTTTTTCCACCGTCATGTCGGTGTCAAAGCGGTTTGCGATGAGGTTCATGAGCTTTGTGAAGGTCTCCGCGGGTCCCAAACCGTAGATTTTGTCGAGGATTTTTGCAAGGTATTCATGATACTCAAAGACCGAATCTTCATCGCCTTTTGAATATGCAAAACCGCCTGACGCTATCCTCTTGCCCTTTTCGTAGCTGATGTTAAGCCCCAAGAGCTTACCCACTCCTCCTGCCGATTCATTATCCAAAGACATGCAGCCGTCGATGTTCAAACACAAGGCGCGGCTGATTATCTCCCGATAAACAGGCGTTGAATATGCCTCTCGGACGGTTCCGGTAAATCCGTCGGCGATGATGAAGCTGTCCGGCGGAATGTCCAAAATATCGAGGGTATTTTTGTCGGTATCGACAGTCATGATGTGAACTCTTACCGGCAGATCGCCGTCGGTCACCGTCAGCAAAAGATTTGTCTTATCGCTGACGGTGTCAAAGGCATAGCCCTGCCCGATATATCGTACATAATCCGGCTCGGTGTACTGATTTTCAACACGAATCCTTGCGGTGCGCCCGACATATGTCAAAAACAAAACGGTGACGGCAGCCGAGCAAAGGCAGGAGATCATCAGTGTGAACGCAAGTCCCGCTTTTTTAAGATTTTTCATAAAAATCCCTGCGGGGGCGATGATTCCCCGGGTTCCCCTACTTCTTGTCGGAAATCCTCTTCATTTCTATCGCCGTGTACTCGTTGTAGGCGTCGACGGTGGACATCGGCAGCAGCTTCTGCCCTACCTTATCGACGATCAAAAACTTGAACGCCTCAAAGAGCCCGCGTTTGAGATCGCGGTATGTAAGCCTTCTTATCCTCTCGGCGTCGGGATAACTCCGCTCGTCGGAGATAAGATCAGCCATGAAAAGTATCTGCTCGTAGACGCTCATGCCTCCCTTGCCGACGGTGTGCCAGCGGATGGGGTCGCGAACATCGGGGTCGGTTATGCCGTAAAATTCCTTGATGAATTCGGCGCCCGCTATTGCGTGATGGGTCTTGGGAGCGTTCCATTCTACGTCTGAAATCTCATAACCGGACCTTGACATCAAAAGCTTTTGAAGCTCGGGGTCGATCTCTTTGCAGATGTCGTGCAAAAGCCCCGCAAGATAGCATTTATCGGGGTCAGCGCCGTTTATCTCCGCAAGCTTTTTTGCCGCTTCGGCGACGTTTAATGAATGCCGGAAGCGCTTGTCCGAAAGATTTTCCTTGAGATATTCTCTCATCTCGATGATACGGGGGTCAATCACGGTAAAGCCCTCTCTTTCCGATATATTTTTCCACCGATTCGGGCAGCAAATCCCCGATCGGCTGATTATTTTTGATTTTGTATCTTAAATCCGAGGAGGAGCAGCTAAGAGCCGGCACGGACATCAGTATGCACTCCCCTCCCGAAGTTTCGATAGCGTTTTTTATAAAGACGCAGTCCTCCCGGTCCTTTTCGTCCCGGCAGCAGCAGATGATACCGGATAAGCCGATGATCTTTTCATGATCTTTCCAGCTGAGAAAATTTTTTAATGCGTCGCTTCCCATCGCAAAATAAAGCCTGTCCGCGGGATAGAGATCATGAAAATATTCAAGGGTATCGGCGGTGTAGCTTGGTCCGCCTTTTTTGATTTCATAATCGCTGACCTCGGCTTTAAGCTCCTTTGCCGCAAGCCTGCACATTTCAAGCCGGTCGGAAGCCGGAGTTATCTTAAGCCCCGATTTTTTCGGGGTGACGTTATTCGGGATTATGATGAAGCGGTCGGGGTTTATGTTATCTATTACCGATCTTGCGAGCCGCATATGCCCGCTGTGAAAGGGATCGAAAGTCCCGCCAAAAAGTACCGTTTTCACAGATTCTGGCTGATGATCGGCTTCTCGGGATTTCTCTTGAAGAGCACCGCTTTCGAGCCTATCACGATGACGACCTCCGATTCGGTGAGGCTTGCGATCTCCTCGGCGGCTTCCCTTGCCGACATCATCGAGTTGTCCAAAATCTTGATCTTTATAAGCTCGTGGGCTTTTAAATATTTCGATATTCCCTCTGCCTGATCTTGGCTCACCCCGCCCTTTCCGACCTGATAGACCGGGTCTAATTTTTGCGCTTCGGATTTTAAATATGCGCGCTGCTTTGATGTCAGCATCGGTTTTCCTCCTTATCTGCCGAAAGATATTCCGCAAGCGCCCTGAGTGCCTTTCCGCGGTGGCTGACGGCGTTTTTTTCATCGGGACTGAGTTCGGCGGAGCTTATATCCCCCACCATGAATATCGGGTCGTAGCCGAAGCCGTTTTTGCCGCGTTCTTCATAACCGATCCTGCCCTCGAATTTGCCGATAAAAGAGCTCTCCTTGCCGCTTTCATCGATATATGTTATCGCCGCCACAAAACGTGCCGTGCGCTTTTCGTCGGGGACGCTTCTAAGCTTATCGAGGACGAGAGCGTTGTGGGCTTTGTCGTCGCGGGTGCCGCCGTAGCGGGCTGAATAAACCCCGGGTTCCCCTCCCAACGCGTCCACCTCAAGACCGCTGTCGTCGGCGATGACTGCCGTGCGGGCGATTTCATATACAGCCCTTGCCTTTATCGCGGAATTTTCCGCAAAAGTGCTGCCGTTTTCCTCGGGATCGACGTCTATACCCGCGTCTTTTTGGGATATGACTTCCCACCCGAGCGGCTCCAAAATCTCCCGAAATTCCCGAAGTTTGTGGGGATTCGAGCTTGCTAAAATCATCTTTCTCATACGCTTTCCTCGGTCTCAAAAAGCGCTTCGACAAAGTCTTTTGCGACAAATGGCTGCAAATCGTCGATCTTCTCGCCGACCGATATCAGCTTCACCGGGACCTTAAGTTCGTTCGCGATGGAGATGACTATTCCGCCCTTTGCCGAGCTGTCGAGCTTCGTTAGGATTATTCCCGTGATGTCTGCGGCGTCGTTGAATGCGCGAGCCTGATTTACGGCGTTCTGACCGGTCGTGGCGTCAAGGGCTATCAGCACCTCAAGGGCGCAGTTTTCTGCCTTTTGATGCACAATTCTTGAAATCTTTGACAGCTCCTGCATTAAGTTTTGCTTGTTATGAAGCCTTCCCGCGGTGTCGATGATGACGACGTCCGACTTGCGGGAAAGAGCCGCGTCGAGTGCGTCATAGACGACTGCGGCGGGGTCAGAACCCTCGTTGTGCTTGATGATATCAACGCCGGCTCTTTCGGTCCAGACGTTAAGCTGCTCGATCGCTGCCGCTCTGAAAGTATCCGCAGCCGCTACCAAAACCTTCTTCCCCTGCTCCTTAAGCTGGTGGGAAAGCTTGCCGATGGCTGTAGTCTTGCCTACGCCGTTCACGCCGATGACGAGTATCACCGAAGGCGTGGTGGACAGGTCGAGCGGAGAATCCTCGCCCAGCATCTCCCCTATCATCTCTTTGATCTCGTCTCTGACCTGATCGGTGGTCTCGAGCTTTTTCTCTTTAACACGCTGTCTTAAACCGCTTACGATGTCCTCCGAGGTCTTGGCTCCGAGGTCGGAAAGTATCAGCGTCTCCTCAAGTTCGTCATAAAAATCATCGGTTATCTCCGAGCCGGAAAACAGCCCGCTTAAACCTCCGAAGAGGCTGTCCTTGGTCTTTTTTAAGCCCTGTCTGAGCTTCTCGAAAAGTCCCATTTATCTTCTCCTTTACAGTTTAGTTGCTCATGTCGGAGGACACCTCGCTGATGTCCATCCTAAGCAGTTTCGACACGCCTTTTTCCTGCATCGTAACGCCGTAGAGGATATCCGCCTCCTCCATCGTGCCGCGTCTGTGGGTGATGAGGATAAACTGGGTGGTGCCGGTGAAATTGCGCAGGTACTGAGCGTATCTTGTGACGTTGACATCGTCAAGCGCCGCTTCTATCTCATCAAGAATGCAAAACGGCGAAGGTCGGAGCTTAAGTATCGCAAAATATATCGCGATCGCGACAAACGCCTGCTCGCCTCCAGACAGAAGCGAGAGGTTCTTGATGACCTTTCCGGGGGGCGCTACGTTGATCTCGATGCCCGATTCAAGGACGTTTTCGGGATCGGTAAGCGTCAGTTCCCCCCGTCCTCCGCCGAACAGCTCGACGAAGGTCGTCTTGAAGTTTTCGTTGATCTTGTTGAAGCTGTCGGTAAATATTTCCTTCATGTTTTTTGTCAGGCTCGCGATCAGCTTTTCAAGCTCGTCTTTGGATTTTAAGACGTCGGAAAGCTGTCCCGAGAGGAAGTCGTAACGGGTCTTTACCTCTTCATACTCGTCTATCGCCTCGGTGTTTACGGAACCGAGCGCCCTGATGCGGTTTTTGATGTCGTTTAAGCGCTTTTCGGCGTCGGAGATGTCCTCGATGTCCTCCGCCTGCTCGGCAGCTTCCGAGACCGTCAGGCTGTAGGATTCCCAGAGCTGGTTTATCATCGCGTCGCTGTCTTTTTTGATATTGTCGCGGCGCTCGGTGATCCTTGAAATGTCGGAGGAAATCTTTTCCTTTTCCTCGGTCTTGGAGCGCTGCATATCCCGAACGATCTGCCCGCGCCGCTCATATTCAAGGCTCTTTGAAAGCTCCTCTTTGATCCTTTCACCAAGTGAAGCGGCTTCGGCTTTTGATCTCTCGGCTTCGTCCGCGCGGTCCTTTAAAGCCTCGTTTTCATGATCGATGGACTGCCGGTATTCAAGTATCTTCTCCTCAAATTTCTCGGCTTCGCGTGCGGAATTTTCGATATTCAGAAGATGCTGTGATATCGCTTCCTCCGCGGATTCGATGTCCTTCCGGCACTCGACCTCCTCGAGCCGCTTTGCTGAAATTTCTAGGGAAATTTTTTCACGGATATCTTTGGTCTCGCCCGATCTTTCCTGTGCGGAATTAAGTTCGGATTCAAGATCGGCTATGGCTTTTTCGCATTCGGAAAGCCCAGCAAGGCTCTCTTTACGCAGATTTTCGGCGGATTTTATCTTCTCCGCATTATCATGAACAGATTTTTCTATCTCGGAAATCCTTAAACGATACTGATCGGTGACCTGCTCTATCCTCTTTTTCTCGGCTTCAAGGCGCGCAGATTCGGTATTGAGGCGCGAAATCATATCCCTCTCGCCCTCAACATCAAATCCTAATTTTTCCACTTCTGCGGAAAGCGCCGCAAGCTTTTTCGATGCTTCGGAATGCTCTGCCGTCAGCTTTTCAAGGCGTTCGGAAGTAGAATTGATCTCGTTCTTTCTCGACAAAACCCCGCTCGAACGCTGGGTGCTGCCTCCGGTGAAGGAGCCGCCGGCGTTGATGACCTGTCCGTCAAGGGTGATTATCCGGAATTTGTAGCCGTATTTTTTCGCGATGTTGGTCGCAAGATCAATATCCTCGGCGATCACAATCCTCCCAAGAAGCGAGCGGATTATTCCCTCGTAATCGGGCTCATATCTGACAAGCTCGCAGGCAAGTGCGACATACCCTTCCTGCATATCGAGATTTTTTTCACTGAGGATATTCCCCCGGACCGACGTCAGAGGCAGGAAAGTCGCGCGCCCGCCGTTGGTCTCCTTCAGGACCCTAATGCCCATCTTTGCGGCGTCCTCATTCTCGACGACGATGTTTTGCATAGCTCCGCCGAGAGCGGTCTCGATCGCGAGGCTGTACTTTTGCTCGACGGTGATTATCTGCGCGACGGTGCCGCGAACGCCTCTTATCTGTCCCGAGCGACCCGCTTTGATAATCTGCCTGACCGATCCGGCGAAGCCTTCCATCGAATTTTCGAGATCGATAAGCATCTGCCGGCGCTGCTTGAGGTTTCTTATCTCAAGCTCGGCGTTGTCGTAGTCGCCCCGAAGCGCGCGAAGCTGCGCCTCCTTTTTAGTATAGAGCATATTGTAGCCGTTTAAACGGTTGGTGTGCTCTTTAGCCTCGGAAAGGGTGCTTTCAAGCTCCTTGGCGGTTGTGACGAGCTCTTTTTCGGCGTCGGATACGGCTGATCTACCCTCCGAAAGCGCTATTTCAGCCTCTTCGTAGGATTTTTCAAGCTCGGATTTTGTGTTCTCGGCATTTTTTATCGAGAAGCTGAGCTCCGACTTTTTTATGTAAAGTTTGTTAAGATTTTCATTTTTTTCGGCTAATGATTTTTCAAATTCGCTCTCGCGGACCGACAGCTCCGAAAGACTGCTCTCGAGCCGGGTGATCTCGGTCTCCAAAGACGATAACTCAGCCTTTATCGACTCGATCTGAGACTTCTTTTCCTCGATTTTTTCTCTGATGGCTGACTCTCCCGAGCTGAGTTCGTCGCGCCGCTGCTCGGTCTCTGTGATCATCGCTTTAAAGTGCTCGATATTGTTCTTGCAGACCGCAATATCTGCGTTTGCCCCGGCTGCTTTCGCCTCAAGTTCGGATATGCGGCTGCGGTAATCCTCGGCTGAAGCGGTGCACTGCCGGCGCTTCGCGGATAGGTCGGAAATCTCGTCGTCACAGCGGGCGATCTCGTTTGTGAGGTGCTCATATTCGGCATTTGCGGCAAGAAGACGGTCTTCAAGATCTTCAAGATTGCCGCGAAGTTCGCCAAGGCGGCGGGTCCAGACGGCAATCTCAAGGGCGCGCCGGGAATCCGCCAAAACAAGGAATTTTTTGGCTTTTTCGGACTGAATACGAAGCGGCTCCACCCTGCCTTCGAGCTCGCCGAGGATATCTTTTAAGCGCAGAATATTGTCCTCGGCAGCTGCTAAACGGCGCTCCGATTCCGCCTTTTTGTAGCGGAATTTCGATATTCCCGCGGCTTCTTCAAAAATTTCCCTGCGCTCGTTTGACTTGCTGCCGACGATGTCCGCGACCCTTCCCTGACCGATGATCGAGTAGCCGTCGCGCCCAAGTCCTGTGTCCATGAACAGTTCGACGATGTCCTTCAAGCGCACCTGCGAGCCGTTGATGAGATACTCGCTGTCGCCGTTTCGGTAGAGTTTTCGGGTGACGCTGACCGCGTCGGAATCGACCGAGAGCGTCCTGTCGTCGTTGACGATGTTGAGCGTGACCGACGCGAAGCCGACCGCTTTTCTCAGCTGTGTGCCGCCGAAGATGACGTCCTCCATCTTGCCGCCGCGAAGCGTTTTCGAGGACTGCTCGCCGAGCACCCATCTGACGGCGTCGCCGATATTTGATTTGCCGCTTCCGTTTGGTCCGACGACCGCCGTCAGACCCTTGCCGAATTCAAGCGTGACCTTGTCCGGGAAGGACTTGAATCCGTGAAGTTCAAGCGATTTTAAATACATCGGCGCACCTCCTTTTTGCTGCCGCCAAAATCATCTATAAAGGGAATTATCTTTACATCAATTCCCCTGCGGCTGAAATATTCAATGTTCGATTTATGCTGTCCCAAAGCCTTTGACAGCTCTTTTTCGGGGACTGTAAAGGTTGCTGACTTGTCAGAGGCAAGCAGGTTTTCCATCTTTTTTCGGTATATTAAACTCTCGCAGATTTCCCGGAACGCCGGGTGATAGAGCCCTCCGATCATGCTCTTTTCGACGTCGCGTGACGCATGAAGTCCGAGCTTTATGACCGATATCCCCGCCGTCTCAAACATCTCCAAAATTTCGGCACAGATATCCACGCCCTTATCAAACGGGTAGGGCTTGTACATACCTTCATTATAAAGTGCTTCGAGAGCGGTATTTTTTAGGATAACGGTGGGATAAATGCGCGCCTCGGATGGTTTGAGCGCGATAAGATCGCGAGCGGTCTGAATGTCCTTATCGCGGTCGGAACCGTAGAGACCCACCATCATCTGCAAGCCGAGTGTAAAGTTATATGACTTTACAAGATTCGAGGCGGTCACGGTATCCTCAAATGTGTGTCCCCTGCCGTTTTTGGCAAGGACGGTGTTGTCGGTGGATTGGGCTCCGAGTTCGATCGAGGTCACGCCGTATTTTTTTAAAATATCTAAAATTTCGGCGGTGATGCAGTCGGGTCGGGTGGAGAGCCTTATCCCCCTGAAGCCGGCTTTTAAATAGGGCTGAGCGGCGTCAAGAAGCGAGATCATATAGTCCCGGGGGATCGCCGTGAAGCTGCCGCCGAAGAACGCTATCTCCGACTGCTCCGGCGTGATTCCGCTCAGGAGCGCCGTATCACATGCTTTGGCGACGTCCAAAGGCGCGGGCGGGCTCATTTGACCCGAGATCGCATGCTGATCGCAAAAGGAACAGCGGTGCGGGCACCCGAGATGCGGCACGAAAATCGCGACGGACCCGCGCTTCACTTATTCCACCCCATCAGCCGAAGCGCCTCTTTTGCGGCAAGCTGCTCGGCTGCCTTTTTCGAGTGCGCCGAGCCGGTGCCGATGACGTTGGAATTTAGGAGCACGTTCACCGTAAAGGTCTTGTTGTGATCGGGTCCCGAGGAGTCGGCAAGGCGGTATTCGATACGCTCTTCGGGATTTTTCTGGACGATCTCCTGCAAAATCGTCTTGTAATCGTCGTATGCCGCGGTCACGGCGCCCAAAATATCCTCCGGCAAAAAGCGCATGATGTGCTTTCTTGCGGCTTCAAGCCCGCCGTCAAGATATAACGCCGCGATGACCGCCTCAAAGGCGTCCGCGATGATGGACGCTCTCTCGCGACCCCCGGCAAGCTCTTCGCCTTTACCGAGGAGAATGTATCCGCCGAGATTTATCTTCCCCCCGAACTCGTGTAAAGCTTTTTCACATACCAGCGTCGCCCTGATCTTTGTCAGCTCGCCCTCGGGAATTTCGGTGTAATTTTCAAAAATATAGTCCGAGACGACGATGGAGAGGACGGAATCCCCCAAAAATTCAAGACGCTCATTGGAGCGGAAGCGGTGCTTCGACTCGTTCGCAAAGGAGGAATGGGTCAGCGCCTCGAACAGCAGCCCGCGGTTTTTGAAGCTGTAGCCGATCTCTTTTTCAAATTTTGACAGCATGTCGGCATAATCTTCGATACGGCTCTGTGTTGACATTTTTACACCTCCGCGCTGCTCTTAAGCTCTTCAAGACCTGCGGTGATCTTGCCGACAAGGTCGTTCTCGACACATAATTTTGCCTGCCGGATAGCGTTGTAGAAGGCTTTTGCGTCAGACGAGCCGTGAGCCTTGATGACCGGCGCGCAGGTGCCTAAAAGAGGCGCCCCGCCGTGTTCGGAGTAGTCGGTCTTCTTCTTGAAATCAATAATTTTCTGCTTCAATAAAAGCGCGCCGAGCTTGGTTCCCAAGCTGCCCGAGATGATGTCCTTGATCCCGAGACCGAAGAATTTTCCCATGCCCTCGATGGTTTTTAAGATGAGATTGCCGGTAAAACCGTCAGCCACGACGACGTCGGCTCCTCCCAAGGGTATATCCCTGCCCTCGATGTTTCCGATGAAATCGATGGGCGCTGATTGGAGGAGTTTATAGCTTTCAAGCTCCAGCTCCCTGCCCTTTGAGGGCTCGGCGCCGATATTCGCAAGCGCAACTTTGGGGGCTTTGAGATCCATAAAACTGCGCATGTAGGCGGAACCCATCACCCCGAACTGAGCGAGCATTTCGGGTCGGCAGTCGGCATTTGCACCGCAATCCAAAAGCAGTGCGCCGGCTGAATTTGCGGTCGGAATGACGGTTGCCAGAGCCGCGCGCTTGATACCCTTGATCCTCTTGACGATGAACGTAGCCCCGACCAAGAGCGCGCCGGTAGAGCCCGCCGACAAAAACGCGTCCCCCTCGCCGTCGGCAAGCATTTTTAAGCCCACAGCCATCGACGTTCCGGAGTATTCCTTCAAAATCTTGTTCGGCTCATAGCATACCTCCATCACGCCGTCGGCATGCCTAAGAGATATCTTTGAAAGATCGATATTATTTTCCTTGGCGCAGGCGTTTATCTTGTCCTGATCGCCAACGACAGTAATATCGACGCCGAGACCGTCAACTGCCGATACGCAGCCTTTCAGGACCTCCAAAGGCGCGTTGTCTCCGCCGAAGCCGTCAACAATTATCCTCATTTATTGACCTCCTTTAATATTTCCGAGAGCGCTTTTAAGGACCTCTCAGCCAGCGCTCCGTATTTTTCCTGCTTGTTTTTTATCCTCTCCGAAAGCTCCGGGAGTATACCCATGTTCGAGCCCATCGGCTGAAATCCCGACGGCGAGCCTTTTTCGACATACTCGGAAAGCGCTCCGAGCATCGTCTCGGGCGGAAGGGTGAGGTCTTTAAGACCCATTATTTTCCGGGATAGACTGAGCCCCGCATATATCCCGCTTGCGGCGGATTCTATATATCCCTCGACGCCGGTTATCTGTCCCGCAAAGTAGATTCGGGGGTTATTTATCATGCAAAAATGCCTGTCCAAAATCCCCGGGGAGTTGAGATAGGTGTTTCTGTGCATCACGCCGTAGCGCATGAATTCGGCATTTTCAAGCCCCGGGATCATCGAAAAGACCCGCTTTTGCTCGCCGAATTTAAGGTTTGTCTGAAATCCCACGAGGTTATATAGCGTACCTGCGGCGTTCTCTTTTCTGAGCTGGACGACCGCATAGGGTCGCTTCCCTGTTCTCGGATCGGTAAGCCCCACCGGCTTCATCGGTCCGAATCGGGGACAATCCTCTCCCCTTTTTGCAAGCGCTTCTATCGGCATGCAGCCCTCGTAGACCTTGTATGAGCCGTCCTCGAAATCGTGAAGAGGAGCCGTCTCGGCTGATATCAGAGCGCTGTAAAAACTTTGATATTCATCGCGATCCATCGGGCAGTTGAGATAATCGTCCTCCCCGCCTCTGCCGTAACGCGAAGCCCCGAAAGCTATCGATTTGTCCACGCTTTCGGCAGTAACGATGGGAGCCGCGGCGTCGTGAAAATAGAGATATTCTCCGCCCACGAGATCTTTTACAGACTTAGAAAGAGCCTCTGAGGTCAGCGGACCCGTGGCGATTATGACATAGCCCTCGGGGATATCGGTGATCTCCACATCAACTACCGTGATAAGCGGGTTTGAGCGTATTTTTTGGGTCACATAATCCGAAAAGAGCTCACGGTTCACCGAAAGCGCTCCGCCTGCTGGAACGCGGGTAAGTTCGGCAGCCTCCATCGTCAATGACCCAAGACGCCGCATTTCTTCCTTTAAAAGCCCCGCCGCCGATTCGATGCGCTCGGCTTTTAAGGAATTCGAGCAGACGAGCTCCGCAAAGCCGGGATATTTGTGCGCCGGGGTGTATTTTTGCGGCTTCATCTCGCAGAGGGTAACGGGGATTTTATGCATAGAAAGCTGCCAAGCAGCTTCGCACCCCGCAAGCCCCGCGCCTATCACCGTTGCCCCGTTCACTTAAGCTCCCTTTCGTAGCCGCAGCCGTCTTTATGGCAGATGAGCCGACCCTTGGCGCCGCCCTTGTTAAAGAGCGTTGAGCCGCAGTCGGGACAAATCTCGGCGGTGGGGGCGTCCCATGTCATGAAGCGGCACTTAGGATTGTCCTCGCAGCCGAAGTATTTTTTGCCCTTTGATGTCTTTTTCTGGATGATCTTCTTGCCGCATACGGGGCACTTTCCGGGAGTCTCCTGGACGATCCTCCTGGTATTCTTGCAGTCCGGGAAGCCGGTGCATGCCAGGAATTTGCCGTATTTTCCGATCTTTATGACCATCGGCTTGCCGCATTTTTCGCAGATGACGTCGGTCGCCTCGTCGGGTATCTTTACGCGCTTGCCCTGCATATCCTCCTCGGCTTGCTCCAAAGATTCCTCAAAGCCCTTGTAGAAGCCTCCCAAGACCTCCTGCCAATCCTTTTCGCCGAGTTCGATCTTATCGAGGTCGTCCTCCATTTCGGCAGTGAAGCCGAGGTCAACGATATCCTTAAAATGATCCTTCATAAGACCCGTCGTGACGATCCCCAAAGGCGTTGGGCGAAGCTGCTTGCCCTCGCGCTCGACATAGGAGCGCTGGATAACCGTCGTGATGGTGGTCGCGTATGTCGAAGGTCGGGCGATGCCGTACTCCTTGAAAGCCTTGATGAGCGTGGCTTCGGTGTATCTTGCGGGCGGCTGGGTGAAGTGCTGAAGCCCGCCGACGGATTTTACCTTCAAGACGTCGCCCTCCTTGAGCTCGGGAAGGGCGCTTTGCTCCTCGCCGTCGTCGTTTTGCTCCTCATAGAGGACTGTAAAGCCGTCAAACTTTACAGAGAATCCCGAAGTCCTGAAAACGCAGCCGTTCACATCGATCGAAGCGGCGGTTGTATTCAAAACGCAGTCGGACATCTGGCTCGCCAAAAATCTCGACCAGATCAGCTTGTAGAGCTTGTATTGATCGGCTGTCAGTGAATTTTTCACGCGCTCAGGGGTCAGTTCGGGAACAGTAGGACGGATAGCTTCGTGGGCGTCCTGAACATTACTCCCGCCGGCTTTATAATTCCTCGGGGCAGCCGGGAGATAATTTTTGCCGTAATTTTTCTCTATAAAGTCCTTGGCAAGGGCTTTTGCCTCGTCTGAAATTCGCAGGGAGTCGGTTCTCATGTAGGTAATTAAACCCATCGCGCCCATGTTTTCAATCTCCATGCCTTCATAGAGCTCCTGAGCGACGCTCATCGTCCGCCTTGACTGCCAGCCGAGGCGCTGCGCGGCGTCGGAAAGAAGAGTAGAGGTCGAGAACGGAGCCGCGGGCGAGCGGGTCCTCGTGCCCTTTCTGACGGACTTTACGACGAAATCGTGACCCTCGATCCTTGCAAGGATTTCATCGGTCTCCTCTTTGGTCTTAAGGTCGGCTTTCTTGCCGTCTACCGTCGCAAGCTTTGCAGTGAAGGGCTTTTTAGACGATCCCGCAAGAAGCTTTGCTTCAATGCTCCAGTATTCGACGGGAACAAAGGAATTTATCTCCTCCTCGCGGTCCACTATCATTCTGACTGCCGCCGATTGAACCCTTCCCGCAGATAATCCCCGGCGGACTTTCTTCCACAAAAACGGCGAGAGCTTGTAGCCGACGATTCTGTCCAAAATCCTGCGAGCCTGCTGGGCGTTGACGATGTTCATATCGATGGAACGGGGCGATTTCATTCCCGCTTCCACGCCGGATTTTGTGATCTCGTTGAAGGTCACGCGGTTTTTATCGCTCATGTCAAAGCCCAAGATGGTCGCCAAGTGCCACGATATCGCTTCACCTTCGCGGTCGGGGTCGGTTGCGAAATATACATGATCCGACTTTTTAGCAAGGGCTCGGATATCGTCGATGACGCGCTCTTTTCCGTCGATGTTTACATATGTGGGCTTGAAGCCGTGCTCGATGTCCACGGCAAGCCGCGACTTCGGAAGATCCCTGACATGACCTTTGCATGCCACGACCTTGTAAGCGCTTCCCAAAGTGTGCTGGACGGTGTGGATTTTTGACGGCGACTCAAGAATTATTAAATCTGACATTTTCTAACCTCGATTGTATAATATAACTAAATTGCGCTGAAACGGTTCCCGGGGAGGGATTTTATCAAGCCGTCGAGCTCGAGCTCGGTAAGATACGCCTCCAGCTCGAAGATGTCCGCGATCCCCACCGAGAGCTCGTCAAGATGCACCGAGCCTCCCGATTTTATCGCGTTGTAGATGTCAAGCTTTACTCCCTCAAGCTCCCTCGGCGGGACCGACGGGGTCTTTATCATATCCTCAACCCCCGGGGCTACGGGTCTTGAAGATGTTTTGGGTTTTGACGGCTGCCTCGGCTTCGGCTTTTGGGGTTCATCATGTTCTTCCGCCGTAAAGATATGCGGATGGGAGCGGCGGTATGAATCCAAGATGTCCGATATGCCGAAAACAGGCGTTGCGCCGGCTCTAATCAGCTCGGCGTTGCCCAAATAATCCGGGGAATAAATATCGTGGGGAGGAATGCAGAAGATGTCCCTTCCCTGCGAAAGCGCAAAGGAAGCGGTGCTGAGGGCTCCGCTCGTCTCCCCGGCTTGGAGGATAAGAGCGCCGCTGCTTATTCCGGCTAAGATTCGGTTTCTTGCCCTAAATGATAATGAATTCGGCTTTGTCCCGGGAGGATATTCGGTTATAAGACAGCCTTTTGAAGCTATCTCAGACCTGACGGATGAATACCCGGGCGGGTAGTCATATCCCAAACCGCAGGGAAGCACGGAGCAGACATATCCCCCGACCGACACAGCGGACGTCAAAGAAAGCTCGTCAAGACCTACCGCAAGCCCCGAGGCAAGACCTACTCCCGCTTTCGCAAGTTCACTGCATATCCTGCCTGAAATCCTGACGGAATATTCGGAGGGTCGCCTTGTGCCGACGGAAGCGATCATGATTTTCTCTTCTAAGGGCTCGATGTTCCCGAGATAAAAGAGCACCGCGGGAGGATTGTAAATCGTTTTGAGGCGGGAGGGGTACTCCGGGCTGTCGAAGCAGCACATGCCTATCCCCTTTTCGTCGCAGAATTCGATCAGCTTCTCGGCTTTTTCCTCGGTGGCGTTTTTGACATACTTAAGGTCCTGCGGAAATACGCCCGAAAGGTCGCCCGAAATCAGCTTTTTGGCGGCTGTTTCGGGATTTCCCCCGCAGGAGGCGACATAGTTCCACATGCGGGAATTAGCGGGGCCGAAGGCGATCATAAGATAAATCCGGCTTTTAAGTTCCGTCATTTTCTTCCCTCCCTTGTGAGTTCCCAGAGGATTACCGACGCCGCGGACGCAGCGTTTAAGGACTCTATCGTCCCCTTCATCTTTATCGTGAGCCTGCGGGCGCATGCGTTGATTTCATCATTATTAAGCCCGTTTCCCTCGTTTCCGATGACGACTGCCGACGTTGCGGGAAAATCGAAATCGCCGAGGATATCAGCGTCTTTTGAGACCACCGAAGCGTAAACCGCGACGCCTTTTGAGCGTAAATTCTCAATAAGCGGGAAATAGTCCGCCTTTTCGATCTTAAGGCGGAAAAGCGAGCCCATCGTCGAGCGGACGGTCTTGGGACTGTAGATATCGCAGCCGCCGCAGACGTATACCCCGTCTATTCCGACGGCGTCGGCGCAGCGAAGTATCGTCCCGACGTTGCCGGGGTCCTGCAAGCCGTTGAGGATAAGATATTTACCCCCATCAACTATTTTACAGCTTTCCTGAAATTTGTCAAGCCTTTTGGCTACGGCATACACCCCCTGCGGATTTACGGTGTCGCAGAGTTTTTTTGATATCCCGGGGGTGATTTTATATGCATGATCTTTAAGATTTTCTTTAAGATGATTTATTACTTCGGGATATTTTTTCGCAGCCTGATCGGTGTAAAAAGCGTCGGTGAGAGCCGCATGTTCTTTAAGCGCGTCCATAACGAGCCGAGCGCCTTCGAGGGTGAAAAGTCCCTCTGATTCCCGCTCTGAAGCCTTGTCGCGAAGGCGGATATATTCCGAAATTTTACGGTTGTCTCGGCTCGTAATGTCCATCGCTCACGCCTCCCGCGCGAAGATATTTATATCCTTAAATAATGTAAAAACACGCCCGCGTGAGCGTGTTTTATATTTATCAAAGAGCTGCCTTCGCCTTTTCGACGATTGCCGCAAAGCCGGCAGGGTCGCTGATAGCGATCTCGGAAAGCATCTTCCTGTTCAGGGTGATGCCCGCCTTCTTGAGACCGTTCATGAAAGTGGAATAGTTCATTCCGTTCATCTTTGCGGCTGCCGAGATCCTCGCGATCCAGAGCTGTCTGAATTCGCGCTTCTTCTGCTTTCTTCCGATGTAGGCATAGTTGCCGGACTTCATGACGGCTTGTTTCGCCATCTTGAAATGCTTGGATTTTGAACCCCAGTAGCCCTTTGCGAGCTTTAAGGTCTTGTTTCTTCTCTTGCGAGTCATCATCGCTCCCTTAACACGAGCCATAATTTAATACCTCCATAAATTTTTCTAAGTTATTTTCCTTACAACCCGTGATTTACTTGTAAGGGATGGTTTTTCTGAGTGCCTCGATGTTGGCGCTTGAAGCGTAAGCAGTGCCTCTTGCGAGCCTCTTTGCCTTGTGATCCTTGGAAACAAGACGGTGCCTCTTGTTGGCGTGCTGGAATTTTACCTTGCCGGTGCCGGTGAAGCTGAAGCGCTTCTTGGAGCCGGAATGGGTTTTGACCTTGATTTTTGCCATTTTTATGTCCTCCTAAAATAATAATTTACTGCTTCTTAGGCGATACGAACAGGACGATGTTCCTGCCCTCCACCTTGCTCGGCTTGTCGAATACGCCGTATTCAGCAACGGCATCCTTGAACTGGTCGAGTAAATCGTTTGAAAGCTCGGAGTGAAGCGCAACGCCTTTTCTGAACTGGAGCCGGATCGAGACCTTGACCTTGTCTCCGCCTTTGAGAAACTTCACTGCCTGATTGACCTTGGTGTTGAAGTCGTTGGTGTCGATCTTGGACGTCATTCTGACCTCCTTGACCTCCACGGTTTTCTGGTTCTTTCTCGCTTCCTTCTCCCGCTTTGACTGCTCGAAGCAGAACTTGGCGTAGTCCATGATCTTGCAGACCGGCGGGACCGCGTTGGGCGCTATCTTCACAAGATCAAGCTCCTTCTCGGCGGCTATTTCAAGCGCTTCCTTTGAGGATATGATCCCGAGCTGATTGCCCTCGCTGTCGATTACCCTGACCTTCGGGTCGCGAATTTCTTCGTTGATCTGATGCTCCATGCTGGCTATGGCGCAACACCTCCGTAAAATGAAAATTAAAGAGCGCAAGCAAAGCCGCGCTCATAATAATCCGAAAGACCCGCATAAACGGGGAATTTCAAAATATCTACCTCTTCGCAACCGGCTTGAGGTGAGAGCACAAGGCTTCTGCTTTCTTTACCCGGATATTATACAACGCCGGGAGGAATTTGTCAAGCGGTTTTTCAAAAAATTTTTAAAAACTTAAGCATTCAATCCCCTCGCCGAGCCGGAAGGAGTAGATATATGCCGATTTAACGGGCTTGTCAAGAATCGCGTCAAACGCGGCTTTATAAAGAGAAAGCTGCGGGGAATATCTCTCCAAAAGATCGGATAGATTCTTCACGCGGTCGGTTTTGTAGTCGATAAGGACATACCCGTCCTCCTCTTCAAAGAGGCAGTCAGCCACGCCTTGGAGCATTCCCTCGGTGCCGCGATAAATCTTTTGAAGCTCGGGATCGACCCTGATATCGTCAAATCTCACGATGAAGCGCTGTTCCCTAAGTACGTTCTTACTGAGCCGCAGGCGGGAATATATCCCGCTGTTAAAGAATCCCGAGACGCTTCTTCGGTCGATGGCTTCCGCCTCTTTCTCGGTGAAAACTCCCGATTCTTTGAGCCGCATGATCTCGGCTTCGGGGTCGTTTTCGGCGGATTTAAGGTCGCAATACTGCATGAAGCGGTGGGTGATGGTCCCCCGCTTTGCCGCGGAAAATTCTTCTAAGGATTCGTCGAGCGTCGGGACCTGCGGGAAGAAGCTGAGGGCGTCGTCCTTGACGATCTCCGAGACCGTCAGCTTTGCCTCGCTCTTTGTGAGGCGTTCGTCGATTTTCATCTCAAACCCGCGCAGGATTTTATCCCGAAGAGTTGAATCTATCGATATTTTTTCTTCCGAAGATTCGGGGATATCCGGGTGCTCCGGCATCGGCAGGACTTTAATTGCAGGGAGGTCGCCGGAGTCGGTATATGCGGGCATGCCGAGGCGGGATCTGAGGGCTGTAAAGTCTGGATGCTTTACAAGAGCCGACATCAGCCAATCAGCCGTGCACACAGCTTTTGAGGCAAGGGAGGGGGAAATCTTAGGTCCCGTGATCTCATAGGACATAGCCGAGGCTCGTTTCAGCGCGGATTCCGAGGCGTCCAAGATGATTATCAGGCGCTCTTTTGCACGGGTCATAGCGACGTAGAGAAGCCGCAGTTCCTCAGATAATGATTCCTCCAGCCCGCAGCTCCTTAAATATTCCCAAAAAACGGTGGGACGGCGGGTCAGGGTATCATAATCCAAAAATTTCAAACCCACTCCCCTCTCGGCTGAGAGCTGCATCGAAGCCGCGAGGTCCTGCATATTAAAGCGCTTACCGGTCTGACAGAGGATCACAAACGGGTACTCAAGCCCTTTAGAGCGGTGCACCGTCTTGACGTTGACTGCGTCGGCTGATTCGGTGACTGTGAGCGCCTGCTCAAAGTCCCCGCCGCTCTTTTTTATGTAGTCGATGTACCGCAAGAACCCCGCAAGTCCGTCGGCGCCGGATTTTTCGTAGGAGGAGGCATAATCCAGAAGCAGATACAGATTCGCGCACTTCTGCTCGGCGTCTTCGTATGATGAGGCAAGGGAGAAGATGTCCGTGAGATCATAAATCTTCCTGATGAGGCGGGTAAGTGTCAGCTCCGAGGCGTAGACGCTGAGCCTTTTTATGAGCGCGACGGCTGATTTGCATTTTTCTTTTAGATCATCTGTGCCGCAGTCGCCTTCCGAGCACCGAAGCACCGTTTTATAGAGCTTTTCCCGGCGGGAGACGATCCTTAAAGAGGCAACTTCATCATCGGTAAAGCCGAAGATCGGCGAGAGCATGACCGAGGCGAGCGGCACGTCCTGCATCGGGCTGACGGTGATCGCCAAAAGATTTAAAAGAAGCGATATTTCCCGGGAACTCAGATACCCCGAGGTCTCGGTGGTGAGGACTTTCAAGCCGTCCGCCGAGAAGATGTCGGAAAGCTCGCTGCCGCTGACGTTGTTTCTTGTCAGAACGCAGAAGTCGGAGGGTCGGCAGGGTCGGAAGATATCGCCGTCCTTGACCTGCACGCCGTCGTTAATCATCTGCCTGATACGCCTTGAAGCCGCGGAAAATTCGATATCCGAAGCCGAAGCCTCGCCGTCGGTATTTATAAGGATTATCTCTGTCGGCTCGTCGGGGGTGATAAAGTCGGAGCCCTGATATAAGGTCTCCTCGGCGGTGTAATCCGTCTCGCCGACTTCTTTTGACATCAGCGAGCCGAAGACGTAGTTGCAAAAATCGAGTACGGATTTTCGGGAGCGGAAATTTTTACGAAGCAAAAGCTCCGTGACCGGGCTCGAGGGGTCTTTTCCCTGCTCGCGGGTCCGCATGAATATCTTCGGATTTGCCTGCCGAAAGCGATAGATAGCCTGTTTGACGTCTCCCACGGCAAATAAATTGCTGCCGATTTCCGAAAGATTATCGGTGCTCGAGATTGCCTTGAAGATGACCTCCTGAAGGTTATTTACGTCCTGAAATTCGTCGATCAGTATCACCCTGTATCTGCCGGAATTAACGATCTCTTCACATAACGGCGTGCGGGTGAGAATGCCGCTGTCATCGCAGTTTACGAGAAGTTTTACGCTCATAAGTTCGGTGTCCGCAAAATCAAGCGCGTTCCTCTCGACCTTCATTTCATAGACCGCCGAGTCAAGCTTTTTTACAAGATCATAGAGCTTTTCAAACCACGTCGCGACGTCCTCGGCGTCATCGGAAATCTCCTTATCGGTGAATCTGACCGAGCCGGAAAGATCCTTGAAAACGTCCTTCATGCGGGAATTCAGGTCCTTGGCGGTCTCATAAAGCGCGGTTTCTTCGGGTGATGTATTCAGCTTCTCGGCTTTGGTCTGGCGGACGGTAAGAGAGCGGAATTTTAAGCCTGCCGCGGCGTCGATTATCTCCCAAGGCTCACAGCCGGTCGAAGAATCGATAAAGGAACGGGAGATGTAAATATTTTCAAGAAGAACATTTCTCGCGGCTGAGTAATTCACAAGACCCTCGCAGACGCTTGTAAGCCGCTCGGCAAGGGCTTTTACCGCCAAAAATTTATCATCGATACGCCGACGCGCAAATTTTCTTATCTCCTCTGCCGCTTCCCCCGATCTTAGGGTTTTTATGACGCTTTTTGCCCATCTTTCCGGAAACGGAAGCGTGCGGAGAAATGAATGAAGCCGTAGAAGCATTTTGCGAAGATTCGCATCGTTTTCACGGCAAAAGAGGCTCATAAGCTGCTCTGTCTCGGCAGGTCGGGCTGAATATTCATTCTCCAAAACATCGGTAAGAGCGCGATCGCAAAGCATAGCCGACTCGTTTTCGTCGATAATTCTCACCCCGGCTGAGAAGTCGGTGTCGGAAAGATTATCCTTGACAAGACCGAAGCAGAAGGAGTTGATGGTCGTGATCTCGGCAAGGCGTAAAAGCGCCTGCTGGCGCTGTAGCCAGTCGTTTGAAGGGTCGTCCCCTGCGGCTTTATCTATCGCCGCCGAGAGCTTTTCAGACATCTGAGCCGCCGCGTCGTTTGTGAAAGTGACCGCAAGGAGGGCGTCGGCGGGGATATTTTTCTCGCGGTCTGTAAGGAGCCGAACGGTCCTCTCCACCAAAACCGCCGTCTTTCCGCTTCCGGCAGCCGCGGAGACGATTATCGGCGAGCCGAAAGCTTCGATGGCTTTTGTCTGTTCGTCAGTCCATTTATTCACTTTGCCCGCCCTCCCCTATCAGCGATTTCAGCTCGTCGCCGTCGGCTTTCGAGATGATCTTAAAGAGATATTTTTTGCGGTCGCAGACGGATGCGTAGTCGCAGTATGCGCACTGCAAATGCTCGCTGTCGTGACCCGTCGGGATCGCGTCGATCCTGCCGTTTAATAAGTCTTCGCCGAAGCGGATCGTCTTGTTTTTTGCAAAATCTTCAAGCAGTTTAAATGATTTTGCGGATATGATCTGCGACCTTGAATCGGGTTTTCCGGAAGCCGTGTACTTTACCGGGATAAAACGACCGCTTAAGGTCTCGTCCATGGCTGAGATTATCTCATCATCTGCAACTATAAGACCGTTTCGCCTCAGCTGGTCAAAGCTTCGCTCAAGGCGGGTTTTTTGGTCGGGACTCAGGGGATCGCGATCGACTTCGCACTCTAAAAATCCCGCGCGCATGTATAAAATCCCGCTCGGAATGAATCCCCCGAACTCGGCTTTTCTGCCTTCCGTAAGCGCAAGCATGTAGAGAAGAAGCTGCAAATTTATGCCGTTATAGACGTCGTCGAAGGAGAATTTTTTCTCCCCGGTCTTGTAATCGACGACCCGGATATATTTTTTGCCGTCGGGGTCGGTGAAGGTGTCCACGCGATCTACTATCCCCCGAATGCTGAGCTTGATACCGCCCGAAAGATTCAGGGTCAATGCGCTCTCGCCGTCTTCCCGGCTGAGGTCGAATTCAAAGCGCTCGGGTCGGAATTTCGAGACTTTGAACTCCTCACGCATATTTTTTAAGATTTCGATGGCGGCTCCCCCGAGGCGTTCGTAGTCAGCCTTAAACTTTGCGGATTTGCCAAAGCCGCCGCCGAGATTATCTTCCGAAAAACTCTCTAATAGCGCCTTGACCTCGGCTTTCAGATCATCATCCGATATTTCGGAAAAGCCGTCGCCGAACTTCTTAAGGACGCTTTCAAATAGAAAATGCATGACGGTGCCGCGGTTTGCGGGATCGATCTCGAGCGGCTTCACCGGCTCGATCTTAAGACCGTACTTGCAGAAATATTCATAGGGACAGCGGTTGTAAACATCTATTCGTGAGGCGGTGACGTTTACGCCGTTTTCGGCAAAGAGCTTGCGGGAGACGGGTGGCGAGAGGCGGTGTAAGCGCTCGGAATATTCCCCGATCTCCCTTAATTTTTCACCGTAGGGCGTTGCGGATAATGCCTCCGATACCGCCGATCTCACGCCTTTTGGGTACCCTCGCGATACGGCATAGAAATAATATGCCGACGCCGGGGTGGCGCAGTAATCCTCGGCTCCTATCGATGAAGCGGGAAGGATCCGGGCGGAACAGTATTCCCCTATTCTTCTTATAAATCTTGAAGGTCTTAGGTCCCTGCCCCTTAAATCCTGAGCCGACCATGAGAGGATAAGGCGCTCTTTCGGGGCTGTGAGAGCCTTGTAGCAATCAAATCGCTCGGAGGCAAGCCGCCGCTCGGGTGAGATGTCAAAGACGATGCCGGCTTGCTCTAAGGTCTTGATGTCCCGACCCGAAAAGAGCCCGTTTTTTTTGATCTCGGCGGGGAATAAGCCGTCCGCAAGACCTACGACGAAGGCGACTTTCGGGCTGACTATCACCGATCTCTCGACGTCGGCGACGCTCACGCACTCAAGCTTTTGCGGCGGGCTTGAAATCGAGCACTGCCCGAGGATCAGCTTTAATAAATCCGAGAAAGCTCGAAGGGTCATCTTTTCCTCCCCGGCTGTTAAATAAATCGCCGTGACGGAGGACATGACCGCGCTCCAGAGCTGCTTGAAAAGGCGTGCCGCCTCGAGCTTCATATCCTCGTCGGCACAGTCCCCGATGACGGAATATGCCCGCTCGGCTGCGTTGATATCCTTTAAAAATTCACAGAACGCCGTCGCGATGTCCTTGGCTGAACGCTGCTCTGAGGCTTTATGAAGCTTCATAAGAGGCTCGATGACCCGAATCCGAACCGATTCGGCTTCCGAAAAGTCACCCGCGGTGAAGGGGCTGAGCCACATATCCCCCGAGACATTCCAGCGTACCGCATAGTCCCAAAGAGCCGACGTTTCCGAGATGTCAAGAGGCGAAAAGGGAGAGCGAAGATATTTCAGAATCTTCTCGGTATCCGGCTTTCGCGTTGCTGCCGCGTCGATGGCGTCGGTCATGAACATCGTAAGAGCCATCTGCGACGCGGGCTCGGTTCGGTCGGTGAAAGACTCGATCCCGAAGCGCTCAAATGAAGCCTCGAGCGCGGGCGCGTAGCTGTCGAGATCATGGGTGATGACGGCGATGTCGCTTAGGCGGTAACCACCTTTGGTGACGAGCCGCCTGATTGTCGCCGCGACAAGCTCGGCTTCTTCATAGATAGTGTCGGCGCGGTATATTTTTACACTGCGACCGTCGTCTAAAATGGGCTGGAAAGGTCCGTAGAGGCAGTCTCCCAAGCCCGCGATGGTCTGATTTGCGGTCTTTTTTACGGCACAGTCCCAGAAGCGGATAGGCATGTTGAGGGAGGCGCAGAGGTTCGTCAGCAGCTTTTCGGTCGTCTTGCAGTGCGTAAACGCCGAGACTGCGGAGTTTACGGGTCCCGAGGGCATTGACAGGTTGACGACGACGCTTTTTGCGTGGGAAAGCGCCGATTTTATCATCAGAATCTCATCGGGTGAGAAGCTGTCGAAGCGGTCGATAAAGACGTAGGCGCCCTTGAAATATCCCGATTTTAAGGCAATTTTGGCTGCGCTCGATATCTCGGAGCTCTCGTCGCGAACCGAGCGGTCTTTTAAAAGCAGATCGTAGCGGGAATATATCTCGGCGATGTCGGAAAGCTTTTCTCCGAGGGAGCCTCCCAATTTTTCGGAGGCGGATTTCAGATCATCCGGGGACAGATTTGCCCGGCGCAAAGAATCCAGAATCTCCGAGCATTCCGCTGCAAACGCGGGCTTTTCGGCGGTTCTTGAAAGTATTTTCAGGGTCCCGTCGGCGCGCACTTTTTTGAGTGCAAGACAGATGAGCACCAATCGCTCAGCCGGGGACAAAAGCGTGCCGTCGGGGCTTCCGTAGGTCTCGGAAAGGGTCTGCGCCAATCTTTTAAAGCTTAAAACCGTTACCTTATTAAAGTCCTTCGGACCGATGTAGGAATAGAGCGCCTTATCAAATGCAAACGAAAACTGATCCGGCACCAAGGCGATCACGCGCTTCCCGTCAGACAGAAGCTCCTTCATTTTAAATGCGCAGGCTCGCAGCTTTTCGTCCTGCGCAAGCCCTGTGTAGATATGTAAAATCCCAATCTCCCCCTTTTTGAGTATGGTTAAATTTTAGCACATTTGGGGGGGTGATGTCAATATAGAGGGTAGATGTGGAAGTGTCCAACCTGCCCACAATATGTTATAATAAGATCGATGTGATGAAAATGTCTAGAGTAGCAAAAATTGATGAAAACATATATTGCCCAAAATGCGGGAAGCACGAGCATCAGGTAAAACATGGCAAAAACAAGTCCGGCTCGCAGAAATACCGCTGCAACGACTGTAATATAGACTACACCCCCGAACCGCGCCCGTGGCAGTACAGCGAGGAAGTTCGCGAACAGGCAATCAAGACATATTACTCCGGAGTGAGCGGTCGAAAGGTGGGACTTTTGAACAATTTCAACAAATCCAACGTCTATAATTGGATAAAAAAACGAAATAAATAATCAACAGCTCGTTGAAAATCCGTCAAAAATTTCTGAAATTTTCAAGAAATTTAATATCAAGCCGAAGCTTTATGAGCTCGACGAGCTTTACTGGTTTATCGGCAAAAAGCCGAAAACCGAGACGAAAGAAAATGTGTATTTGATGTCGATGGTTGCCCGCAAGCCGTGTATTATAGCGGGTTTACAGGTTGCCGAGGATAAGTCTGCGCACAGGATTCAGGAGATAGTCGACAGCGCTCCGTATGCAGATTTCTACTGTTCCGACGGGTATTTCGGGTATCTGAGCGTTATCTATCCCGGAAAGCATATTTACAACTGCCATGACAAAAGTGATACTTTTACTGTTGAAAGTGTTAATGCGGACCTGCGCGACTACATACCGCTGCTCAAGCGAAGAAGCAGATGCTTCGCGAGGAGCATTGAAACGCTGCGGGCAGTCGTTGAAGTTTTTGTTAACGCCTATAACAAATTCGGAATCGCAAAATTGATGTATCGTGAGAAGTATCCAAAAGGAGAATTACCCTTTGGACTGGTGGATTTTCTTTAATGTGGGCGGGTTGGACACACCCGGTAGATGTGGTCGAAGCGACCACATCAAGAGGACAGAAGTAAGAGGTCAGATTGTCAGAAGTTCAAGGTGTCACCGGTGGTGACAGATATAAATAGTGTGTAATGAGAGCGAGACGGGAGGCTTTGCATACAACTAAAATCTGATATCTGAATTCTGATTTCTTGCTGCGCCTGCTAAAGGCGCAGCAGGGGCGGAGCCAGACCCCGGGCGAAGCCGAGGGTCAGCTCTTATACACCGAAGGTGTAGGGGTGATGTCAATATAGATGGTAGTAGTTAGAGATTAGGGGTTAGAGATACGGTGCGGGATTTGGGGGCGCAGCAGGGGCGGAGCCAGACCCCCGGCGAAGCCGGGGGTCAGCTCTTATACACCGAAGGTGTATAAGAGCCGCCTTAGGCGAAGCCTAAGGCGAGGGCTCCGCCCGAGGGTCCGGCTCATATCAAAGCCCCAGCAGGTCCCGGAGTTTCAGGACCGTCTCATAGCACCAAAGCTTGTATTTGACCCGCTCCGGCTCCCTCACGATCCTAAGCTCCCCTTCCGTGAGGATTTCGGCTTCCTCGATATCCGACGAAGCCCCGATGCAAAGCCCGGGATAACAGATGCACCACCAGTTTTTGCCGTTTGCCTCCCCAAGGCGTATCATCAGGCTGTCATACTCGCCCGCGGGAAGCGTGAAGCCGTCATAATCCCGCGCATTAAATATCTCCCGACCGAGCGAAACCGTGACATTCTGCTCACTCCCCAGCCCGATCAGCACCGTTTTTGCCGCGTCCTCGATTTTGTCAAGATTTCGGGATAATCGCTCCTCGGCTTCCTCTTTCGTATCGCTTCCCGAGATGATCTTTGCCGCGCATTCCAACACCCCGTCCCTGACCTTTAATTTAAGCTCCTGATCCTCCCTACTGTCGGAATTTGCAAGGATATGCAGCCGCAAAAATTTATCGGTCATCTTCCCGACTTCATCGGCATTTTTTAAAAAATTCAGACCGAAAACCATAAGAAGCGCGAGGATTAAAGTAATCGTGATTTTTTTCATAAAAAACTCCCTCCGAATTGATCTCGGAGAGAGTATAGGTAAATTTTGGATATTTATTCAGAGCCGAACCTTTTCAAAACCGTTTCTCAGCTTATCCCTGACCTTGAAGGCAAGATGGGTCCCCCTCGCGACGCAGCCCAGAGGATCGTCCGCAACGTGGCATTTCACGCCGAATTCGCGGGTGATATACATATCGATCCCCCTAAGAAGCGCGCCGCCGCCCGTCAGCACAATGCCGTTGTCGTAGATGTCGCCGACGAGCTCGGGCGGGGTCTTTTCAAATACCGAGCGGATTGCGGCGATAATCGCGTCGACGTCGTCCATAAGCGCCTCGCAGATGTCGTTTTCGCTGATCTCGATCTTGGTCGGAAGCCCTGTAATAAGGCTTCTGCCGGAGATCGTCTTGCTCTTTTCGACCGAAGCCCAGAAGATGTTTGCGGTCGTGATCTTAGCGTCCTCGGCTGTACGTTCGCCGATGACTACGCGGTACTTATCTTCAATATATCGCTGAATCGAAGCGTTAAAGGAGTTACCCGCCTTTTTGACGGACCCCGCGGCGACTATTCCCCCGAGAGACGTGACGGCGATATCCGACGTGCCGCCGCCGATATCCACGACCATGCGACCGAACGCCTTCATAATGTCCTCGCCGGCTCCCAGAAGAGCCGCTACCGGCTCCTCGATCAGATAAACCGTCCTCGCGCCCGCAGAGACGGCGCTCTCAACGACCGCTTTTCTCTCGACGGCTGTGATACCGCTCGGCACGCACATAACTATCCTCGGGTTTATGAGCCGCTTGCCGATGACCTTTAAAATGCAGAGGCGTATCAGCTCCTGAGCCATGTCGTTATTAGAGATGACCCCGTCTTTTAGGGGTTTTATGACCGCGATATGTTCCGGTGCGCGACCTATCATGTTGTACGCCTCGGTGCCGAATGCAGCCACCCTCCCGGCGTTTTTGTCGAAGGCGATGACGGTCGGCTCATTTAAAATAGCACCGCTTCTGCCTGCCGAGATTATTATATTTGCCGTGCCGAGATCAATTCCGAGATCGAGTACCGACACCTGAAATCACTCCTTATTATTGTCTTCCGTCTGAACGGTTCCCGCCAGAACCGCACAGTAAATCTTCTTGCAGCCCATCGACCGAAGCGCTTCCGAACATGCAGAAAGCGTGCTTCCGGTGGTGATTATGTCATCGCAGAGTATCACCGTCTTGCCGTCAAGATTTCGCTTCGGGTTTGGATAATATGCCGATCTTGCTTCTAACTGCCGCTCCTCGGCGTCAAGTTCATGCTGAGTTTTGGAGCGAAGCCGCTTCCTGATAAGCTTGAAATCACAGGGTATCCCGCTTAGTTTTGATAATCTTTTCGCGATATATTCCGCCTGATTGTAGCCCGTCTCCGACCTTCTTATAATCGTCATAGGTACGGCGGTGATGATATCCGCGTCAAGATATCCGCACTCCGAAAGCCTCTTAAAAAGAGGCTCGCAGAGGAGCTTTGCAAAGTTGAAGCCGTCGCGGTACTTAAGCTCCAAAATGCCGTCCCGCCCGACAGATGTATATGGAATCACTGTCACACAGCCGTCATATGAAAGCTCGGAATTTTCGCAGATACATTCGTGTCTTCCGCATTTCGGGCAAAAGCTGCATGTTGCAAGTTTAGCTGCGCATTCATCGCAGATAAGCCGGTCATACGGAATCACCGAGCCGCAGCAGGGACAGCAGTTCGGGTAGAAAAAATCCGCGACATTGTCAAGAACCCTGCCCATCGTTTCCTCCGAAGCTCTCCTCGATCAGCATCTCCTTAAGGCAGGTGTATCTGTTCATTTTGCGGTTATTTGAGACCATGAATTCCAGCCTTCGCACCGAGCCCACGATCACCAAAAGCTTTTTTGCCCTCGTGACGGCTGTGTAGAGAAGGTTTCGGAAGTAGAGTTTATCATATCCTCCCAGAATCGGAAGGACGACGGCGTCAAATTCCGAACCCTGACTTTTGTGGACCGTTGCGGCATATGCAAGCTCTAAATTATCGAGCATAGCAGAGTTGTAGGCGGCAAGCCTTCCGTCGAAGTCGATCTCGATATCCCCCAAAATGCGGTTTAAGCGGGTTATCACGCCGATGTCGCCGTTGAAGATTCCGTGCCCCTTTTCGCCGTCTTTTTTCCACTCGATGTCGTAGTCGTTTTTGGTCTGCATGACCTTGTCGCCGGTTCTGAATGTGTATAAAAACGTCTTTATCTCCGACTTGTCGCGGGTTTTGGGGTTGAGTTCCTCCTGCAAACGGCGGTTTAGCTCAACCGTTCCGAGAGGACCTTTTCTCGTGGGAGACAGCACCTGAATGTCGCTTATCGGGTCAAGCCCGTAAGCCTTCGGGAGACGTACCGTCAGAAGGTCCACGGTAAGCTGCGCCGCGGCGTCAAATTCAAGGCTTTGGAGGAAAAAGAAGTCCTTGGAGTTGTCGAGCACAGGCATCTCGCCTTTGACGATCTTGTGAGCATTCGTGACGATGGCTGACTGCTCAGCCTGCCGGAAAATCTCGGTCAGAGAGATTACGGGTAAAGTCCCCGAGGCGATCAGATCATGTAAAACATTACCTGCTCCTACCGACGGCAGCTGGTCGCTGTCGCCCACCATTATCAGCTTGCAGTCTATCGGCAAAGCCCGCAAAAGGGCTTCAAACAGCAGGACATCCACCATCGACATCTCATCGATGATGACGGCGTCGCACTCCAAAAGGTTGTCCTCGTTGTGATCAAAGGCTATGTAATCGGTCCCGGCTTTCACGCCCAAAAGGCGGTGGATTGTCTTTGCCTCCCTGCCCGTAAGATCGGAAGCGCGCTTTGCCGCACGACCCGTCGGCGCGCAGACAAGGGGCTTTATCCCCTGCTGCTCAAAGAGGGAGATGATGGCGTTTAAGGTCGTGGTCTTGCCGGTGCCGGGTCCTCCGGTCAGGACCATGAAGCCCTTTGATAGGGCTGTATTTATCGCTTCGCGCTGCTTTTCGGCGTAGCTGATGTTGTTTTCCTGCTCGGCGATGTCGATGACGTCGTCGTAATTTATCCTCGTGTCGTAGGAGAGACTGTTCATGATGGCGAGACGGTTTGCGATGTATCGCTCAGCCAAATAATAATCCCGAAGGGAGACAAAGGGTCTGCCGTTTTTTAAAAATACGCAGAGATTTTCCTCCTCGGTCTCCTTCTCGATCGCGGCTCTTACGTCGTCGGGAGAAATCTTCAAAAGCTTTACTCCCATCTCCAAAAGCTTGTCCTGCGGCAGACATGTGTGCCCAGCCGACGCGTTTTCCTCAAGGACATATTTTAAGCCCGCGGCAAGGCGGAATATGCTCTCGGGGTCCACGCCTTTTTGATATGCAAGCTCCTCGGCTTTCATGAAAGGAAGTTCGATTCCGGTTGAACACAGAATATAGGGGTTTTTCTCGATTAAATTGAGCGCTTCGGTACCGTATTTTTTCCACGCCCTCACGCCGTACAGCGACGGGATCTGAGCGTTCGTAAAATAGGAAAGAAGCGTGCGAAAATCCATCACCCGCTCAAATTCCTCGGAATAGCTCTTTGCTTTTGCAAGAGTTATCCCCTCGATCTCGGTCAGGCGCTGGGGCTCGGTCTCAAGTATCTCAAGCGTCTTGTCGCCGAATTTTTCAACTAATTTTTTTGCTAAGACGGGACCGATCCCCTTGACGACCCCGCCCGCAAGATATCTTTGTATCGCGGAAGCCTCGGCGGGAAGGGTCCTTATGCATAAATCCGCCTTAAACTGCTCGCCGAATTTAGGGTGGGTCATGAATACCCCGGTGAGCTCCAAATCCTCGCCTTCTTCGACGTTTCCGAGCTCGCCTACGACATTTAAAGGCGAGCCCTCGTAATCCAAGACGATGACCCCGAATCCGTTGTCGTCATTCCGATAGGTCACGCTGTCTACCGTGCCCCTGATCGTCGCTCTCTCGTTTGAAATTGCACCCGCCCTCCGTTTCTATGATAAACTCGGCTCCGAGCTTCTTTGACAGCTCGTAAAGCCATCTTTCGCTCTCATTGGTGCCGATATTATCAACAATCGTTAAATTCAGATCAAACCGCGAAAAAGCCCGCAGAGCCCTATCCAAAACATACTCGAAGCAATCGCAGTCTTCGTCGTAGTAAAGCCTTAAATCAGCTTTGGGTTTAGGGCGATCCCCTTCCGTAAAAGAGACCGCAAACCTTATCGCGGCTATCAATAAAGCCGTGGAAATTATTAAAATTGCTGCAAAAATGATGTCCGGCATGTTCCCGCCTCCCGATACAGAATATGCGAAAGTCAGCCGGACGGTCACTTTATTCTATTTTAGCACATATCCTTTAAAAAGGCAAGACCCCGTCAGAATGCAGAGGTCGGAAATCAGAAGTCGGAGGCGGGTCAGCCTGAGTATGTGGCGGAAAATTTTACTTCGGGTGATGATAAAATATCGCTCAGATCAAGACTTGGGTCGGTGTATTTCAGATTTTCATCGGTTGAATAGATGACGAAGGTGCCCGAGCCTGAGAGGGATTTTGCTTCTGCTTCCGGGAAAGTTTGGGCGGTGTAGATCGGGAGAAGATCAAGCAAAACTTCCGCGCAGGTTTTTGTATCGGAGTAGCCGACAAGATCCTTAGAAGACGTATGCGGCAGACCGTCCGAAGTGCTTAAATAGGGCGTTCTCATGCTTCCGCTTAAATATCGGTACCCAAAACTGTCATCGGCTGAAAGCATGTAGCCGCGGAGATAGACGACGCTCCTCTGCGATTTGTAATTCATGACCGCAGCCGGGTAGACCGTGCCGCCAAGGTTTTTATAGACCGTGAATGATAGGTTGTCTGAGCCCAATGATCGCGAAAAGCCGTCCTTACTTGAGATCACGCCGTGCGTAAAGCCCGCGTCGGTGACGGTTTTGGCGAGGTAATCGGCGATAAAGGCGTTTTTCAGATGATAAAAATCAATATAATTCCCGAGCTCCTGAGAAGCCATGAAGTCAGAATACTCTTTTGAGACCTCGAGCCGGATTTTGTAGCCGCCAAGAAGCTTTATATCGACGCTTTCGGGGTCGCGTGCATATCCCGAAATCTCGACAAAAAGTTCCTTAAGATCGGGGTTCGTCACGGGATCGAAGGCGAGAGCGTCGTCGTCGGTAGAGGCGGTGAAAATTCCGTTATAAATTTCATACGCGGGCCCCAAAAAGACCGATCGGTCGCCCGAGGCTTTTATCTCGGAAAATGCCTCGTAAAGAGCCGGATCGACCGGGATATCGGTGTTTACGGCATGATTTATCGCATAGACATTATTCACCGAATCGAAACTTTCCGAGGCGTTAAAGAGCTCATACGCGGTCTTGCATGCGCCGGAATAAATTGAGGTCAGCTCGCGCTTTTCCTTGCTCACCGAGCCGTCGCGCCCGAGGTCGTACATGAAGGTGAAGTCGGTCGAGCAGGTGATCCCGTCTGCCGAGAGGGTGCCGATCTCACGCCAGCCCGACGATCCCGTGAAAAATTGCGAGACCGAATAGGCAAGCGCCGAAGCGCCCGCAACGAGGAATACGGCAGCCAGAACAAGCCTCAGTACGATATGCCTGTCGCTTAGTTCGACCTTTTCCACAGGTGCAGGACCCTTCGGCGCAAACGATCTTACTCTGCGTGCCACGCTACAGCACCGCCAAGATCAGCAGCAGCACGAACAGCACGAGTATCACACCAAGTGTGATGAAGCCCGCGATCGCGCCCTTTCTGCACGCCTTGTAGTTGCGAAGGTGGTTGAATTTTTTGAATATCAGCCCCGCGATGATTCCCAAAACCGGCAGCAGAAATGCCAGCACGGTGTAAAGCTTTGAACCTGTATCGTGAACGGGAGCCTTGAGGAATTGTGCCTCAGCAGCGGCTTCCGAGGCGTCTTCGCTCGCCTTGGCGCCCTTGAGTTTTGAGGGGTCATGTGTAATGGTGATCGCCTTTACAGGCTCGCCCTTCTCGCGGATAGCCTTTGCCTCCTCGATTTCCTTCTTGTTGCCGTAGACCCAGTGATCGTGACCGATGTTGACAAGCTCCGGTTTATCGACGGAGTAGTCGTGTATCGACGGGTCGTAGGTATATAAAATCTTGTTCTTCTCAAGAAGCGGGTCGGGGATCGGTATCGCGGAGATCAGGGAGTGGGTGTAAGGGTGAAGCGGGAAGTTGAAGAGCTCCTCAGCCTCGGCAATCTCGACAATTCGACCTTTGTAGATAACGCCTATGCGGTCGGAGATGAATCTTACGACCGAAAGATCATGCGCGATGAAGAGATATGTCAGATTTTTCTCGCGCTGGAATTTTTTCATCAGGTTTAAAACCTGCGCTCTGACCGATACGTCAAGAGCGGAAATCGGCTCGTCGGCGACGACAAGCTCGGGCTCCATGACCATCGCCCTCGCGATACCTATTCTCTGACGCTGACCGCCGGAGAATTCATGAGGGTAGCGGGTGAGGTGCTCGGGCAGAAGTCCTACCGCTTCGATCATCGACTCGACCTTGTGGACCCTGTCAGCCTCGTTTTCAAAGAGGTGGAAGTTATAAAGACCCTCGGAGATGATATAATCGACCGTGGCGCGCTCATTTAAGGAAGCGGCGGGATCCTGGAATACCATCTGGATATTTCTTATGACCTCGCGGTCCAAAGCATGGGATATCTTACCGGAAATCTTGGTGCCGCGGTAGATGATCTCGCCGCCTGCCAGAGGATTTACCCTGATGACCGCACGACCGATGGTTGTCTTGCCGGAGCCGGATTCGCCGACGAGGGAGAATGTCTCGCCCTTGTAGATGTCGAAGGAAGCGTCCTGAACCGCTTTTACGGCGCTGTCGCCCTTGCCGAAGGTTATGTCTACGTTTCTGAGCGAAAGCAGAATTTCTCTGCCGTTTTCGTCAACGGCGCATTCGCCTAAAAGATTCTTTTTTTCGTTAGCCAATTCTGTCCGCCTCCTTTATATTTCCTCGATGTTGTACGCCGAGAGAATCTTCTCGTGGATATCCCGTATTCCCTCCGGCTTTTCGATGGCGGGAGAGCGGGGGTCCAAGAGCCATGTCTTTGCGCTGTGGGTCTCGGTGATCTTAAACATCGGAGGCTCCTCTAAGGTGTCGATCCTGAGGCAATAGGGATTTCTCGGGGCAAAGGCGTCGCCGGTGATCTGATTGTAAAGAGACGGCGGCGTGCCGGTGATGGAATAGAGCTTCTGATCGCTCTTCGCAAGCTGGGGAAGGGAGGACAGAAGCGCCCATGTGTAGGGATGACGGGGATCGTAGAATACCTCTTCGACGGTGCCGAGCTCAACTATCTGACCCGCGTACAAAACGGCGACGCGGTCCGCAATATTTGCGACGACGCCGAGGTCGTGGGTGATGAATACGATGGTGTAGTTAAATTCCTTCTGGAGGTCCTTTATAAGCTGCAAAATCTGAGCCTGGATCGTGACGTCAAGAGCGGTGGTGGGCTCGTCGCATATAAGGATTTTCGGCTGGCAGGAAAGGGCGATCGCGATGACGATCCTCTGTCTCATACCTCCCGAATACTGGAAGGGATAGTCGTCGAACCTGAGCTCCGGCTTGGGTATTCCGACCTTGTGCATGAGCTCAATAGCGCGCTTTCTCGCCTCCGCTTCACCGCAGCCTTGGTGCTTCATGATGATGGAGGTGATCTGCTTGCCGATGGTGATGATCGGGTTTAAAGAAGTCATCGGGTCTTGGAAAACGGTGGCGATCCGGCGACCTCTTATCTGCATCCAGTCCTTAGCGTACTTTACGTTTGCGAGGTTTAGAATGCAGGTGCCGTGGAGCATTTCGGGGGTCTCGTCGAGATACTGTACCCTGAATACGACTTCGTCAAAGACGTTGTTCTTGGCGTCTTCGTCATTTAAGTCGACGCCCATAGCCATCGCCTTTTTGAGGGCTTTTAAGAGCCCGAAGATAAACTTCACCCTGCTGATAAAGCCGTAGCGACCGACCGAGAGGTAAATCTCCTTTGCGATGATCTCGTTTCTCTTCGAGGTCTCGGGGGTGATCTCTTTTTTGATAAGCTCTGCGCGCTTTGCGTTCAGTTCGGACTTTTTCTTTTCATATTCCGCAAGATATGCGGCGTCCTTTGCGGCTTCAGCTTTTTTGACCTTCTCCTCAGCCTTTTTCTTGTCCTCGAGGGCTTTGATTTTCTGGTCATAGTCCTTGATTTTGGCTGACGCGTCCTTGATCTTGTCCTTTTCATGCTTCGGATCGAAGGTCTGCTTGAGGTTGAAGAGGTTTGTGCGCTCGTGGTTGAGATCGGCTATCTCCTTATTTATCTTAGAGAGCTCCTCCTCCCCTACCGTTGCGCGCTCTTTTTTCTCGGCTTCGAGCTTGATAAGTTCACGGTATTCCCCCGCGCCGAATTCGAGCTTTGAATTCTGATCGAGCTTCTTTTTGGAGTAGTTGATCAGGAAGTTTGCGACGGGATTGAGCTTGACCTTGGTGTCCGCAAGCTCGTCGTCGCTGAATATGATGGAGCCGTTTGAGATGAAGCCGTTTGAATCGAGCATGCCCGCAAAGGTCTTGGTAAAGACGGATTTGCCGGAACCCGATTCTCCGACGATCGCTATCGACTCGTTTTCGTAGATGTCAAGGGAAATGCCTCTTATCGCGGTCAGAATTCTTCCGCGGACGCGGAATTTGACAGCGAGGTCCTTGATCGAAAGTAGTACCTTTTTATCTTCCATGTCGCTGCCTCCTTACATATGCGTTCTCGGGTCGGAAGCGTCGCCAAGATTCTGACCGACCACATAGAGAACGACGGCGATGACGGAGGCTATCGCAACAGGGCTCCAGAACTCCATCTCCCAGCCGGGCGTTACCATCGCGCCCTCGGCGGCGTAGATAAGGCGTCCCAAGGACATGTCGGACATGCCCATGCCGATGTAAGCGAGGAAGACCTCGGTGGAAATGTAGCTCGGAAGCTCGGTGGCGAGCATCGTCACAATTACGGAAGTCATGAAGGGAAGAATGTTTTTCATCGCGATCTTGATCGTCGAAGTCCCTAAGCACCGGGAGGCAAGGTTATATTCGCGGTCGCGGATTATGACGACCTGCGTCCTGATGAAGTATGCAATACCAAGCCAGCCGATGACGGTCAGCGCGAAGACCATCGTCCAGAAAGTAGGAGAGAAGAGCATCGCGAGGACCGAGATAAGAAGGATCGACGGGACGTTGCCGACGATGTTATAGACCTCGGTCATGAACATATCGACCCTCTTCGAGAAGCCCCAGACGGCTCCCACCAAAACGCCTACCGTCATGTTGATGGCGGCGCAGATGAACGCCAAACTGATCGAAATCTTCGAGCCGTACCAGATGGAGTCGAAGGTCGATTCGCCCGAGGCGCCGGTGCCGAGTATCCAGTGGATATTCTTGCCGAAATAGTTCATCGCGGCAGACGGACCCAAGTGCTTGGAGCTTGAGTCAAGAAGGTTCACATAGGGGTTGACGTCGGGATCGTAGTGAATGATCGCCGGATAGACATAGGCGAAAACGATGATGAAAACAAGCAAGAGAAGGATTATGATGTTGATCTTCTTGCGGAAGAAAACTCTGAAGACAGAGCGCCAGTAGGAATAACGGGGAGCGGTTATCTTCTCGGATTCGAGATCGTTGTGATCGACGGGCGCAAAGAGCTCTTCGTCGGTCATGTTGTATTTTAAATTCAGTTCGTTGTCCATTATGCTCACCTCGCCTTTTCAGAGAATGAGATTCTCGGGTCTACCATCGACATCAGCACGTCGCCCAGGATTATCGAGATAACCGAGAGCACCGCATAGAAGAGCGTAACGCCGACTATGACGCCGTTGTCGTATCTGTTTATGGCAACCGTCAGAAGTCCGCCGGCACCCGGTACCGAGTAGACACGCTCGGTGATGATGGCACCGGTCATCGCGAATATTACGCTTCCCGGAATGCCGTGGGTGATCGGGATCGCCGCGTTTTTCCAGATGTGCTTTGCAAAGATTTCCGTCTCGGAAAGTCCTCCCGAACGGGCAAACTTTACATAGTCTGAGTTCATCTGATCGATCATGTAGCGCCTCATCCACTTCATCAGGTTCGCAACACTTGGAAGCGCAAGCGAGATGATCGGGAGGATATACATGAGCTTATCCGTCGAGTCGATATTGAACACGGTCGGCAGATGGAATGCCGAGCCGCCTATCGCCTTGAACAGGAAGATATAGGCAAGGGACGGTACCGCGATGATGAACATGATGTAAACGGTGCCGATCTTGTCGAGAATTCCCTCTTTGTATCTCGCCATCAGAAGACCGATCGGAAGTCCCAAAATATAGGCAAGGATCGTCGAGATGATGCCTATTACGAAGGAGTACCCGAGGCGGGACATGCCGAATTTAGTGGTGCTGACGTTGGTGTAGTCGTCAAGGAATCGCTCGGCATAGACCTTGTTGATGTCGCGGGAGCCCTGAGCATAGGTGGCTGTGTGCAGATCGTCAGCCGAATCCTCGTTGAGTCCCGTCGGGAAGGTCATGTTATGCAAAACGTAGGAGCCCTGGGAATCGGTCATCGTCTGGAAGACGTCGATACCCCTGTTTACGGTGTAGGACTCGCCCAAGTGCAGCGTGAGGAAGTTCTGATGGATAAAGGGGAAGTTGTTATCGAAATAAAGAAGATATTTATGCATCGTCCCGTTTCCGATGATCGCCGGCGCAAATTTACGGCTTGAAGTTCCGGTGTTGTAGACGGGATCGAAGAGCGTAAAGGTAAGTCCCCTCTTGCCGATGTCAACAGTATCGGGGACATAGTGGATGTTGTCGATATAGAACATATCGGTGAAATAGGACACGAGCCTTGAGATGAGCGGTCTGTCGCGGTACGCAAAGATCGCTGCCTGTCCGCCGTCTTTGACCTGTCCGTTCGACTTGACGTCGGCGTCGAGGCGGATTATCTCATATCCGCGGGATTTATAGAGCTCCGTAAACTGATTTGTGAAGCTCTTCGCGGTCTCGTTGTCGTCTCCGGCGGTTTTTCCGAGCCTTACGGCGTCGGCTCTGAGCTCATCGGTCAGCTCGCCGGTGGAAAGCTTTTCATTTATAAACTCCGAGTAGGGCACATAGTCAACATATCCGAAGGATTCGTATCTGCTGTACATGTACGACACTCTCGCGTTGGATTGCATCTTTGAGTAGTTGGGGTCGCCGGCGAAGATTATCTCCCGATCCAAAAGCGAGTAGACAAGGATCATGACGATTATAACTACGCAAATGATCGAAACTATGCCGTGAAGCAGTCTTTTCACAAGATATTTTCCCATTTGTTGCATCACTCCGTATCCTGATTGCGAAAATCGCAAGTAATAAAAGCGGGAAAGTCAGCTTTTGTGAATTTTGCACAACGACTGCTTCCCTAAAACAGCGCTAAGGGGGCGGGAAAATCCCACCCCCTTGCGGTTGTTAATCCGTAAAATTTAAAATTTCAGGACTTAAGATCAATAGACGCCGAGGTTCTTGCACATGTAGCCGTAGGACTGAATGGTGTCAAGGAAGGACTGAGCGTCGCCGTAGTCAGGACCCCAACCGGAGCCGGTGGAGATATCGAAGTTAGCTTCGCTGCCCGAGTTGAAGCGGTAAGTAGCGTCAAGCTCGGTATTTCTGTCCTCGAAGCCGATGAGGTTGACTATGACCTTGCCCTCGAGAGAGCTCTCGATGGACTGCTTGTAAGCGTTAGCCTGGTTGGTGGCGATCTCATCGTAAGCGCCGTACGGGAAGTCGATGTAGATCGGCTTGTCGGCGGAGACCTCTATGCCTTCGTTGGCAAGCTCGGCAATAGCGTTGTTGAGGAACGCTCTTGCGTTGTCGACATTGTACCAGCCGTCGAAGCCGTCGCCGGAACCTGCGCCGCTGTCTCCGTTAGGATCCCAGACCTTGATCGGGTAGCCGTCAGCAGTGAGCTGATCCTGAAGGATCTCGCCGTAGAAGGTTCCTGCGGGATAGGTCTTGGACTCGCCGTTGATGTCAATGGTAACGTCGCTCTGGAGCTGAATGAAAGCGCCGGTGACGTAGGAGTTCTTAAGAGAAGAGTACTTGAGCTCTTCGCCGTAGCTCTGAGCCATGTAAGCGCCGCGGTCGAGACCCACAGCCAGAGCCATACGGAAGTTCTGGTTGTTCATAGCCTCGCGGGCTCTTGCCTTGTCCTCATCGGTCTTGGGAGATACGCCGACGGTGGCGTCGTTGTAGTTAGCAAAGGCCTTTCTGTTGAGGTTGAGCCAGCCGCAGTAAGTGGTAGCGGAGTTGGTGGAAGTGAAGTGATAGAGATCGAAGTAGGTCTCGGTCTCGCCTTCGGGAACCTCGGACTTGGCAAGCTCAAGGGCGTTCGCGTTGATGGTCGCGCTGACAACGGTACCTGCCTTCGCGTCGTTGTAGGTGCGGAGAGGATCGGTGCCGTCAACATAGTAGTAGTTGAGAGCATGAATGTTGAGAGCGTCGGGATCGTAGTACTCGGGGTTAGCGGTGTAGCTGGTCACGTTCTGAGCGGTGAAGTTGGTGACGATGAACGGACCGTTGTAAGCGATGTTCTCGGGAGAGAGACCGTAGTTGCCGGAGGTGTACTCAACGCCGTCGGCAGAGAAGGTACCGCCCTGAGAGGTGTAGAACTCACGGTTCAGAGGAGCGAAGCATCCGTAGCCCAGCATGGTGAGGAAGGCGGGGAACTTCTGCTCAAGGGTGTATTCAAGGGTGTAGGTATCAAGTGCCTTGACGCCGACTTCAGAGAAGGGAACCTCGCCGTTGATGAAAGCGTCGTAGTTCTTGATGCCGCAGCCGCCGTCGGCGGACATGAGGTAGCCTAAGAGGTCGTTGTTATCAGCAACGTGAGCCATGGAAGCGACCCAGTCGTCAGCGGTGACTTCGCCGATTACACGACCCTGCTGGTCGACCCAGTTTACGCCGGGACGAATGTGGAAGGTGTAGACGGTGCCGTCGTCGGAGATCTCATAGCTCTCAGCCATAGCGGGCTGGAGGACGTTCTTGGCATCATACTCCATAAGACCGGTGTAGGTAGGAGCGATGAAGAAGGAGTCGGAAGTGTAGGAAGTCGCGATGACGTCCCAAGTTACCAGCTCATAGCCGTTGTCGGCATTGTAGGTGTCGTTGATGGTGTAACCGTTGTCGGCAAGCCAAGCCTTTGCGTTTGCAAAGAACTCATCGGCGTTTGCAGCCTCTTTCCACATGGTGGTGAGGGTCTCGCGGTCGGTGGTCTTGATCAGCTCGTTGCAGGCGATCGCGGTGTACATCTTGTACTCGTCGATACCCCAAGAGGTGGTCGTAGCGGAACGGGGAACAACGCGGCTCATGCCGAATCTTCCGCCGTCGCCCTGAATCGGAAGGAATACTCCGGACTCAAGGAGCTTTGCCTCGGCGACTGCCATCAGAGCAGCGCGAAGGTCGGTGTTGTCGAGCTCTTCCTTAGCGGTCGCATAAGAAGCGGCAAACTCGCCAAGGTTGTAGTCATAAACAGCGTCGGACTGACCGTCGTAATCGAGCTGATCAATAGCGTCCCAATCGGGTCCGACATAGTTGGTATCGGCTTCAACAGCAGGTGCGTCGAGGACGTTGCCTTCGTTGCCTCCGTTACCGGCGTCTGGGCTGCCACATGCGACAAGGCTGAGAACCATGGTCATGGCAAGCAGCAGACTTAAGAACTTTTTCATGTATTTTGCCTCCTTTAAAGGATAGCGGGGGTTTCCCGCAGTTTATGCGCTTATGCATTTGCTCATACAATGAGCCATGATAAGCTTATTCGCATAATACTACTTTTCAGAGAGGTTTGTCAATATTTTTTTGAAGATTTCGGGATTTTGCACTGAATTTTTTCTTTTTCAACATGTATAAACGTCAATGTGATGACAAATTTACCAAAACTGTTATTAGTTCTGAATTATTGTGAGACTTAGGCTTTAGTGCTTTCACGGGGAAAACAACTGTCCCCGCAGGGTGCACATTCTGACAAATTTATACATTATTTATATGAAAATAGGCGCAGCAGCCCATCATCAAAAAAATCCCCCGAAGCTGTCGGGGGAAGATTTATTAAAGGTTATCAGTCCGCAGAGTACGGGAGAAGAGCGCAGTAACGTGCTCTCTTAATAGCCTTTGTGAGCTCGCGCTGATGATATGCGCAAGTGCCGGTGACGCGGCGGGGAAGAATCTTCGCGCGCTCGGTCATGCACTTTCTGAGCTTTGCGGTGTCCTTGTAGTCGATGGTCTCGGCTCTGTCAACGCAGAACATGCAGACCTTCTTGCGGGACTTCCTTACAGGTCTTTCGTTGGATCTCTCCATGATAACTCTCCTTTCTAAAGAATGTTGACTCCGCTCAGAACGGCACGCCGTCGCTCGAGAGAATTTCCTCGAAGTCGCCGAAATCGCTCATGTCTCCGATCGAGATCGGCTTATCCTGCGGCTCGCTGTAAGCGGGTTTTGCGGGGGCTTGCTGTTTCTGGGCGTAATCGTTTGCGCGGTCACGGTAGGAGGACTGAGAGTCCCCTGCTCCGCTCTGCTTCGGTTCGCCGGTGAAGGATACGTTGTCGACGACGACTTCCGTCACCCAGCGCTTGTTGCCGTTGCGGTCGTCATAGGAGCGCTTCTGTAAGGTTCCCTCGACGCAGATCATTCTGCCCTTGCCGAAGTATCTGTTGATGAATTCAGCCTGCTGACGCCACGCCACGCAGTCGATGAAGTCGGTCTGACGCTCTTCGCCCTGTCTGACGAAGCTGCGATCAACTGCCACGGTGAAGGACAGCACGCTTATGCCCGACTGGGTAGTCTTGAGCTCAAGCTCCTGTGTGATCCTGCCCATCAATATAACTCTGTTAAGCATTTTAATACCCCCGTTCTTGTCATGTTCCGGTACCGATTATTCGGCTTCGCCTGCCGGTTCTGCCTCTGCCTCGGGCTCAGCAGCTTCTGCGGGCTGCTCAGGCTCTACGTCGGCGACGGGCTTGGAAGCGGCGCTGCCCGACTCGTCGGTGATCACCATCGAACGCAAAACGCCGTCGGTGATGTTCAGGACTCTCGTCAGCTCAGCCGGGAAATCGGGCTTGGAAACGAACTTGAAGACTGCGTAGTAGCCCTCCGACTCGTAGTTGATGTCGTAGGCGAGCTTTCTCTTGCCCCACTCGTCGACGCTCTTGAGCTCGGCATTCGCCTCGATCATCTCCTTGAACTTCGCAACGAGCGCGGCGGCAGCCTCTTCGCCGTTCTTGACCGAAAAGACCATCATGGATTCATAGCTTCCCTGTAATTTTGCCATAATTGCACCTCCTTCTGGATTCAGTCCGCCATGCATAAGACGGACAAGGATAACATTAGAATTATATCAGCATTTTGGGAAATTGTCAAGATGATTTTCAAAATTTTCTTTAATTCATAAACGGGACCGACCCGCCCGCAGTCAAGCCGAATACCAAAATAAAGGAGATCACAAACATCACCCCAACCGCGGCTGCGACATATCCGAAAGATGTTCCGCCGGCGGATTCGATCTTCTGAGATCTGCGGTAGACGTCGGGCTCGCTCGCCTTTATCTTATCGATGTCGGCTTTCGCCTTTTTATAATAGAACCAGTTGCCGAAGACGCCGCAGACGAGATACAGTACCCATGACAGGACGCTGCAGATGAGCGAGAGCATCATGAACGCCGAATTCGAGTAGAGCTGCGTAGGTACGGTGCCGGTCGCATAAGCCGTGAGATATTCGATCACCGACGGGATCGCGACGATCACGGAAGCAAGGAGCGCCACTATCCCCTGCGGGATCATCTTCCGATAGAAAAACCATATCTGCGGGAAGAAGAACGCGGGTAGGCTGAAGCTCACCTTGCTGCCCGTCTTTGCGAATCTGAAAAATTTCGGGATGTAGTAATACGCCTTCGAGCCGACGTATTTTGAATACTCGCCGACGGTGTTCGTATCGACCTCGTCGCTCTCGGAGACGGTCTTGACGTTGACCGTCGGGAAGGGCATGGACGCGGGGTTGAAATATGGCTGAGACGGGGTCTCGGGGACGGGTCGCTCGGGTCGGTCGCTCTGCAAAGACACTCCGCAGCCGGTGCAGAAAAATGCGCCGGGAGGGTTGTGAGAACCGCAGTTGGGGCAGACGTTATCTATAGTCTCGGCATGAGGAAGGACGACGGGCTCGGGATGCCACTCCCCGCCGCTCTCGTGCAGAAGGGTGTTTATGCATTTTCCTTCCAGTTTATAGCATGCTTTATGGTATGGCGAGCCGCACTCGGGACAGACGACGATCTCATCGCCCTCTTTGAAAACATTCCGGCAGGAAGTGCAGGGCTGACCTTTGTATTCCGGCATAGGTATACCTCCAATCTTTTGCGGGAAAAAGCCGCTTATTTTCAGTATAGCACATATTTTCTAAAATGCAAATGTTTTTTTGAATTTTCATGAGTTTTTCACGCTCTGACCCTCCTTTCAAATTTTTCTTTACTTTTTCCCAAGTCTGTGATATAATATCTTTAACCGTACATTTCGGACGGGATTTTTGATTATCGGGTGAAAGCATGGATCAGCAAAGTATCAGAAACTTCTGCATTATCGCGCATATAGATCACGGCAAGTCAACGCTCGCCGACAGAATTCTGGAGCTCACAGAAACCGTCGCCAAACGCGATATGGAGGAGCAGCTCCTCGACAACATGGACATCGAGCGCGAACGCGGGATCACTATCAAGGCAAGAGCCGTCAGGCTTAAATACCACGCGGACGACGGGAAGGACTACATCTTCAACCTCATCGACACCCCCGGTCATGTCGATTTTAACTACGAGGTCTCGCGGTCTTTGGCAGCCTGCGAGGGCGCTATATTGGTCGTCGACGCATCTCAGGGGATCGAGGCGCAGACCCTTGCGAATACCTATCTTGCGATTGAGCATGATCTTGAGGTGATGCCGGTCATCAACAAGATCGACCTGCCGAGCGCCAACCCCGAGAACGTGATCTCGGAGATTGAGAACATCATCGGGCTGCCGGCTCAGGACGCGCCGAGAATATCCGCAAAACAGGGTATAAACATAAGAGAGGTCTTGGAGCGGATCATCACCGATATCCCGGCTCCTAGGGGAGATGAAAACGCTCCCCTGAAGTGCCTCATCTTCGACAGCGTTTACGATTCTTATAAAGGCGTCATCATCTACGTCAGGGTAAAGGAAGGGACGCTTAAAGCCGGGGATCAGATCAAACTCATGGCGACGGGCGCCGTATTTCAGACCGTAGAAGTCGGGTTTATGGGCGCTACCGAGCTTATCCCGTCGGGGATTTTAAAAGCCGGAGAGGTGGGATATATCACCGCTTCCATCAAGAGCATTTCGGATACCAAGGTCGGCGACACCGTCACGAATGCGTTAAACCCATGCTCGGAGGCTCTTCCGGGGTACAGAAATGTTCAGTCGATGGTCTTTTCCGGTATTTATCCCGCGGACGGGGCTAAGTACGGAGATTTAAAGGACGCGCTCGAAAAATTGCAGCTCAACGACGCCTCTCTGACATTTGAGCCTGAGACGTCGGTCGCTCTCGGATTCGGGTTCAGATGCGGATTCTTAGGGCTTTTGCATATGGATATCATTCAGGAAAGATTAGAGAGAGAGTATAATCTTGATCTTATCACGACGGCGCCGTCGGTCATTTATAAGGTGACGTTGACGACCGGGGAGGTCAAATATATCGATAATCCGACAAATTATCCCGACCCGTCGCTTATTCAGTCGGCTGAGGAGCCGATCATCAACGCCCACATATTCACGCCGTCGGAATTCGTAGGAAACGTCATGGAGCTCTGTCAGGAGCGAAGAGGGACGTTTAAGGATATGAAATATATCGACGACACGAGGGTGGATATACACTACGAGCTGCCGCTGAACGAGGTCATCTACGACTTCTTCGACACCTTAAAATCCCGCACGAGGGGCTATGCTTCATACGACTACGAGATGCTCGGATATGCGCCTTCAAAGCTTGTTAAGCTCGATCTTTTATTAAACGGCGAGATCGTCGACGCGCTAAGTTTTATAGTTCACGCTGATCGTGCATATAACCGCGCAAGGAGATTATGCGAGAAGCTTAAAGAAAATATCCCGAGGCAGCTCTTTGAAGTGCCGATTCAAGCCGCAATCGGCGGGAAGATCATCGCGAGGGAGACCGTCAAGGCGTACAGAAAAGACGTTTTGGCGAAATGCTACGGCGGCGACGTCACAAGAAAGAAAAAACTTCTTGAAAAGCAAAAAGAGGGCAAGAAGCGCATGCGCCAGCTTGGGACCGTAGAGGTGCCGCAGGAGGCGTTCATGAGCGTTCTAAAGCTCGATTCATAGGAGGTAAAAATGAAAAAACTGCTATCAAACAAGTGGCTGCAATTCGGCGTGTCTTTTCTGAATTTTGCATATCTTGCGCTCATCGGGATTTTGGCATACTGGACGTTTCTGTATGAGATAAGGTTCAGAAGCGAGCGCGCCTTCGGGATCATCTACATTATAATAAGCGTGCTTTTCCTGATCTTAATGCTCTACACAAGAAAGCGGCTGCCGACGAGGGTGATCTCGATGCTGCTTTTGTTCCCGGTCTTTTTGCTGATCCTCTTTAACTTTTCAAGACCGATGATCTTCGTGCCTCCGCTGATAGTCGGGGTAGTGCTCTTCTTTGCCTGCGGCTGCGGGGAGTCGACGAAGGTCATCATGGGGACGATATATATTCTGATGTACGTTGTAGGTATCGTTGTGTTCATGATCGCCTGCACGCTTTTCGGGGGTTCGAGCGTTGAGACGAAGCTTGATTCATCGGCGCCGCCGGAGATCCTCGAAAATTACGACGCCGCGAAGATCGACAATCTGAACGCGATGAGCGTCTCCCCCGACGGGAAATACCGCTACTATATCGTTGACGTCAAGGACAACTCGAGAGGCAAGGTCATGATCGTCGTCGAGCCGAACGATTTAGACCGGCAGTACAGATACTTCACGCTTGTTGAGGTCGGGTACACTCTCAGGGTCGCGATCCATTCGACGAGCGGCGTGACGCCGGATATCAAGTGGGTCGGCAACGACGCCATCAGTTACAGCTTCGGCAACGGAGAGTGGAAAACGTCCACCGTGTCGCAGATGTTTGAGGCGATGGAGAAGAATTATTTGAGGTTCTTGAATATTGGGTGATATATAAGGAGAAGCCCCGGGCGGGGCTTCTTTTTTGGGGGTGAGGGGGGCGCCTTGCTTCGCGTGGGAAAATGTGTGGGGGAACCCTTTTGGAAAAAGGGTTACCCCCACTCCCCTTTCCTAAATTTCACCCTCACCCCCAGCCCCCTCTCCATGAATGGAGAGGGGGTATGCCTCGCTTCGCTCGGCTGTGGGGCACCCCTGCGGGGTTCCCGCATGCCCCTCCGGCTTTCTCGAACCAGCCTTGTAAAAAGCTTTACTTCACATCTCGTCCAACATATTAGTTATGATGGGGACTCCCTGTGCCATGACTTTTTATTCCCTGCCCTGCCCGACCCTTTGGCAAAAGGTATTCGCAAATTTTCATGGAAAATTTGCTCATGCTATTTTAAGCCCCCTCCCCAACCCCTCCCCGGCGGGGAGGGGCTTTTCGAGCCTCGCTTCGCTCGGCTCCGGGCGACTTCGTCGCCGGTTTTTTGTTGGGGGAACCCCCGGCGAGGGTTCCCCCGATGAAAACAGTCCACCGGACTGTTTTCATTTCCCCTTCCTGCGCTATTTGAACGATAAAAGCCCGAATATGTCCGCAAACGGACATATTCGGGCTTGGAGATTTCGCCCGTTGCGACGGGCGACTCGGGGGCTCTGCCCCCGAGACCCCCGCAGCCTTGAAAGGCTGGCGAACTTTTTGCCTTGTCCATTAGAAAGCTAAGTTCAGAATTATCCCCACTATCTCCCCAAAATCTTATCCCGGAGTATCGAATTAAATACCGTCTTCCGCTCCTCCTCCGGCTTCGCGCCGTCGGACGTAAATCTCATCTCCGTCGGGGTGGCGTCGCTGAAGGGGGTCCATGTCGGGAGGGTGAATCCGCAAATATCCTTGCCGTTCGGGTCGCCGGTTTTTACGAAATTGCAGAGATAATCGCTCATCTGCCTCGCAAGATCGTAATGCCTGCCGGTGAACGGTCTCCAGCACTTCGCCAGCGTCTCAAACCAGAACCAGAGGTCGACCGAATGGAAGGTCCCGGGGTCGTCCCAGCCCGGAATATCCGTCTCAAAGCGGTAATAATATCCCCGCCTGCCCTGCTTTGAGATCTCGTTGAAGAGCGCCTTGCAGGTCTGCTCGATGCCCGATGTTACGGCGCTTCTGCCGCTTTGGCTGAATTTTGCTTCGGGTTGATTCAGCAGCTCCCCTGCCCTGTCGCCGAAAATTTTTTCGACCGCGGATCTATATTCCTCCTCGGAATTTGCCGCAATAAAGCTCGGGAACTCGTCTTCGGTATTTCCCGCCATTATGACCGCGTCAACGCAGTTGCCCGCCAAAATCTGCTTAAACGGCTCGCCCGTCGAGAAAACATTGTCCTGAACCGTGAAAAATCTCGGATGGGTCGAAACATATTCGTTATACTTTTGAAGGACCGTTTTGGCGTCGATATTTCTCGCTTCGGATATTGAATTCACGCCCAAAGTTTTTATGAATTCCGAGCCCGCGTTTTCCGCGCGTTCGAGGGTATTAGGCGTGCCGATTCCGCCCGGCATGTAGGGGCTTTTGATCATGCCGGACATCACTATCGCCCGCTTGAAAAGTCCCTTATTTTCCTTGCATGCAAGCTGGCTCATGACGCTTCCGCCGCCGGCTGACTGTCCGCCGATCGTGACCTCATCGGGGTTGCCGCCGAATGCCGAGATATTGCGGTTTACCCATCTAAGACCCGCCTGCTGGTCGAGAGATCCGAAGTTTGTCGGGGCGTCGGGCTGATCTTTAGTGAGCTCCGGGTGAGCCATGAATCCGAAGACGTTTAAGCGGTAGTTGACCGTCACGACGACGATCCCGCGGCGGGCTATCCTCTCGCCGTCGAACTCCATCTCGGCGGGATATCCCCACTGCAATCCGCCGCCGAAGAACCAGACATAGACCGGTAGCTTCTCGTCTGCGGATTTTGCCGGCGTCCAGACGTTGAGATATAGGCAGTCCTCGCCCATCGCGATCTCGGGATCGACGTGCCACTCGCGGCAGTAGATGTCGGTGCCGAGCCCGGGGGTGTCCTGCATCGAGATAGGCGCAAAGCGGAAGCAATCGCGGACGCCTTCCCAATTTTCGGCGGGCTGAGGGGCTCTCCAGCGGTTTTCTCCCACAGGCGGGGCTGCGAAGGGAATGCCCTTGAATGCCGTGATCCTCGGGTCTGCGGCTTCTATTCCCCTGACCCAGCCGTTTTCGGTTTTTGCGGTTCTTAACATGTAAATTCCTCCTTTAATGGATTTTATTTGTAAAGTGTAAAGGATTTAAGCTGAGGATTTCCCCCGCCCTTATATTCAAGATAGATCGCGTGAACGCCGTCGGGGATCGTGATATCGGATTTGAACTCGGTCCAGATGTTGGCGCTGATGACTTTTATCGAGCCTAGCGGATCGCCGTCCCAAGCGGTTTTAACGATAAATTCGCCGCCGCAGTAGCCTCTTACCGTGACCCCGACTTTATGAATCCCGCGGCAGTCAAAATATTTAAAACCGGCTGTCACGGAGTCAAAGATATTAGTTAAATAGCCTACATTTTCATCGCCGTCGCCGCCGTCCTGAACGACCTTCGGATTTGCGGGATTTCCGGTCATGTGGGTCTCGTTTTTGTTAAAGAGGTTGCAGCAGAGATACGCCGGATACTCCCCTTCGCCCGCAAGAGGTCCGCCGTTTAAGCCGCAGGATGTGATCTCGACCTGCGGGATCACGGGTCCCGGGAGTATCGATATCTTCTCGGCGCAGCCCTGCCGGGAGTACCATGTGCCGTTGGTGTGGCGGTGGTAGAAGATGTACCATTCGCCGTTTATCTCGACAATTGAGCCGTGGTTGTTGGCGCCGTATGCCATAGGCTTTGAGGCGGGTTTATATGTATCGATCCCCAGATCGCAGTTTGAGACGATCACCCCGCCGTATTCAAAGCCCTTTCTCGGCTCTTTTGATACGGCGTAGCAGAGCTCATGCATGACCTGCGAAGAGTAGATAAAGACGTAGCTGCCGCCGATCTTTCTTATCGACGGGGCTTCAAAAAAGGCGTGACCTTCGTAGCCGGTGCCTAAGGAGTACATACACCCCGGCGCTATTATCACCGGCTCCTCGATGACCGTCAGCATGTCGGGACCCAAGACCGTAGCCTGAACTCCGGTGCGGGATTTGTCTCCCAGACCGCAAAAGCCGGTGTAGAGATAAGTCCTGTCCCCTTCCGTCAGAACGCCGGGGTCAAACTGCGGCTCGTCGCCCGCTCTCTCGCCGAGACGGGTGCCGTCGGGGTAGTGGACGTATCCGTAAAATTCATACTTCCCTGCCGGGCTGTCGCAGACGGCTACCGATACCACCGAGACCTTGTCGAGGACGTAGTATAAATAGTATCTGCCGTCGGGTCCTACGGTGACGTCGGGCGCATAGAGGCACATTCTGCCGTCGGGGTTTAAGGGATCGGAGGTCTTGGGGTAGATCACCCCTTCATAGCGCCAGCTTCCGAGATCGTCGACGGGAGCCGACCAGCATACATAATCCCCGAGACAGAATACCCAGCCGTTTGAGAGATCGTGGGAGCCGTAGACGTAGACCCTGTCGCCGAAGACGTAGGGCTCGCCGTCGGGAATGTACTCCCAGGATGGGAGATAGGGATTGAAGGCTTGTTTTTTCATGATTTGTCCCCTTTCTGATATTTTACGCGGTATTTTCCGCCGTCACAGCCGTGGATAATTTCTTGATTTATCTCTCCCGCAGCTTCTATATAGGTAAATTTTGTTAAGCGGTACTCCCCTTTTTCGTAGCCGCAGCCGTCGCCCGAATCCTCATAGAGAATATATTCTCCGTCGGCTCCGGGGAAGATTTTTAAGATGATGTCATCGCCCTGCTCTTCGGTGGATAGCGCGGGTTCTGAGGTCGGGATTATCGCGCCCGCCTTTACAAATACCGGGATTTTGCCGATGGGTGATCTGATATCAGCCCAACCGGGGCTGTAGTGATCTCCCGATTCAAAATCATACCAGCCTCCCGGAGTTTCGGGAAGATATACGCGGCGCACAGGGTCTTTGCCGAGCTTTTGAGAGTTTACGCCGTAATAATACGGTTCATGAACTGGGCAGACCATCATCGAGCCGCAGAATATATACTGATCTTTTAGGGCTCTGGCTGTCGGGTCGTCGGGGTAATAAAACGCGGGGTGCTCGATCATCGACTCCCCTAAAATGCTGCACTTTCCGGCGGAGGAGTAGATAAGGGGCAAGAGAGCGTAGCGAAGCTTATTTGCCGATATGATCGCGTCATAGAAGGGAATGTCGGCGTTTTCGCAGAGGTATAATTCCCGCCTGAAATCCGTGCCGTGACCTCTGAAGATCGGAAGAAAAGCACCCCACTGATACCACCTTGTGAAGAGTTCGCGGTATCCTAAATCCTCAAAGCCGCCGTCGTAGTCGCCTCGCCAGAACCATTCCGCACCGTTTTTGACAAAGAATCCGCCGATGTCCGTCGTCCAGTAGGGGTGACCCGAGGCGCAGAAGTTTATGCCGGCTGAAATCTGCTTCGTGAGGGTGTCCCACGAGGCTGCCGTGTCCCCCGACCAAAGGATAGTGCCGAGGCTCTGACTTCCCGCGCCCGCGCTTCTTGTGAGGTTCAGGACGCGTTTTTCGGGATAATTCTGCCGCAGACCTTCATAGACCCCGAGGGCGTGGTAGTAGCCGTAGAGGTTGGTCTTTTCGGCGGGAAGATGATTCTCGGTGAATGAGATATAGTCCCCGAAAAGCCTTGCGGGATCGGGTCGCTCAAGGCGGTTCCACTCGGGTGTGAAGGGTTCGCTGTTGTCGCACCAAAAGCCGTCGGCGATGTCGGTAAGCTGCCTTTGAAGCTGCGCCCAATACATCTTCCTGCCCTCCTCGGACAGTGCGTTGTAGACGTTCTGACCCGGGAGCATGAGGGAAGCTTCGGTGAATTCGCTGTAGTCGGGGGTGCCGGGGTCGGAGTTTGCCCAGATGGAGATTACAAAGTGCGCGTGGTTGTCATGCAGCTTTTTTATCATCTTCTCGGGAGTCGGGAAGCGGGATTTATCGAGCGTTTTCTGACCCCACATTCCGTCCTGCCATGAACACCAGTCGAGGACGACGCAGTCAAGTCCGATTCCGCGGGCGCGGTAATTATCCGAAATATTTAAAATTTCCTCCTCGGTCTCATACCTCTCCTGCGACTGCCAGTAGCCGAATGCCCAGCGGGGAAGCATCGACGCCGAGCCGGTGAGCTGCCGATATCCCTTCACCGCGTTTCCCATGCTCCCGCCGTTTATGAAGTAGATATCGATCTGCGGGACTGCTTCAAAGTAGAGCCTTGCTTCGCCGTCTGTGTCGGAAAAGATGAAGGGGCTGCCGACATTTGCCAAAATTCCCCAGCCGAGACTTGAGACCGCAAAGGGTATCGCGATTTTTCGGTTCGCCTGATGACCGTAGACCGTCTTGCCCCGAAGGTCGCAGAAGCCGTCCTCATGCTGTCCGAAGCCGTAGACCGATTCGCCCTCAGAGAGCCTGAAATTTAAGGTTGCGTGGAAACTCACGCCGTCCTCGATCCTCTGAGACTCCTTCATCACGAGCTTCTCCCCGTCGGCTGTAGATATCTTCTCGGTTTTGCCGGACAGGGTTTTGTAGACCGTGAACCGCTCGAGGACTCGGCTGTCTTTTTCGGCTTCGTTAAGGAGAATTTTGCCGTCTTTATCAAGCCATCTTAATGAGCCCGTTTGAAGATTTATTTCGGCGGTGAGATTTTTTAAATTAAGTTTTAAAACGCCGTCCGATGCGGTGTAATCCCAATCTTCAAAAGCGGGAGGATCGGGTATGCCGTCATAATCGGAGGGCAAAATATCGCTGCCCAAAGTCTCGCGGAGGCGGATAATGCCGTCCGAGACGGGTGAGAGGCAGATCAGGGAATGATCCGACTTCAAATACAGCGAGCCGGATTTTCTGACGATTTCTGTGATGACTTTTGAGGGAGCCTTTCGGGCATAGAGCATATTCAACACCTCTTAAAATAGCGGTTAATTTCATCATACCGCAAATGCGAAAAATTGACAATGATATTTCGGCGGATAATGATTGATTTATTATCATATAAAAATCGGGGTGCGGAAAAATCCGTACCCCGAAAATTTTGGGTCAATCGAGTTCCTTGACGCCGGTGTAGAGCTCGTAATATCTGCCTTTTAATTCCAGCAGCTGCTCGTGAGTGCCGCGCTCGATTATCTCACCGTGCTCCAAGACCATGATGGCGTTGGAGTTTCGTACCGTTGAGAGGCGGTGCGCGATGACAAAGGTCGTGCGGTTCTTCATCAGTCTGTCCATGCCGTGCTCGATGTGCCGTTCGGTCCTTGTATCGACCGAGGAGGTCGCTTCATCAAGAACAAGTATCGGTGCCTTTGAGACCGCTGCTCTTGCGATATTTAGAAGCTGTCTCTGACCCTGCGAGAGGTTCGCGCCGTCGCCTTCAAGAACGGTGTCGTAGCCGTTTTCAAGCCGCATGATGAAGCTGTGCGCGGAGGCGGTCTTTGCGGCGGCTACTATCTCCTCGTCCGTAGCGTCGGGTCTGCCGTAGCGGATATTGTCCTTTACGGTTCCGGTGAAAAGGTGGGTGTCCTGCAAAACCATCGCGATGTTGTCCCTGAGATAGTCGCGCTTGTAGTTTCTGACGTCGATGCCGTCGATAAGTATCTCGCCCTGCTCGATGTCGTAGAAGCGGTTCAAGAGGTTTGTGATGGTGGTCTTTCCGGCGCCCGTCGAGCCGACAAAGGCGATCTTCTGTCCCGCGTGTGCGTAGAGGTTGATGTCCTTTAAGACGGTCTTGTCGGGGTTGTAGCCGAAGGTGACGTTTTTCATGACCACTTCGCCCTCGATGGGCTTTGTGGAGGCGTTTTCAACGTCAGGAGCCTCGGGCGCCGTATCCATCACTTCAAATACTCTCTCGGCGCCGGCAAGTGCCGCAAACAGGGTCGTCATCTGCTGGGAGATCATGTTGATCGGCATAGAGAACTGCCTTGAATACTGCGCAAACATCGTTAAACCTCCGGCGGTCAGGCGGTTAAATACCATGAGTATTCCGCCGACGCCGATGGTGACGGCATAGCTGATCTGCGAGGTGTTGCCCATGATGGGTCCCATCACGCCGCCCCAGAACTGCGCCCTGAACTGCTTGTCGCGCATGTCGTCGTTCAGCTCGTCAAATTCCTTGACGCAGGTATCTTCATGATTAAATACTTTAATTACTTTCTGACCCGTGACGGTCTCCTCGGTGTAGCCGTTGACGGCTCCCAAGGCTGCCTGCTGTCCGCTGTAATATTTGGAGGAAAGCTTTGCTATCGCTCCTCCGCCGAGCGTAAAGATCGGGATAAAGAATACGGTTATCAGCGTTAAAATCCAGTTGGTCGTTATCATGAATACGAACGTGCCGATAAGCTGAACCGAGCCGGAGAAGAGCTGCGTCAAGGAGTTATTTATCATGATGTCGATGTTGTCGATATCGTTTGTGAACCTCGACATGATTTCACCGGTGGGGTTGGAGTCGAAGTATCTGACCGGGAGGCGCTGGAGCTTCGTAAACAGGTCGTTTCTGATGTTCTGGATAGAGCCCTGCGAGATAGTCAGCATCAGCCTTGCCTGAGTGTAGGTGGTGATGATGTTTATGCCGTAGACTATCGCGATGATGGTGCTCACCGAGATGATGAACGATACCACGTCGCTTCTCTGCATTCCCGCTGCAGCCGCTCCCGAAATGCCGGAGAGAAGGGTGTCCGCGAGCTTTTCGGGCGCCGACATATTGATCTCGGCTCCCGTCACGAATACATATAGACGGTTGATGACCGGCGCTATCATGTAAGAGCCCAAAAGGGTCGTGAGGGTGGAGATCAGCATGCATACCAATACCCCGATGAGGCGGAACCTGAAGGGCTTCATGTAGCTCAGCATTCTCGCTATCGTCTTGCGGGAATTTTTCATCTTGCCGCCGCCCTGGATTCTCGGTCCGCCGGGACCTCCTCGGCGCTCTGCCGTAGCCTTTTTGTTGTACTGCTTTTGCAGCTGTTCAAGAGTGCGCGCCATTACTTCCCCGCCTCCTTTCTCTCGGAGTCATTCTGGGAATAGTAAATCTCCTGATAGGGTTCGTTGTTCGCGAGCAGCTCCTCATGAGTGCCGATACCGGCGATCTTTCCTTCATTCATGACGATGATCATGTCGGCGTCCTTTACCGATGTGATCCTCTGGGCGATGATGATCTTGGTGGAGTCTGCAAGTTCATTTCTGAATGCCTCGCGTATCTGCGCCTCGGTCGCCGTGTCGACGGCTGATGTGGAGTCATCAAGTATCAAAACCTTCGGCTTTTTAAGAAGCGCCCTTGCGATACAAAGTCTCTGCTTCTGTCCGCCCGAGACGTTGGTGCCGCCCTGATCCAAAAGCGTTTCATATCCGTCGGTGAAGGAGCTGACGAATTTATCCGCCTGAGCGCTGGAAGCCGCGGCTTTTACCTCTTCGTCGGTGGCGTTTTCATCACCCCAGCGGAGGTTTTCGGCAATAGAGCCCGAGAAGAGCGTGTTCTGCTGCAAGACCATGCCGACGCCCTCTCTTAAATTGTAGAGGCTGTAGTCCTTGACGTTCACGCCGTCCACCAACACTTCGCCGCTGTCTACGTCGTAAAGACGGGAGATGAGGGAGACAAGAGTCGTCTTGCCGCAGCCCGTCGAGCCGACGATTCCGGTGACGGATTTTGCCGGGATTTTGAGGTTGATGTCGTCAAGAACCGGGTCTGCCGAGTTTTTATAATATCTGAATGTGACGTTTTTGAATTCGATCTCGCCGTTTTGGACGGTAAGCTCTTTATGAGCCGCGTTTTCATCGGATATGTCGGGGACTTCGTCCAAAACTTCCGCAATTCTCTTGGCGGACGCCAAAGAACGCGAAGCCGTCATAAAGAGCATCGAGACCATCATCAGCGAGGACAAAATCTGCGTAGCGTATGAGATAAACTGCGACAGATCGCCCACTTCCATGCCGAAGTCGAGGACGATGTTTCCGCCCATGAAGAGTATCGCGATGATCGTCGCGTTCATGACAAGGGTCATGATCGGGCTCATGAAGATGACGACCTTCATCGCGCCCATGGCTGTGTCCTTTAAATCCTTGTTGGCGCGCTCAAATTTTTCGATCTCATACTCCTCACGGGTGAAGGATTTGACGACGCGGACGTTGGTGACGTTTTCCTGAACGTCGGAGTTTAAGGCGTCGATCTTCTTCTGGACCCGCGAGAATCTTGAGAAGCCCTTGGCGATGATGAGCGCTATTCCGCATACCAAAACAGGCACCGCAACCGCAAATATCGCCGAAAGAGAGGGCTGCAAGGATATCGCCATTATAAGAGCGGCGATAAGCATTCCCGGCGAGCGGATCGCCATTCTCAAAAGCATGTTAATGAAGTTCTGGAGCTGGGTGACGTCGTTTGTCATTCTTGTGACGAGTGAGCCCGTCGAGAATTTATCGATATTTGCAAACGAGAAATTCTGCACGCGCCTGAAAATATCACGCCTCAGATCACCCGCAAAATTGACCGCGGCTTTTGCGCCGAAATACGCTCCTCCGACTCCTCCCGCCATCATTAAAAGCGCCATGCCGATCATTCCCACCATGACAAGAAGGCTGTTGCCGACCGTCAGCACCCCGTCCTTTGCGGAGTTGATGACGTAGCCCAAGAGCTTCGGCATGACCACCTCGCCGATGACTTCGACGACCATGCATATCGGTCCCAAGATGAAATACGGAAGGTAGGGAGATATGTACTTGTACCAGTTGTGTTTCAAGATTTTTCCGTGCTCTCCTTTCATAAAGACGACGGGAATCCCTTAACATAATCGGGTTCCCGCTTTTTGAATTTGCATACAGATATATATGCAGATATTTTATCCGGAAAAATGCTTCCGAATACTGTTAATTTTGTTCATACAATCCAAGGCGCCCGGTAAAGGCGCCTTTAATTGCATGATGTTAATTATTTGCCCTGCTTTGCGCTGAGCTTTGAGAGGATCGCAGTCATCTGCTCGATCTCCTCATCGGTCACGTCTTCAAACATTTCGGCGTCCATCGCGTCAAATATCTGCTTGGTCTTTTTAAGCAGCGCGACGCCGCTGTCGGTGATGGTGATGTGGTTCTTTCTCGCGTCGTCAAAGGACTGACTTCTTGAGATGTAGCCCGCCCCTTCAAGCTTGTTTAAAGTGACAGCGACCGCTGCCGAGGAGATGTCAAGCTTCTGGGCGATGTCTTTTTGGCATATGCTCTTGTTTTCGGCGATGATCGCGAGCATATGATGCTGGCTGGAATGAACCTCGAGATCAGAAAGTTTTTCTTCTACCATCGAGCGGTGGAGCCGGTTGGTGTAGAGGAAGAGATGCATGAGCTCTGAGATCTTCTTTTGTCTGGCAGTTTCTTTCTTCATGTTGCTTCGTCCTTTCCGTTTTTTAGCTCTTGCGGGCTGAATGCACTTAATTAGCGCATTAACTAAAAGTCAAGAACATTTTATACTATTCTATTAAAAAAGTCAATACTTAAAAAATCTAAATTTTCAGCGATTCACCCTGAAAAACTGTGCAGGATAACTAATAGAAAAAAACTGTGTGAAAGGGGGTTGAAAATAATGTGCAACTGTGATATAGTATCATGGTCTAATAAGAAATAAGTGAGGAATAAACATGTTTTCGGGCTTCAGGAAAAAGTACATAGGCGATAAAGCGTTCTACAGGCGGCTCTGCGCGGTGGTTTTGCCGATAATCGTTCAGAACGCGATAACGACGTTCGTCGGGCTTTTGGACAACATAATGGTCGGAAAGACGGGAACAGACCCGATGACGGGCGTGTCGATCGCAAACCAGCTGGTATTCGTGTTCAATATTTTAATATTCGGCGCGATATCGGGCGCAGGCATCTTCACGGCTCAGTTTCACGGCTCAAACGACACCGAAGGGGTTCGGCAGACGATGAGATTCAAGCTCATCATCTGCACCGTCATCTCGGCTTTGGGGCTTGTCGTTTTCGGGCTCTTCAGGTCAAATCTTGTGTCGCTTTATATTTCCGGCAACGCAAATATAGGCGATCCCGCGGCGACGCTAAATCACGGCGTTGAGTATCTTGCGGTGATGATGTTCGGGCTGCTGCCTTTTGCGATAACGCAGTCCTATGCGGGAACGCTCAGGGAGACCGGCGAGACCGTCGTGCCGATGGCTGCCGGGATAGTTGCGGTTCTTGTAAATCTGACGTTCAACTGGATTCTGATCTTCGGTCATCTGGGAGCGCCGGCTATGGGAGCTGTGGGCGCCGCGATCGCAACCGTGATATCAAGATATGTCGAACTCGTGATAGTAGTGGTGTGGACCCATACCCATCTTAAAAAATGCCCCTTTGCCAAAGGACTTTACCGCAGCGCTTATATCCCGGCAAAGGTCGTCAAGGCGATCATCAGAAAGGGCACTCCCCTCCTCTTAAACGAATCCCTCTGGAGCTTCGGCATCGCCGCGGTCACGCAGTGCTATGCATATCGAAGCCTTGAGGTCGTCTCCGCAAACAACATCTCGGTCACGGTCATGAACCTCTTTAACGTGGTATTTCTGTCCTTGGGAAGCGCTATATCGATAATCGTCGGTCAGGAGCTCGGCTCTGGTCACAGCGAGGAGGCTGTCGATATCGACAGAAAACTCCTCTTCATTTCCTTTGTGTCGGGAATCGTGACGGGTTCCGTGATGGCTTTGGTGGCGCCGATATTCCCAAGATTTTACAATACCGAGCCCGAGATCATGGAGCTTGCGACGAAGTTTATATTAGCCGTCGCCGCGGGAATGCCGGTGCAGTCATTCTTAAATGCCTGTTACTTCACTCTCAGATCGGGCGGAAAGACGGTCATCACGTTTATCTTTGACAGCGGCGCCATCTGGGCGATAAATTATCCGCTGGTCTATATCCTTGTCCATTTCGCTCCAAACATGCCGGTAGCTCTTATAATGCTCTGCGAGCAGATGTCGGGGCTGGTGAGGTGCGCGATCGGGCTTATCTTAGTCAGGAGAAAGACTTGGGTCAACAACCTCACGACGACCTGAAAACCCGCAGGAAAAAATATGCCGAAATTTTTTAAAAAATAACGGTTGCGTTTTCCGAAAAAGTGTGCTATTATAGAAGCAGAACTTTTTTGCGGGGTGTTTATCATGATAAAGAGCAGACTGGAGGCAAGGAGCCTGAGAATCTGGCTGACCTGTATCGTACTCTTCCTTGCGGCAGCGATAATTGCCGCCTGCGCCGTCGGTTTTCTGTCCGAAAGGCTGGTCTACAGATGGTTCCCGATACTGGATTTTAATCTCGCCGTCGAGGGTACCGTCATGGGCAAGGAGCTGCCCGCATGGTTTAAAGATAATTTCAGCTTCGCGTGTTCGGTGATCTGCATGATCGCCTTTATCGCACTTACCGCTCATTTGATATATGTTATCGTCCTGAATATTTTCAGATACCAGCGGCACAGGGCTGCAAAAATCCTGAAAAAAACGGGCTACTCAAAGGAGTATTTTGATCTTTTGGAGGACAAGCGGAGGCAGCTCAGCGGCACAAGCCTCAGCGCGAGAAATGATCTCTGCGTGGCTTCCGCATATTGCGACGGCAGACGGTATGACGACGCTTTTGCGGTGCTCAGAGATATCGATCTCGACCGGTTTGATCCGAAGCTTGCGGCGAGATATTATACTCTTTATGCTTATCTTTTCCTGCTGACGGGAGACGCGGAGAGTGCAAAATCCACGCTGACGCTCGGTGAGAGCTTCTTGAAAAAATATCCCGAAATGCCGGAAAAACTTCTGACCGAGGCGCTTTTAAAATATGCCGAGAAGGATTATTACGGCGCGAAAACCGGCTTCACGGAGCTTTTGAACGCAAAGCCGGTCGAGGTGAGAGTCTGGGCAGGGCTTTATCTCGGGCTTGTGTACTTAAGGCTCGGAAAGAAGGAGCTTGCAAGAAAGCTTGCGGGCGAGCTCGGGAAGTATAAAAAAACTCCCCGCCAGAGCGAGGATATGATTAAGCTCCTTAAGAAGATCGAGACGGCGTATGCTCTTGAGGCTGAAGAGAAGAGCGCGCTGCAAGTCAGATGATAGAGGGTTAGAAGATAGAAGATAGAGATATCACTAAAACCTATGTAATACAGACAGGGTCAAGGTTGGGAAGGACTTGACCCTGTTTTTTTGTTTAAATTAGTCGCCGATTTTACCCTCGGACTGTTTTTTCTTCCTATAATCCAGATAGCTCTCCAAAATCAGCGTCGCGGCGACGGCGTCGATGATGTTCTTGCGTTTTTTGCCGCGGACGTTGGTCTCGTTTAAGATTTCCGCCGCCTGAACGGTCGTGACCCGCTCGTCCCAGAGCACGGTTTTTATGCCGCTCTCACGCTCAAGCCGTTCCGCAAGGGCTTCGCACATCTTCGCCCTCTCCCCTCTTGAGCCGTCCATGTTGATGGGGTGCCCGACTACGATGAGCTCCGCGCCTATCTCATCTGCCTTCTCTTTGAGCTTCTGAAATCGTTTCTCCGGGCTCTTTTCAAAGACCGTTCCCAAGGGCGACGCTATCGCCTCCGACGCCTGACAGCAGGCAAGTCCGGTTCTCGAATCGCCGTAATCTATCGCCAAAATTACCATATTTTTTCCCGATTATAAGATTTTGTCACTTGCTGATCCCTAAAAACGCGGCGCCGATTATCCCCGCTTCGTTGCCCAGCTCGGCTCGGACTATCCGGGTATTTTTTTCGGAGCGCTTTGAGTAGACCTGCTCGCGAACGGCTTCCTTGAGCGGCTCCATCAGCGCGTCCCCCTCGTTGCAGACTCCTCCGCCGATACATAAAACCTCCGGCTGGAAGACGTTGATGGTGTTCGCGATCCCGACCGCGAGATACTTTATGTACTTGTCCACGACACCTTTTGCGGCTTCGTCCCCCGCCCTCATCGCGTTGAACGCGAGCCTGCCGGAGATGTGATCCCCCATCATCTCGTGCATTTTCGACTCGGGGTGAGCGTCCATCGCCTCTTTGGTCATTCTGATGAGCCCTGTCGCCGAGCTGTAGACCTCAAAGCAGCCCTTTCTGCCGCAGGTGCACGGAACTCCGTCCACTTCGACGACGGTGTGACCGATCTCAGCTCCCGCAAAGTTGAAGCCGGAGTATATCTTGCCGCCGATGATTATGCCTCCTCCCACGCCCGTGCCGAGGGTTATGCATACCGCGTCCTGAGCGCCCTTTGCGGCTCCGGCTACGAATTCACCGTATGCCGCGGCGTTGGCGTCGTTTTCGACGCAGACCGGCTTGCCCAAGTCGTTTTCGATGTACTCCGCCACAGGCTCGTTATAAAAATCGAGGTTGTTGGCGTATTCGATCACCCCGGTGTCGCTGTTGACGGTCCCGGGAGAACCGATCCCGACCGATTCTATCTGAGAGACAGTAAGACCCGCCTTTTCGACGGCTTCAAGGGAGACCTTCACCATGTCCTTGCAAATCTCCCGGCAGGAACGGGGACGGTTCGTCGGGGTAGAAGCCTTCGCAAGTATCTTAAATTCAGAATCCACAACTCCGGCGGCTATGTTTGTCCCGCCGAGGTCAATGCCGATGTAGTATTTCATAATGCTGCTCCTTTGCAGGTTTTTTATTATTTTAGCATTTTTTCGGCAAGATGTCAACATAGAAGGCAGAAAGGGAGTGTACAAATCGCCCACAATATGTTATAATAACCACGAGGTGATAAAAATGTCTCGAACAGCAAAAATTGACGAAAACATATATTGCCCAAAATGCGGGAAGCACGAGCATCAGGTAAAACATGGCAAAAACAAGTCGGGGTCACAGAAGTATCGCTGCAACGATTGCGGCATGGACTACACCCCCGAGCCGCGCCCATGGTAGTACAGCGAGGAGGTTCGCGAGCAGGCAATTAAGACGTACTATTCCGGAGTGAGCGGTCGAAAGGTGGGAATTTTGAACAATTTCAACAAATCCAACGTCTATAATTGGATAAAAAAACGAAATAAATGATCAACAGCTCGTTGAAAATCCGTCAAAAATTTCTGATTTTTTCAAGAAATTTAATATCAAGCCTAAACTTTTTGAACTCGACGAGCTTTACTGGTTTATCGGTAAAAAGCCTAAAACCGAGACAAAGGAAAATGTTTATTTGATGACCATGGTTGCCCGCAAACCGCGTATTATTGTCGGTTTACAGGTTGCCGAGGATAAGTCTGCACACAGGATTCAGGAGATAGTCGACGGCGCTCCGTATGCCGATTACTACTGCACCGACGGGTATTTCGGGTATCTGAGCGTTATCTATCCCGGAAAGCATATCTACAACTGCCATGACAAAAGCGATACTTTCACAGTCGAAAGCGTTAATGCGGACTTTCGTGATTATATACCGTTGCTTCGCAGAAGAAGCAGATGCTTTGCGAGAAGCATTGAAACCCTGAGAGCTGTCGTTGAAGTTTTTGTTGACGCCTACAACAAATTCGGAATCGCAAAATTGATGTATCGTGAGCGCTATCCGAAAGGCGAGTTTCCTTTCGGGCTGGTTGATTTTCTTTGATGTGGGCGGGTTGGACACTCCCACCCTCCAACCTCTACTTGACAAACCCCTCAAACTATGCTAAAATATATAAAATCTTTAATTTCGGTACTGCGATGCCGGTAAGATGGAAATTGTTGTTAATGTCCCGCCGTGCAGTTTTATGCCCGGCGGTTTTTTGGAGGCTGTATGGTCGAAAAAGCCGTTATTATGGAGGAAAATGCCGTCAGGCGCGCGCTTGTCAGGATATCCCATGAGATCCTCGAAAAAAACAAGGGCGCCGCTTCTCTCTGCCTTTTGGGGATAAGAAGCCGCGGGTCTGCTCTTGCGGAATTCATCGCAAATAATATTTTTGATATCGAGGGCGTGCGCGTACCCTGCGGCGACATCGACATCAGACCCTACCGCGACGATCTGAAAGTTCATGAGCTTCGGGAGACCGAGCTGCCCTTCCCCGTCGAAGGCAAAAAAATCGTTCTTGTAGATGATGTTCTATATACCGGCAGGACCGCAAGAGCCGCTATTGAAGCGGTTTTCTCGGTCGGTCGTCCGGCTATGATACAGTTTGCTGTGCTCATCGACAGAGGTCATCGGGAACTCCCGATCAGAGCCGATTATGTCGGAAAAAATATTCCGACGTCGCGCTCGGAACAGATCAGCGTCAAGATACCGCCGTTTGACGACGAGACGTCGGTCAGGCTGATGGAATAATATCGTGATTTCCGCCGATCACGCCGGCGGCAACATAAATCAAATCAGGAGGAATTCAAAATGAAACTCACCTACGGCATCAAGGACAAGCCGAAGTTCGGTCAGATGATCGTCTTCGCGATCCAGCAGCTCCTTGCGATCATGGCTGCGACCCTCGTGGTCCCGGTCATCACCTCGGGAGCTATGAGCGAGGGCTCGATGGACCCCGCCGCGGCGCTCTTCGGAGCAGGCGTCGGCACTCTCGTCTACGTCCTCTTCACAAAGGCTTCCAGTCCGGTATTTCTGGGCTCGTCCTTCGCGTTTTTGGGATCGATGGCTGCTGCGTTTGCAGGAGGCGTCTCGATGCAGCTCGGCTTCTTGGGGCTGATCTTCGGCGCGATTTTCGCAGGTCTTGTCTATGTTGTGATAGCGATCTTGGTCAAGGTGGCAGGCGTAGATTGGCTCAATAAGCTCATGCCGACCGTCGTCATCGGACCCACCGTCGCCATCATCGGACTCGGTCTTGCGGGCAACGCCATCGGCGATCTTCAGACCGGCGGCGTAAAGGCTGACGACGGCACTTCCGTCGCGGCGACGCTGATCTGCGTCCTCGTCGGCATCGTCACCCTGATCATCACCACTATCTGCTCCACCTTCGGCAAGAAGTTTGTCAAGCTGATCCCCTTCATCATCGGCATTTTGGGAGGATATGCACTGGCTACCGTCTTCACGATAATCGGCAACGTCGCAGGTATCGATCAGCTTAAAGTCATCAGCTATCAGTCCTTTGCAAACCTCGTTGACGGAGGATTCGGGCTGCACACGCTGATCCATATCCCCGATTTCACATTTATTCACGCATTCGGTGCGTTCGGCGAGCTTTCGGGAAGCTACATCGGAGCCGTCGCGATCGCGTATATTCCCGTCGCGTTCGTCGTCTTTGCCGAGCATGTCGCGGATCATAAAAACATCTCCTCCATCATCGAAAAGGACCTCCTTGAGGACCCCGGACTTTCCCGCACCCTGCTCGGCGACGGCGTAGGTTCGATGGTCGGCGCCTTCTTCGGAGGCTGCCCGAACACCACCTACGGCGAATCCATCGCATGCGTGGCGATCTCCGGCAACGCCTCGGTCGTCACCATCATCACGACCGCGGTCTTGGCGATTTTAGTCTCCTTCATCGCGCCGTTTGTGGCGTTCGTAAATTCGATCCCGAGCTGCGTCATGGGAGGCGTCTGCATCGCGCTCTACGGCTTCATCGCCGTCTCGGGTCTCAAGATGGTGCAGAAGGTCGATCTTGAGGAAAACCGCAACCTCTTCGTGGTCTCGACGATCCTCGTCTGCGGCATCGGCGGGCTGTCCCTGAGCTTCGGCGCGCTCACGATCACCTCGGTCGCGACGGCGCTTATCCTCGGCATTATTGTTAATCAGATTTTGGGGATTAAGGATAAGAAGTAGTTGGGAATTAGATTAAGAACAGGTTTTGGGATATATAATAGCGCTTCGGACGGACGGGTGCCCATAAAGAAGTTTTCAATCAAAAAAATCAATTTACGGCACCCGTCAAGCGATATTCAGGGCGAAAACAGGGCAAGGATAATCCTTGCCCTGTTTTTTATGCTTCCGATTACCCCTACCGTGCTTTGCCAACATTCCCGGCAGCTTTCTCATCCGGCTTCAAAGTATTTGTATGGAATTTGCAACTGATTGCAGACCAAAAACAATTGCTTTTCCCGCTCGCTCCCCTTTAAATTCATAACCTCGTCGATCTTTTTCTTCAACTCATCTGCCGCGTACGGAGCGTCGCTGTAGTGCTGTGCGTCCAAGAGGGAGGCAGTTTTTGGAAAACCAGCTTTACATTTCCCTATAAATATGATACAATATCAAAAATAAGTATGTATTTATTAAGGAGAGCAAAACAGTGAACAACGAATGGAAAAGGCTGTATGAAGAAGCTGCGCGTCGCGAAAAGCTTTGTACTTTCTCCTCGATAAATAGGCGTTTACAGCATATTCACCGCAGGTCAATTTAATAATTTCCTTATCAAAATATGAAACGTACTTCATATTCACTATAAATCCACGGCTTGACGCAAAAAAGCCGGGAATATCTATTGATTTTGTCCGGTATTCGATTCCCGCTTTTCCGAGAAGCGTACCATTTGCCGTATGAACAACCGTCTGCCTTGAACCCGATTCAAAACAGATGATATCCTGTCTATATTATAACATATTATTGCGGGGAATGCAAGGGGGTAATAGATGATAGAGGGTTAGAGGATAGAAGATAGATTATGCGGGCGGGCTTATGCAAGTTTAGGATCAAGCCCTATTTAAAGGACTTGCGGGGGTCTCCATTACATGCCGGTTTTGTTACCAATCGCACTTTGAAATCGTAACCGATCTCTCACACAGCCTTTTCTACCCGCAGATCCTCATAATCGCCTCCGCGAACATCACCGCATTCTCCACCAGCGCGTCGGTGCGGATAAACTCGTCAGCCGCGTGAATCCGATTGTCCTCGCCGGTCTCGCAGCCGAACGCCACCCCGCCGGGAATCCCGTGGACATACGTCCCACCGCCGATTGCGATCGCCTCGCCGGGATTTCCGCTGATGTCGTGGTAAACCGCTAAAAGCGTCCTCACAAAGTCGCTGTCCGACGGCACGCAGTGCGGCTCGACGCCGGAAATGTCAGCCGCAAAGCCTATCTCCGATAGCTTTTTCTCAAGTTTTTTGGATATATTTTCCACGCTCTCGCAGACCGGGAACCTGATATCCATTGCTCCGCTCATCTTTTCCCCGTCGAAATCGAGAATGCTCAGGGCAAGCGTCAGCGAGCCGGATTCGTCGTCGCGGGCTGCGATTCCAGCCGATTTTCCGTCGGTCTCGCGATAGGGAAATGTCCCGTCGATGCCGGATATCATGGCTTTTGCGGGCTCGTCAAGTGGCAGCGCGGACAAAAGTCTCACAAGCCCCGTCAAAGCGTTGTCGCCGAGGTCGGGGAGCGACGCATGAGCCGGGGTGCCGGCTGCCGTGATGATTACCTTCTCCCCGACCTCTTTAATGTCAAATTTTACCGTACAGCCGGATTTCTCGGCAGCGGTTTTTATCTCGAATGCAGAAATCCCCGTCACAACGGCGTTTGCAAGCGCAGGGACGGCGTTTACCGTTTTGCCGCCGTGGAATTCGACAAGCTTATCGGAACGGCACTTTGCGGAAAATTTCGCGCATATGCGACCCTTTTCGATGTTGATGACGGGGTAGTCGGCGTCGGGGGTGAAGACCTTGCCGGGCAGCTTTTCCTTCGACATGTAGTAGTCGATGTCGGACGACCCGCACTCCTCGTCGGTCCCGAGGATCAGCTCAACCCCGCTTTTTAAGGGTATCCCGAGGTCTTTTATCGCCTTCATCGCATACATCACCGACACCGCGGGTCCCTTGTCGTCCATCGCGCCTCTGCCGTAGAGCCGATCGCCCTCGACTGTGGCTTCAAAAGGCTTTTTAGTCCAGCCCGAGCCCGCCGGGACGACGTCAAGATGAGCCAAAATGCCGAGCTCGGGGTCGCAACCCAGCCTTGCGCGACCCGCATAACTGTCGACGTTTTTGACTTCAAATCCGAAACTTTCGCAGATTTCAAGGGCGCGCTCAAGGCACTTCTTCGCGGGGATTCCGAACGGCGCGCCGTCCTCGGGATCGCGCCTGTGACTGTCAAATGAGATCAGCTCGGCGAGCGTTTCGATCATCTGCGGCTTCATATCTTTAATATAATTAAGAATTTTTTCTGTCATTTTCTCAGCCCTTTCTAATCAGGATCATGCCCGAGATCGGCGGCACCACGATCCCCTCGCAATAGGTCGCCATCGGCTCTTCGGAGCAGTGAATGTCGCTGACGTGCAAAAGCCACTCGCCGTCGGGAAGGATCATCATCTTTGCCCTCGGGATCGGGTTTGCGATGATCAAAACGTCCTCTTTTCCGCGGAGCCTCAGCATCACGGTGCCGTCGGGGGAGGAAATTATCTCCGCCGCGGCTTTTATCTCGTCGGCAGTCCGCATTCTGAAAACGGGGTGATTTTTGCGGAACCGGATCAGCCCGCGGCAGTAATCAACCTCTCTTGCGTATTTGTCAAGATTATCCCATTTCAGGGAATTTACGTCATCGGAAGATCGGTAGGAATTGTGGTCAAAGGAGGCGTCGCCGTTCGGCTTTGAGCGCAGGAAATCCTGTCCGCCGTGCAAAAACGGTATGCCCTGAGCGGTCAGTATTAAAAACATCGCGAGGCGGTCCATCTTTTTTCTGTCCTCGACGGAATATCCGGCGGCGGAAACATTCAGCTTGTCCCAGAGGGTGAGGTTGTCGTGGGCTTCGCAGTAGTTGATGATCTGGGTCGGCTCGCCTGCCCACCCTGCCGAGCCGAGCAGCCCTTCGATGATGTTTTGGCGGCAGTGATAATTTCCGCTGATGTAACCGAGCCCCTCGTCCGAGAAGGTGTCGCCCTTGACGGAGTCCCTGAAGCCGTCGTTGAAGTACGCTATCCCCGGGGTGGAGCATGCGTTCTGCCGAAGCGCCGAGTGTTCATACGGAAGCATTGTCCTGCCGCCCGTCCAGCCTTCGCCGTAGATGAGGGCGGAGGGGTTTATCTTTCTTAACTCCCTTGCGATTTCGTTCATCGTCTCGATGTCAAGGACCCCCATCAGATCGAATCTGAACCCGTCGATCTTATATTCTTTAGCCCAGAAGAGGACCGAATCGACGATGAGTTTTCTCACCATCGTTCGCTCGGAGGCGAGTTCATTCCCGCAGCCCGAGCCGTTTGAATAGTTCCCGCCTTCGTCGGTGCGGTAGTAATATTTAGGAAATGCGATGTCAAGGCTGGAATCGCCCGTGCGGAAAGTGTGATTATATACGACGTCCATCACAACGCCGATATTTTCGCGGTGAAGCGACTGCACCATTTTTTTGAGCTCGTTGATCCTCTTCTCGGGATCGAGGGGATTACGCGAATATGATCCCTCCGGAAGATTATAGTTCATCGGGTTGTAGCCCCAGTTGTATTCGGCTGAAGGGTCGTTTTCATCGACGCCCTCGAAGTCAAATATCGGTAAAAGCTGGACGTGGGTGATCCCGAGGCGCTTTAAGTGTCCTAAGCATGTCGGTTTTCCCGACGGGAGGCGGCTGTAGCGGTCATAAAACGCCGCAAATGTGCCTCTTGCGCTCGGTGCAATCTGCGACGACGGGTCTGAGGAGAAATCCCGGACCGAGAGTTCATATATGACGGCGTCCGCAGGGCTGTCGAGCTTGACATATTTTTCCTGATCCCAGCCGACGGGATTGAGCTTTTCAAAATCCGGGATAAAGCCTTTTTTGCCGTTTACCCCGGCGGATTTTGCGTAGATATCGAGACCTTCCCGGGTTACGCCGTCGTAGGTGTAGGAGTAGGTGTAGTAAAGACCGTTTAAGCGCTTCGGATATACATATCTCCAGACGCCGTCGGCACCGGGGTTCATCGGTATGACGTCGCAGGGATCGTCCTCCTGATTGTTATAAAGCCTCAGTTCCACCTTCTCGGCATAGGGCGCCCAGACGGCGAACGATGTGGAATTCTCCTCAAGCTGTGCGCCGAGGCTTCCGCTGTAGGAATAATCTCTGTCTGTTTCGGTGAAATTCATAACAGCCTTCCCTTTTTCATGATTTTAAAGACCCCTATATTATATATCTTTTTCTTTCATTTTTCAATAGTAAATTTGCAATTTTATGTTGATTATACGTCAAAAATATGTTATAATCTATCCGGCGGCATAAATTATCAAAAGGAGGAAATTTTTGTGAATATTTTGAATTTACCGAGCCCTATGGCAAGGCTCACGGGAAGGATTCCCGAGACTAACGGCGGAGTTATGCTCTGCTGGTGTGGGAGCAGCATCACATTTAAGTTCAGGGGGACTAAGTGCTCCGTTAAAGCGGTAAACGACAACTTCGGAAGCGAGACGATTGTCGGCTCGTTCATCGACGGGAAAGAATATCAGTATAAAATCCCGTATGGCGACAGCGGGAAGGAGATAGAGATCGTCTTGGCTGATGATCTTAGGGAAGGCGAGCATGTCGCGGTCTTTTACAAGAGGATGGAGGGACACTACATAACCGTCCGAGAGATAACATGCGACGGGGAATTTTTTGATCCTCCGAAGGCTCCCAAAAAGCGGATAGAGGTCTACGGCGACAGCGTATCTGCGGGGTCTGTGGTGGACTGTGAGGAATATGTCGGCAAGAGCGATCCCGAGCACAAAGGACAGTGGGACAACGCTTGGCATGCATATCCCCAGATCTTGGCAAGAGAGCTGCCCGCGGAGGTCTATGACACCGCTCAGGGGGGAATTGCGATATTTGACGGCACGGGATATTTTGAAATGCCCGATACAAAGGGAATGGAGAGCTGCTGGGAGTATTCGGCGTATTCGTCTTACCGGGAAAGGATCAGGTGGGATTTCGGCTTCAAGCCGCATGTCATCATCTTCGCGATAGGTCAGAACGACGCCTATCCCGATCCCGACGTCTTAAAAGACCCCGAGAGGCGGGAGAAGTGGATATCTAAATATATCGAGATCATCGAAGGCGTGAGGTCGCACAGCCCCAAAGCTGCGGTGGTTTTGGCTCTGACGGTTTTAATGCATGATCCCGCTTGGGACGAGGCGCTCTCGGAGATCGCAAATCGGCTCGGCGGGGAGGGGAAGCATGTCTATCACTATCTTTACACCCGCTGCGGAAAGGCGACCCCCGGGCACCCGAGATATCCGGAACAGAGGGAAATGGCTGCGGAGATGAAGGCTTTCCTGACGGGGCTTCCGGAGGAGATTTGGGCTTAAAAACAGAAATCGGAAATCAGAAATCAGAGGACAGATTTTAAAGGTGTCGCCTGCGGTGACGGATTTAAAATCCCGACCAAACCGGAAAGCGTCTTACGAACCGAGTGCAGGAGGGGGACCGGCCCGCAGGGCCGCCGCTCGGCTCCGCCGAGCGGCGCTCCGGGGCGAAGCCCCGGAGAACCCCTTGCCTTCGGCAAGGGGTTGCCCTGCGGGCAAGCAGCCTCTCGCACCCATGTAAATTGTAACCTTTTTTTAATCTTTTCCCCCTTTTCTTTTGCACCGAGTTGTGCTATACTTATACCATAATCCCCCACGGAAGGTGAAATGATGCGCATTTTCAACAGATTTCTTGCCATAATTCTGACGGCTTCGATAATTTTTTGCACCCTCGGAGTCTGTGCCGACGCGGTCGGGTTCACGCCCGATTTTGAAGTATATTCCGAGACGGCGCTGCTGTATAACCTCGATACAAAGGAGATAGTCTATCAGAAAAACGCCGAGGAGAAGCGCACCCCCGCTTCCCTCACAAAGCTGATGACCATGATCCTCGTCTTAGAGCAGTTCAAGGACGATCTTCCCGCCATGTCATCTACATATTGGTCGGGCGGATATGAATGCTTCGACGAGCTCTATCTCACAGGCGCTTCCACCGCGGATATCAGAAACGGCGAGAAGGTATCGGTCAAGGACCTTCTTTACGCGCTTATCCTTCGCTCTGCATGTGAAGCCGCAAATATCATCGCCGTGAATATGGCTGGAAATCTCTCAAGCTTTGCGGATATGATGAACCTCAAGGCTCAGCAGCTCGGCATGTCAAATACCCACTTCACCAACGCCCACGGTCTCTTCTGGCAGGATCATTACACCACCGCGGTCGATCTCTGCAAGCTCATCGAGTACGGCATGACGCTCCCGATGTTCACCGAGATCGTCTGCGCCCCCACCTATGAGATGGAGGCGACCGAGTACCACGAGGCGAGAACCATCTCCCACACCAATTCGATGATGATGAAGGGGAGCGAATATTACTACGAATATGCAAAGGGTATCAAGACCGGGACCCTCGACGAGTCGGGAAGATGCCTCGCTTCCTTGGCGTATAAAGACGGCTACAGCTACCTTCTCATCACCATGGGCGCGCCGCAGGTCGATGAAGAGGGCAACAACGTCATGTACAACATGATCGATCACAAAAACATCTACGAGTGGGCGTTCAGCTCCTTTGAATACACGACGCTCATCGCCGGGACCGAGGAGATCGCGGAAGTGCCTGTCGAATACGGCGAAGGCGTGGATTACGTCATCGTCCGACCGGAGGAGGAATATTCAAGAATCTGGAATAATCGCGTCTCCCCCGACAGCGTGCACCGCGTCATCGATCTCAAACAAAACGTCATCGCGCCGATACGCGAGGGCGACGAGCTCGGCAGCATGGAGCTTCAGTACGGCGGCGAGACCCTTGCCACCGTCAAGCTTGTCGCGACAAACGACGTCGCGAGGTCGGAGCAAAAGGAGATGATCGCCGTCGCGCAGAGCTTCATCGGCTCCGACGAGTTCTTCGACGCCGCCAAGTTCTCAGCCGCATTTTTTCTTATCTATACTGTTGTGATAATCATCATAAAGATCGCGATCGCCCGGGCAAATAAAAAGCGCGCCCGCCTCTACGGCGGCGCCAAAAAGGGCTCGGACAGGTGGTAAAAAGAAGGAAACGATATCATGAAAAAGAAAATCCTCTTAATTATTTTTGTTATTTTTATTATCATCGCGATCTCAGCGGCGCTGCTCCTTCTTGTCCCGAAGCGCTTCGGCAAGGGAATCGACCCCGAAGACATCTCAAAGATCACCGTCTTCGACGGCAGCACCGGCGTGTCTTTTGACATCGAAAACCCCGACGATATCAAAGAGATCGTCGAAAATATCCAAAACACCCCGACCCGCAGAAGCGGGATATCCCTCAGCAAAGTCGGCTACACGTTTTCGATAGAATATATCGACCGCTCCGGCAAGCCCACCCAAAAATTCATCCTCAACTCACCCCGGACGATTCGCAAGGACCCGTTTTTCTATACCTCCGAGGAGGACTTCTGCTGGGAGAAGCTAAGAGAGCTTGAAAGCGGGATTTCGGGCTGACAGTCCCGGCACGGTGCCGTAAATGACATATTTTCGCCGTAAACAACATCGCACGGCTCGGGAATAAGTGCTATAATTAAACATGAGACATATCCGCATTCTGAAAATACATGGGGAAGTTCAGATCCGCAAAATCAGCCGAGGAGCTTATGAAAATCGCTGACGAAAACGGCATGACATCACCATGGGCATCTTCGGCACCGACATGTGATTATAAAAAATGTACCCTTCCGACTTCGTCGCCCTCTTTTGAACGATATAAGCAAAAAGCAGACGCACCCGCCTGCTTTTTTAATATTCTGCCTTCTATCCTCTAACCTCTCTACATGCCGCAAAACCCCTTGAAACACAGCGGGTCGCAGCCTTACCTCTGCCCTCTGGCTTCTGCCCCTCTGTCCTCTATTAGCCCAGCATCACGTCCATCACCATCATCACCGCAAAGCCGGCGACTATTCCCATCGTCGCAAAGTAGGGCTGTTCGCTCTGATCCTTCTGGCACTCGGGGATCAGCTCATGCACCGCGACCAAGATCATCGCGCCCGCCGCAAAACTGAGCGCGTAGGGAAGCATCGCCTCGACGTAAAATACAAGCAGTGCCCCTATCACCCCGGCGATCGGCTCCACCATTCCCGAAGCCTGACCGATCAAAAACGACTTCATTCTTGAGCAGCCTTCCCTTCGCAGCGGAAGGGATACCGCGGCTCCCTCCGGGAAATTTTGCAGGGCGATCCCGACGGCGATCGTTATCGCGCCCATCAGCCCCTCGGGATCGATATTCCCGGGATCAAGAGCTCCGAACGCCACCCCGACGGCAAGCCCCTCGGGAATGTTGTGAAGGGTGATCGACAGGACGAGCATGACGATCCTTATCAGCCTCTCATCGGGTCTGCCGGCTGAACTGTCCACCCGCTTTGTCGCGAACCCGACGACCTTGTCGGAGCCCCACATAAAGAGCGCGCCGAACAAAAATCCCGAAGCGGCTACGGCATATGCGGGAAGTTTTGAGACCTCCCCCGCCCTCTCTATCGCCGGCTGCAAAAGCGACCAGAAGGACGCCGCGATCATCACCCCCGAGGCAAACCCGAGCATCAGATTCATCGCCCGCTTTCCCGGCGTTCTGAAAAATATAACCACCGCCGCGCCGAGAGCCGTGACAAGCCACGTCCCGCCGGTCGCGAGCAGTGCGTAAACGCAAAGTCCGTTCATTTCGCACCTCCCGATATCCATAATATGCCGTCGGACGCGAGTGGTGAATGAGGGTGAAAATGTAAAAAGCAGACCGGGGTCTGCTTTTTTCGATATATAAATATGTATCTACAGTAATTTTTCCAATTCATCAAGCAGCTTTCGCTTCATATTTTCAAGCTGCTCCTCGCTCGGTCTGCACTCATCGGAGTACATCTTTTCCATGGGGTACCACCAGACGGGACCTCTGCCGTTATTTCCGTAATTTTCAAGGTCTCCGCTTATTCTTGGGAATAAATGCCAATGAAGATGGGCGTCGCCCATGCCGAGCAGCTCATAATTTATCTTTTCAGCACCGAAAGCCCTCGACACGGCTTCGGCAACCGCCGTCATCTCTTCAAGAAATTTTGCCCTCTCCGACGGTTCAAGATGAAACAGCTCGGTTTTTTCGACGTGATGCCTGTAAAGAAAAAGCGTATAGCCGTAAAAATGCTGATTGTCGCCTATCACCACATATCCCGTCTCAAGTTCCTTTACAAAATAAGGGTTTTCGCCTCTTTTGATCATTTCGATCCGATCACATATCAAACACATGATGATCCCCTGAAAATCCGGATTTTTTATCCCAAAAATTCAACTCTGCCGCTTGAAATGTCGCAGACGGCGGGAATTATCCTGATTCCCTCTCCGCCGACCTTTTCGGACAGCTCTTCGGCGCCCGCAGAGGCGTTTTTTGCGGAAGCCGCGGCGGGATCGGTCTCGCCCGAGATATTATCAAGAATTTTTTTGACGATGGGAGCGACGTACCCCTCGGCTTCCCCGGAAAGAGCGGCTCCGACGGCGCCGCAGCAGGTGTGCCCGAGCACGATCACAAGCTTGCAGCCGAGGTGGGAGACGGCGTAGCCGACCGAGCCGAGCTCGTTTTCGCCGACGGTGTTGCCGGCGGTTCGGATCACGAAAATCTCTCCGACGCCGCAGTCAAAGATCGCCTCGGGGATCACCCTCGAATCCGAGCAGGCGATGACTACCGCAAAGGGAAATTGCCCCTCCGAAGCCGTTTTTTGCCGACGTTCGGGAGAAAAGTCCCCCGTGAGCATGCGCAATCTGACATGCCTCTCGTTCCCCGCTATAAGCCTTTTCAGCGATTCTTCCGCGTTCATCGCGACCATGTTCATGACCCCTTTCTGTGGTATAATTATATTTTAGCGCAAACGTGCGGGGATGTCAAGACAGAGGGCAGAGGGTCAGTTGGCAGATGGCAGAGTCGGAGCTTTTACCTTTCTGCGGGAAGCGGGGTGACAGAGTGCAGAAGATAGATGAATAGAAGTCAGATAATTATTTTGCGGCTTTCGGAGATACCGCGGTATATTCAAAAGGGAGTGTACAAATCGCCCTCGCTGATTAAATCTGTCACCAACGGCGACGCCTTGAAATTCCGACAATCCGATATCTGACCTCTGTTTTCTTGATGTGTTCGCTTCGACCGCATCTCAGTCATCCCACCCCCGGGTCGGGATTTCTTGCCCAGATTTCGAGGGAGTCGCCGGTCATATCTTCCGCAATATCAAAGATATCCGTCATCGCCTCGTCGGTGAAGGTCTCATAGACCGAGTAGCTGTTCATGACCATCAGAAGCGCGTCCTTGACGACGTTTACGGTCTGGGTCTCGGTGTAGTCGCCTTCGACGATGTGTACCGTGACCTCGCAGGTGTCGCCTTCGGTCAGCCTCTTGTCGGTCGAGAGGTCGAGCTGACGGTCAACGCCGTACTCCACCGAGTAGGTGTCGATATACATGATGGGCGCTTCATCGATCCCGTAGGGCTGGAATGCGTCGATCTCTGCGTTCTCTTCGACAAGATATGCCGTGAGTTCCTTATAGACTATCCTCCCCTTCCCGTCGAGATAGTAGAGCCCGCGGGTGTAATTCTCCCCGTATTCCTCATCGTAAGAAAACGTCTCAAAGACGGTCGCGCCGTCCTGAACCGAGGTGTTGGTGAGCACCTCAGCGTCTGGATTAGGGCAGATCTGATCCCAGAAAGCGTCGAGCTGACTCTCGTAATAGGGGGTCGGGATCACGGTCAGCGTCTTGTTGAAGCCGATGTACTCATCATAAGAGGCTGCGTAATTATCGCCCGCAAGAAGCATCGTCTCGGAATCCCCCGACCCGTCGCTGTGATAGGCAGCCTGCATAGCCGGGTAGCCGTTGTCCTGATAATAGAATTCAAAAACTTCGACGGAATCGACGGTGCGGTCGGATTCGAGCCACTGCCGGGTGGTGCGGACGGTCTGAGAATCATAGAGAGCCGTGCCGAGGCAGTTCATGCTGCGGACGTCATAGAGGTTGACCTCCGGCACTTCGCCGTCGGCTGCGGGTACATCTTCGGCGTTTTCGACGGGAGTTTCCTCGGGGACTGTCTCGTCGGGCGAAGCTGCGGCGTCGGGGGCAGCGGCGTCGTCGGGCACAGATGCATCACCGGAGTCGGTAACTGCGGCATTATCCGCACCGTCCCCGCCTTGAGCAGCGGGCTCCTCAACATCGCCGCATGCGACGAGCGAAAGAGCCAGTGCCGCGGCAAGAATGAGCGCTAAAATTTTTTTGATCATTTGTTTGTCTCCTTAACATAATTTCGCCGGAAATCCCGGCGACAAAATTATACCACATTTCATTGAAAAAGTATACTGCTTTCTACGGCGGGAAATAAGCGTGGGAGGTCAGAACAGGCAGATTTGTTCGGCGCCCGCCGCTTTGCATATACCCCGGTCGTTTTTTAAATGATGTTGACGGTTATCCGTGCCCGCCACGCAGACGCCGAATTCATCTCATAGCCCGACTAAATTATGTAAGATATGTATGTATTCCCATTCCCGCCGCGCCGCAGAAGCCCCAAAATCAGCGCGCCGCAGCCCATCTTCAAAAAAAATTTAAAAAAATTTTCAAAAAGGGCTTGATTTTTTGCGGGAGTTGTGCTATCATAATTTTTGTTCGGGGTATTAGCGCAGTTGGTAGCGCGCCACACTGGCAGTGTGGAGGTCACGGGTTCGAATCCCGTATGCTCCACCACCTAAAGCTCTTAAAACGCCTATATTGGCTGTTTTGAGAGCTTTTGTTTTTCCCGAAAAATGCATTGTTCTTTATTTGTTCTTTACTTTGCCCTGCCCCCGTCACAAATTCAACGCCTCGCTCACCGCGCCCGAAATCTTAGCCTGCGCCTGATCAATCATGTGGCAGTAGATGTTCCCCGTCGTGGAAACGGTGGAGTGTCCGAGCGCGCCCGAAACGGTGACAATATCCACGCCCTGATTCACAAGCAGCGACGCAAACGTGTGCCTGAACGAGTGAATCCCGTGGAACGGCAGACCGTTTTCCTCGCAGAATTTCTTTAACCAAGAGTACGGCTGCCCGTTATACATCGGCTCGCCGTTCCACTTTGTGAAAAGCCTGTCCGTTTCGACCCACTTGTCGCCGAGCCTTTCGGCATGGGCGCGCTGCTCGTCGCGGTGCCGCCT
>CANQYD010000003.1 GCA_947627985.1 uncultured Clostridia bacterium
TCACCGGTTTTTTGTTGGGGGAACCCCCGGCGAGGGTTCCCCCCCTATGAAAACAGTCCACTGGACTGTTTTCATCCCCCTCCTGCGCTTTATTGAACGAAAAACCGCAAGACGACGACTTACGCCGTCCTCTTGCGGAGATTTCGCGCTCTGCGGAGCGCGACCAAGGGCTCCGCCCTTGGATCCCGCAAGCCCTTTAAAAAGGGCTTGATCCTAAACTTGACTTGTCTTAGCATCCCTTGCCGAAAGCTCAGTCAATTTCCCCGTTCTCCATCGCCTTCAGCCTCGACATCGCCCGAGCCATCTTCGCCTGCGCTCGGCGGGCGTCCATGACGTTGCCGTGGTGCTCAAGCGCTCTGCGCGCGTCAGCCGCGTCCTGTTCGGCGTGGAGACGGTCGATCTCCTCGGGTCGCTCAGCCGTCTCGATGAGCACCGTCACCGTGTTATCCTCGATCATGCATATCCCCGACGACAGCACCGCCGCCTGCCTCTTCCCGTCGCCGTCGGTGAATTCCGCCTGCCCGATCGCGATGCCGATCACCGTGTTCTCATGATTCGCCAAAATCCCGTATTTTCCGTCTCCGGTCGGGATCACCAGCGACTCCGCTTCCCCCTGATAAAACACCCGATCCGCAGCCAAAATCCTCAGCTCGAACTTCTTCATTTCAGCGCCTTCGCCTTCTCGTAGACGTCGTCCAGCGTGCCGACGTTGAAGAACGCGGCTTCCGGTAGATCGTCGACTTCGCCGCTTATTATCGCTTTAAATCCGCGAAGAGTTTCTTTTATAGATACATATTTCCCCGGCGTTCCGGTGAATTTTTCGGCGACGAACATCGGCTGCGACAAAAATCTCTGGACCTTTCTCGCCCTGAGAACGGCGGCACGGTTCTCGTCCGAGAGCTCGTCGATACCCAATATCGCGATGATGTCCTGAAGCTCTCTGTATTTTTGGAGGATCTCCTGCACGCCCCTTGCGATCTCATAGTGCTCCCTGCCGACGGATTTTACGTCGAGCACCCGTGAACTCGATTCCAACGGATCGACAGCCGGATATATACCTTGCTCCGCGACTTTGCGGGATAAAACCGTCGTCGCGTCAAGATGGGTAAACGTCGTAGCCGGAGCGGGGTCGGTGAGGTCGTCTGCCGGGACATAGTCAGCCTGAATCGATGTTATCGAGCCGTATCGAGTAGAAGCGATTCTCTCCTGCAAAGCACCCATCTCCTCGGCGAGCATCGGCTGATACCCGACCGCGGACGGCATTCTCCCCAAAAGTGCCGAGACTTCGGAACCTGCCTGCACAAATCTGTAAATATTGTCAATGAAAAACAGCACGTCGCGGTGCTCGACGTCGCGAAAATGTTCAGCCATCGTAAGCCCCGAGAGAGCCACTCTCATTCTGACGCCTGGCGCCTCATTCATCTGCCCGTAGACAAGAGCCGTGCGATCGAGGACCCCCGACTGCTTCATCTCATTCCATAAATCTGAGCCCTCACGCGAGCGCTCGCCGACCCCCGCAAAGACGGAGTAGCCGCCCTGAGCCATCGCGATGTTGTGGATAAGCTCTTGAATTAAAACCGTCTTTCCGACGCCGGCGCCGCCGAAGAGACCGATCTTTCCGCCTCTCGGATAGGGCTCCAAGAGATCGATTACTTTGATACCCGTCTCCAAAAGCTCAATGCCCGTCGCAAGATCGCGGTATGCCGGGGGCTTACGGTGAATCTCGCTTCTTTGGACCTCTTGTGGGATCGGCTCGCCGCCGTCTATCGTCTGCCCCAGGACGTTAAAGACCCGTCCCAAGACCTCTTTTCCGACCGGTACCCTGATAGCGCTGCCGCTTGCGTAAACCTCCATGCCGAGCGAAAGACCCTCGCTCTGGGCAAGCATTATGCATCTCACGGTCCTGCTTCCGGTGTGCTGGGCGACTTCCATCACCCTCGGGTGTTTGCCGACGATGACGGTCAGCGCCTCCCGAAGAGCCGGCAGACCGCCGTCAAATTCAACGTCAACAACGGAGCCGTTTATCGCGGCAATCCTTCCAACCGTCATAATATCATCCTTTCGGACCGCTTTGAGCGGCTTTTTTCATCTTCTGATATCTTGCCGCCGCGGAAATTTCTGTAATTTCTCGGGTGATCTCGCTCTGCCGAAGCCGATTGACTTCAAAATCAAGCTCGGTGAGCATATCCCTTGCGCTTCGGTCGGCAGTCTCCATCGCGGACATACGCGATCGCTGCTCGCTCAGAAAGCTGTCGGTGAGGGCTGAATAGAGATACCCCGCGACATAGCTCGGCGCTACTGATTCAAGCACCTCTTTTTCCGACGGGAAAAACTTAAAACTCTCGGGAGCTTCGTAATCTCCGTCGAGAAACTGCCCGCGGTGAAACGGCAGAATCCTGTCGTTCACGACGTCAATCACCGCGTCGTTTTTGTAGTGGGAATAGATGACGAAGATTTTGTCGATCTCTTTATTTGCAAACTCCGAGAGGAGTATTCCCGCGATTTTTCTTGCGCGGTGAAGCGTCGGGCTCTGAGCCGAATATTCAAAATCTTTGACAAAGGGAATTCCCTTTGCGGTGAAATATTTTCTGCCGTAACTTCCGACGACGAATATCTTTGAATCGGGGTGCTCGGATATCGCCTGTTCGCATGCTTTTATGGCGTTCATGTTGTAACCCCCGGCGAGACCTTTGTCGGCGGTTATCAGCAAAATCCCGTATCTGCCGTCGGTGAGATGGCTTCCGTCGGAGGGGTACATATATCTCGAATCGACGTCACCCAAGCATCTGAAAATTCTCTTGATGTCCTTCCTCAGGAGTTCAAAATAGGGAGCCGTGCGGTCGTATGCGGCTTTGGCGCGCCTGAGTTCGCTGGAGGCTATCAGATACATAGCTCCGGTGATCTTCTGCGTCTCGCTGACGGAATTTATCCGCTCTCTAAGTTCATATTCACTCAGCATAGCTTCCCGCCTTTGCGTAATCGGTGATGGCTTGACGGTCGATGTCGGTGAGCTTGTCGCCGGAATTTATCCGGGCGATCACGTCGGAGCGCTCTTTGGCAAAGCCGTCGCAGAGTTTTCTTAAGGTCTCCTCAAAATGATCTTCCGAAAGACCGTCAAGGCAGTGAGAAGTCGCGGCGACGAGAATCACGACCTGCTCCCATTCGGAGTAGGGCTGATACTGCTCCTGCTTCAATATGCTCATCAGCACCTCGCCGAAGCGAAGGCTCTTTTGTATCTCGTCGTCTACATAGTTTGAAAACTGCGTAAAGACCTTCATCTCGCGGTACTGCGCAAGCTCTAATCGCAAGCTTCCCGCAGCGCCTTTCAAGCATGGGGTCATCGCGTCTCCGCCGACTCTTGATACCGACAGACCGACGTTTACCGCGGGTCTTTGTCCCGAGCGGAAGAGAGATGTGTCAAGAAAAATCTGACCGTCGGTGATGGAGATGATGTTTGTCGGGATATATGCGGATACGTTTCCCGAAAGCGTCTCGACGATGGGAAGGGCGGTCATGCTTCCCCCGCCTCTTTCGGAGGACAGGTGAGCCGAGCGCTCCAAAAGTCTTGAATGAAGATAGAATACGTCTCCGGGATATGCCTCTCTGCCCGGGCTTCTGCCTAAAACAAGGCTTAGAGAACGGTAAGCCACGGCGTGCTTAGAGAGGTCGTCGTAGATGATGAGCACGTCCCTTCCTTGGTTCATGAAATATTCCCCCAAGGTGCAGCCGACATATGGCGCGATATACTGCATTGGCGCGGAATCGCTCGCGGAGGCGAGGATAACGGCTGTGTATTCCATCGCGCCCGCGTCCTCAAGGGTCTTGACGAGCCTTCTTACCGAGCTCGCCTTCTGACCGATGGCGACGTAGATGCAGATGACGTCCTGATCTTTTTGGTTTAATATGGTATCGACGGCGATGGCGGTCTTTCCGGTCTGGCGGTCTCCTATGATGAGTTCGCGCTGACCTCTTCCGATCGGAAACATCGCGTCGATGGCGAGTAAACCCGTCTTTAAGGGTTTATTTACCGGCTGGCGCTCGGCAATAGCGGGAGCCGGGCTTTCCACCGGCATGTGATCGGAGGCGATGATCTCGCCTTTTCCGTCGATAGGCACGCCGAGAGGGTCGGTAACTCTTCCTATGAACCCTTCTCCCACCGGCACCCCGGCAGACATTTTGGTCCTGCGGACTTTGCTTCCCGAGGACACGCCGCCGTCGTCGTCAAAGAGCATACAGCCGAGCTCTTTATCGGATATCGACTGCACCATTCCCCTGACCCCGCCTTCAAACAGAAGGATTTCGCCGTATTCGCACTTTTTAAGACCCTTGACGGTCGCGACGCCGTCGCCCACCGTGAGGACGGTGCCGATCTCTTCGGCAAGGGCTTTCGGGGTCCAGCCTTCGACGGCGCCTTTGAGCATCGGGATAATCTTTTTTGAATCCTCGGCTTCTATCGACGATAAGACGTCGCTTAGCTGCCGAAGTCTTCCTTCACGGCTCCAGTCGTAGATATCGCTTCCGGCTTCGAGTTTAAAGCCGTCCGTAAGATCATTATCTTCGACCCACTCCACCGTGCCGCCGCCGTAGTGTTTTCTGATGAAATCTTCAAATCTTCTGAGCTGACCGTCGCTCGGCTTTTCGGCGGAATATATCTTTGCCGCGACGGGTTTTTCCTTGATACTCATCTTACGCGTCCTTTTCGACGTCGTCGAGGAATTTGTCGTATGCCTCGCCGCTCGTGAGCACCGCCTTGTTCACCGACAGCACGACGAGTTTTGAGATGTCCTCGCTGCTCTGCTCCACCGCTTTTTTGCGGATAAGATCAGCCTGATCCTTGGCGTCGTCGATTATCTTCTTAGCCTCGGCTTCGGCTGATTCCAGTTTTTGGGTATAGAGAACCTGAGCCTCATGCAAAAGCTCCGAGCGTTTATCATCAGCTTCTTTGTCTTTTTCGGCGATTTTTTTATCAAGCCCCGAAAGAGCTTCATCGGCTTTAGCAAGCTTTGATTTTGCCTCGTCGGAGGCTTTTTTATATTCCGCTTCACGGTCGTCCATGAACTTCTTCACCGGCTTATACAGAAGAAAATAGAGCACCGCGAAGAGGATCACAAAATTCAGCATGTGAAGCAATATCTGCTGAAAATCAATATTTAGCGGCATTTAAAGCCCACCTTTCATCAGAGTACGAAGACGACTAAAATCGCGACGATAAGGGCGTAGATGATCGCCGTTTCGATGAACACAAGACCCAGCATCATCGCCGAGCGGATATTAGAAGCGGCTTCGGGCTGACGTGCGATGCCCTCGATGGTCTTCATTATCGTGAGCGCCATGGCGATAGCTCCGGCAGCAGCCGCAAGACCGATGATAGCTGCCGCCGCGATCGCCTTGTAGTCGCGGACGGTGTTTTCGGACTGGGTCTCGGTGGTCGCCGGCGTCGGCTCGTTACCGTCGGCAAAGACGGGCACGCAGAGGGAGAGTATCATCATCGCGGCAAGGGCGATCGCCAAAACAGATTTCAGAATTTTCATGGTATCAAATCCTTTCAAGCTTTTAATTTTTTCTTTTTCGGTTTTTTCTCTTTATGATGTTCCTCGGTGCTCTCGCCGTAGAATACGGATACGAGCATCGTCAGGACGTAGGTCTGAATGATCGCGTGCAAAAGCGTGAAGAGCACCGCCACTATCGCCGGAAGAACGAAGCTTAAGGGGAGATAGTGATATACGAGATCGGTGACAAGCGCGCCGCTTAAAAGCGCTCCGAAAAGGCGAAAACTCATCGAGATGGGGAGTGAGAAGTCCTTAAGAGCGTTTACGGCGCCGTGGGCTTTGCCGTAGATGATCCCGCTTATTAAGATCACGCCGTAGGACAGAAAGCCCATCGCGATCGCGCCGTTTATATCGGCAAGAGGAGCGGGAAGCGAAACGGACGCGCCCTCGGTCGTCACGACCTGAAGCCCCAGGAGCTCGAACACGGTGCTCGTCGCGATATATACGCCCGCAGTAAAGACATATGCTCCTAAAAAGCCGTTTCGGTGGGGGCTGTTTGATTTTGCGAGCCCCGAGAAATACTTCACCGCGGTCTCAAGGACAAGCTGGAATTTTCCGGGTATCTCCTTGAATTTCGGGATGGCGAATATCCGCGTGATGATTGCAAAGACCGTGATTATCGCCGTCACGGTGTACGCCGATATAAGACCGGGGTTTACCGTCATGCCGAAGAGGTTTACGCGGTTTTGTTCATGCAGTACGCCGTCTCTCATCGCGATCTGAATCGATTCCTTTTCATGACCGGGGACTAAAATAATCCCGATTAAGATCAGCAGGAAGAGGGTCGCAAAGATCACCAAACTTACTGTTTTTTGCTTTTTTGTCAAAATATCACCGCCAATACAAAAGAGCCGACAGGCGCGCGGCACCCCATTGTGCCCGCGGTTCCGTCACGGCTCCCGAATTTAAGCCAGTCAATGACTATAGTTATTATATCACTTTGCGCGAAGATGTCAAGCGTCAGCGGGAAAAATTTTCGGGAAGCCTGTGCGTAAAATATGGGGGAGTGCGGGTTCAGGGCTTTGGGGGCTGCTCCTATCGGGGCTTGCGCGGGAGGTAAGGGGGTGCGGGGGGGCGAAGCCCTGCCGGCTCGAAGAGCCGGCACGCTCGCCCGAAGGGCGAGCGGCACGCGAAGCGTGCGGGGCTTCGCCCGTAAACCCTCCTTCAGCACTCAGCCCCCAAAGCCCCTCCGAGCCCATAGCCCCGACCCCGCGCAAGCCCTAAATCTGCACTTCGCCTTCAAAGGCGATCTCAGCCGGTCCGGTCATAGTGACCCCGAAGTCCTCGGATATTACGATCTCAAGGTCCCCTCCCAAGAGCTTCACCGTGAGCTTCTCGTTTACATTTGCAAGCCCCAGCTTAACAGCCGAAGCCGCAACGGCACATGCCCCCGTCCCGCATGCCATCGTCTCGCCGCTTCCCCGTTCCCACACCCTCATGGAAAAGGTCTTGCGGTCGATGACGTTGACAAATTCCGTATTCACCCGCTCGGGAAAGACGGGATCGTTTTCAAAATCTGGACCGATCTTCTCAAGATCAAGCCCTTTGATGTCCTCGTCGGTGAAGATCACGCAGTGCGGATTTCCCATCGAAACCGCCGTCTCGTTCCAAATCTTCCCGAACCTTTGCACCGGGACATTCACCATCTCCGGCTTGTCATAAACCGCCGGAATATTTTTACATTCAAACTCAGCCTTCCCCATATCGACGGTGACGGTCTTTACAACTCCGTCCTCGACATGAAGCTTAAGCGTCTTTATACCGGAAAGCGTCTCGAGGGTGACTGAGGTCTTTTTCGTAAGACCCTTGTCGTAGACATATTTTCCGATGCATCTTGTGCCGTTGCCGCACATCTTCCCCTCGCTTCCGTCGGCGTTAAACATCCGCATCTTAAAATCCGCGACTTCTGACGGGCAGATGAGTATCAGCCCGTCCCCGCCTATTGATCTTCGGCGATCGGAAAGCCTGACCGCGAGCTTCTCCGGCTCGGGTACCGTCTCCTCGAAGCAGTTTACATATATGTAGTCGTTTGCGATGCCGTGCATCTTCGTAAATTTCATATAAGCCTCCTAAACGTCCAGCCTGATGAGATCGTCAAGCGTCTCCCTCTTTACGGCGATCCTTTCGCCGCCTTCTGAGATCATGACGACCGCCGGGCGACCAATCCTGTTATAGTTTGAAGCCATAGAATAGTTGTAAGCCCCTGTTGTCAGAACCGCGACGGTATCGCCTCTTCCGATCGTTTTCGGGAACATGCAGCCCGGCTGGATAATGTCTCCCGACTCGCAGCATCTGCCGACGAGATCGGCTTTCAGATTCGCTTCCTCCCCGGCTTTGTCGGCGCTCATGACGGTGTATCTGGATTCATAGAGGCAGTACCTCGGGTTGTCGGTCATTCCTCCGTCGATGGAGACGTAGTTTTTATACCCCGTGATCTTCTTGACCGACCCGACGGTATAAAGCGTCACTCCCGCGTCGGCGACGATGCTTCTTCCGGGCTCCAATTTCAAAGCAGGCACCGGCAGACCGAGCTCTTCCGCTTTTTTGGCGACATATCCCGAGAGCTCTTTGATATTTGCAGGGATATCAATCTCCCCCTGACCCTCGTAATACTTCACGCCGTAGCCTCCGCCGAGGTCGAGGACGGTTGCCGTAAACCCCGTCGAATCTTTAACATCTTTAAAGAATCCGAGCATAACCGCAGCCGCTCTTATGAACACGTCGGAATCAAAGACCATCGATCCGACATGGCAGTGAAATCCCTTCAGATCGAGATTTTTCTTGGATATGGCGAGCTTTGCGGCTTCAAGAGCCTGACCCGTCTCGATCGCGACTCCGAACTTTGAATCGACCTTTCCCGTCGCGACCTCGTCGTAGGTATGCGGGTCGATGCCGGGGGTCACCCTCAAAAGAATTTTCTGGCGGATATTTTTTTCCCCGGCGATCCTGTCGAGCGCTTCTATCTCCTCAAAATTGTCGCAGACAAAGTACCCTACGCCGTGATCGATGGCGAACCGGATGTCATCGTCCGTCTTGTTATTGCCCTGAAAATAGGCGTTTTCCATCGGAAATCCCGCTTTATACGCGGTATAGATTTCCCCCGTCGATACGACGTCGGCTCCGAGACCCTCCTCGGCGATTATCCTGTAAATTTCCTTAAACGAGCACGCCTTCGAGGCATATACGGCTCCCGAATCGGGGCAGGGACAGCTGCCGAGCGCAGATTTATAGCTTCGGCAGTTTTCGCGGATTTTGTCCTCGCTCATCACATAGAGCGGGGTCCCGTATTTTTTTGCAAGATCGGTCAGATCCCTTCCCTCAAAGAAAAGTCTGCCGTCTTTGATGTTTAAGCTCCCGTATAACATTTCTTAACTCCTTAAATTATTCCGAGCTCTTTCATTATCGCAAAGAGCTTCTCGCGGTTGGCATTTTCCATCTCGGTAAGAGGCAGCCTTAAGCTGTCCTCAAGATATCCCATCTTAGAAAGCGCAGCCTTGACGGGGATCGGGTTGACCTCCGAAAACAGCGCGTTAATAAACGGAAGATACTTAAGCTGAGCTTCCCGCGCGGATTTGACATCACCCGAAAGCATATCCTTGCAAATCTTGTCGGTCTCGTAGGGGAGAATATTTGAAAGCACCGAAATTACGCCTTTTCCTCCCAAAGCCATGATCGGGACTATCTGGTCGTCGTTGCCGCTGTAGATATCGAGATCGTCTCCGCAGAGTTCCGCAATCTTCGCGACTTGGGAGATATTTCCGCTTGCCTCTTTTATGCCGACGATATTTTCATGCTTCGAGAGGACCTTTGCGGTCTCGGGAAGGATATTGCACCCCGTGCGGGAGGGTACGTTATATAAGATGACCGGCTTTGTGCTTGCGTCGGCGATCGCCGTAAAGCTCTTTATCATGCCGTTTTGCGTGGCTTTGTTGTAATAGGGCGTGACCAAAAGCACTCCGTCCGCTCCGACCGAGCAGGCAAATTTAGTCAGCTCGATCGCGTAGGAGATGTCGTTTGAGCCGGTGCCGGCGATGACCGGGACCTTTCCGCCCACGCATTTTACCGAGTATTCGATGACGTCGCGGTGTTCCTTGTCGGTGAGGGTGGAGCCTTCGCCGGTTGTTCCCGCGATGACGAGGGCGCTGATGCCGGAGTCTATCTGCATCTTAATGAGCCGGCTGAGGGACTCATAATCCACAAGACCGCCTTTGAAAGGGGTCACGAGAGCGGTGGCAGCTCCGCGGAAGAGTTCTTTTTTCATGATGATCCTCCTAAAAATATTGATAACGAAAACGCGGCGGCTTCAAAGAGCCCCCGCGTGAAAATCCCGAAGTACCGACGCGATAGCTCTCCGCAAAAGCGACAGCGAACCGGCTCTTAAACCGTTCCGCCGGACCGTTTCCCGCCACAGAAACGTCCTCGGCAGCTGCCCCTTTCAGCGACGGGTCTTTGGCAGACCGTCCCTCGCCGCTTACTCTTGACGCACTGCGCCTCTATCCGACGACATTATAGCACATGAGCTGAGGTTTGTCAATACACAATCAATCATATTTCTATCTTCTGATCATATATCATCCGATCTCTAAAAAGTGCTTGACAAACTCCTCCGAATATGCTATCATATCACCTGTCAAAACAGGGGGACCCGTGCACGGGTTGAGATAGGGCATGAAGCCCTGACCCTTAAACCTGATTCGGCTAATACCGGCGTAGGGAGCTTTTGCTTTATATGTTGATCTTACCCTCAGGAATGACATCATTTCGGGGCTTTTTTATGCCCTAAAAACGAAAGGATGGTTATTACCATGAAAAACAAAAACCTTGTCGCTCTCGTCGAGGGCGCAGTGATGGTGGCTCTCGCCACTGTCCTCTGCTTCATTCGCCTGATCCGCTTCCCCTGGGGCGGTTCCGTCACCCTTCTCTCGATGCTCCCGATCACGGTCTACAGCATCAGAAGAGGCGTAAAATGGGGACTTTTGGCGGCGTTTGTATTCTCCCTTGTGCAGTTCATTCAGGGCGTGATGGACGGTCTCTTCAGCTGGGGGCTTACCGGGCTCATGCTTATCGCCTGCATTCTCTTTGACTACATAGTCGCCTTCACCGTCTTGGGGCTTGCCGGTATATTCGGCAACAAGAGCTTCCCGAAGATGGTCGCCGGCACCGTCTTGGCGATTTTCCTCCGCTACGTCAGCCACGTCATCAGCGGCGCCGCGGTCTGGCACTCTATCGGAAACATCTGGGAGGCGTTTTACACCGAAAACGAATGGCTCTACAGCATAGTCTACAACGGCGTATACATGGGCGTTGAGCTCATTCTGACCGTTGCCGTCACCGTGCTTCTCTTAAAGCTTCCCCAGACCAAGCAGCTCATCGTCCCGAAGGACTGATACCAAAGATCATCAAAAACCCGCCTCCTGATTTTAGGAAGCGGGTTTTATTTTTTTAATTTTTTATGAATCTGCCCATCAGCTCATGCCCGACGGGAGCGAAAACTCCGGTCGTCGCGGCGTCTTTTTCGGAGAATTTCTCGGTGCCCGCGACATCTTTGCGGCTGTCGTAGATGAGGTACGGCACCGGGTCGTTGGTGTGGGTCCGAAGGGATAGCGGAGTCGGGTGATCGGGGAGGATCATGATCTTGTAGTCGCCCATCTCTTCAAGAGCTTTCTTGACGGGGGTGAGGATCAGCTTATCGATCAGCTCGACCGATCTGACCTTGTTCTGAATCTCATATCTGTGCCCGCATTCGTCGGGAGCTTCGACATGTATGTAGACAAAATCCTGACCGCGCTTGAATTCATCTATCGCCGCCTGAGCCTTGCCTTCAAAGTTGGTGTCGAGGTATCCGGTGGCGCCGGGGACGGTCACGACATTCATTCCCGAGAACTTGCCGATACCCTTCAAAAGATCGACAGCCGAGATCATCGACGCGTTCACGCCGTACTTCTCCTTGAAGTCGGCAAGCGGCTTTCTCACGCCTTCTCCCCAGAACCACATCGAGTTGGCGGGGTTGAGACCTTTCCTGACCCGCTCGACGTTGAGGGGGTGATCTTTGAGGACGTCGTAGCTCTTTCTCATCATCTCGTAGAGCTTTTTGGCGTTCGGATGATCGGGTAAGTGCCCTCTGATGGGCTTTCCGGTGATGTCGTGAGGAGGCGTCAAAGTGCCGAGGTCCAAGGTGCCGTTATTCCAGATAAGGCAGTGACGGTAGCTCACGCCGGCGTAGAGGGTGAATTCATCGTTATCAAAAACTTCTTTCAAGGAATCGACGATGATCTTGGCGTCGGCGGTGGAGATGTCTCCTGCGCAGTAGTCGATGATGGTCTTGTCGTCATATTCCGGCTCATCGGAGAGGGTGACGAGATTGCATCTTAATGATACGTCCGTCGGTTTCATGTCGATACCGATGGAGCCCGCCTCCAAGGGAGAACGACCGGAGTAGTAGAGCGCGGGATCATATCCCAAAACAGAGAGGTTTGCAACGTCGCTTCCCGGCTTCAGACCGTCGGCAACGGTCTTTACAAGACCCGTCTCCGAGCGCTTCACCAAGTCGTCCATGCAGGGCTTTACGGCTTTTTCCATCGGGGTCATGCCGTCGAGCTCGGGCACGGGTCGGTCAGCCATTCCGTCGCAGAGTAAAACGAGATATTTCATAGCGAAAGCTCCTTTACATAAAAATCTTCCTATAATATAGCACAACCCGCGCAAAAATGCAATAGCCGCCGGGTGAAAAATTATTCTTAACAAAACCTTAAGATTCGGTTACAATCGCTTAAGAATCCTTGACTTTGGGGCGTTCCGAAGATAAAATCGTAATTGAGGAGTGGTTTATATGGCACGCAGGAGGTATTATCTCAAAACGCCGGGGAAGATCATTGCCGCGGTCTTCATAATTTTGATATTTTTGGCGATATTTCACTCAAAAATATCTGCGCTTTACCGTCTTTTGACAGGTTCGGGGAAGTATTATTATAATGAAGATTTCGGTTATGCGGATTATGTCAGCCGGACCGACGCGGACGGCGACGGGCTGGACGATCAGAGCGACATTTTGGACGGCGCGAGGAGGTATGTCGCAACGCGTCCGAAATATAAAAGCGAATACTACGAAGGCGGCTGGGCGACGGGGGAATACGGGGTCTGCACCGACGTCGTCGCGGAAGCGCTTAAGGCTGCGGGGTATGATTTAAGGGAGCTTGTCGATCGGGATATAAAAGCCGCTCCGAGCGCATATGATGACGACTGCGGGGACCCGAATATCGACTTTCGGCGGGTGAGGAATCTTCTTACATATTTTAAGAGGAACGCGATCAACCTGACGACGGACATCACCGACTGCGAGGAGTGGCAGGGCGGGGACATCATCGTTTTCGAGGGGCATATAGGGATCATATCCGACCGCAGGAATAAAAACGGCACGCCGCTTTTGATCCACCACGGCGGCGAGAACGGCGAGGGGAGCAGTCTGAGACCGAATTATGAGGAGGACGTGCTGGAGCTGCGGGGAGATATTGTGGGGCATTTCAGGGTGAGCTGAGGTCAGAAGACAGAGGGACAGAGATCAGATGTCAGATTCTGCGATCAGGCTTCAATCGGGATAAGGCGAAAAGCTCGCCAGCCTTTCAAGGCTGCGGGGGGCTCGGGGGCAGAGCCCCTCGTCGCCCGTCGCAACGGGCGAAATCCCCGCAAAAAGGACAGCGAGAAAGCTGTCCTTTTTTCTTTTACCGTTCAAAAGAGAGCGACGAAGTCGCCCGAAGCCGGAGGGGTGTGAGCAGAAGCCGGTTTTGTTGCCAATCGCACTTCGCAATCAAAACGCAAGATTGCTCGTGCTCTTGGACAAAACCCCGCGTCTGCGGAACCGTGCAACGGTTCCCCACAGAGCCGGTCGACTCCGTCGCCGGTTTTTTGTTGGGGAAACCCCCGGCGAGGGTTCCCCCGATGAAAACAGTCCACCGGACTGTTTTCGATTCCCCCTCCTGCGCTATTTGAATAAAAAAGCAAGACGACGGCTTACGCCGTCCTCTTGCTTAAAGGATTTCGCTCACTGCGGTGAGCGACCAAGGGCGCTGCCTTACATGCGGGGTTTTGTCTGCAAGACAACCGAGGCGAGCGTTTACGCCGAGGGAAGTCGAGCAGTTACAAAACCAGCATGTAATGGGACCCCGCAAGCCCTTTAAAAAGGGCTTGATCCTAAACTTGACTTGTCTTTCAGAAGCTCAATCGCAGAATCTGCCTTCCGCCCTCTCACCTCTGTCTTCTGCTCACAGCCCCAGCTCCGCCTTCATCTTAGCCAGTTCATCATCAACCGACGCCGCGGAATCGGAGGCGTACTTATCCATCAGATCATCGGTGTCGCTCTTGTGGACGTTGAGCTCAGCCTCAGCCATCGCCTTGTCAAACGCGGCGTTAGCCTTGTCCTCCATGCGGTCGAACGCTTCCATGCTCTCGGAAGAATCCATGCCGGAGGTGATTTCGTTGATCTTGGTCTGAGCCTTCGCGGCGGCGGTCTTTGCCTTGATATTCGCTTTGCGGTCCTCGAGCTCCTTGATGTCGCCTACCAGCTTGTCATACATCTGACGCATCTTGTCGGCATTGTCGGAGGCAAGCTCATATGCCTTCTTGCGCTCGGCAAGATTCTGCTCATAGCGCTGTTTCTCGGCGATGAGTTTCCTTGCGGCGTCCTCATCACCCGCTTTAAGAGCATTCTGAGCGCTCTTGAGAGCCTTCTCGACCTTCTCCTCGGCAGCTTCGACGTCTCTTTTGGCGGCGGCTTCGGCAGCCATGACCCCGGCGGTCTCCTTCTTTACGTCGGCAAGCTTCTCCCGAAGATCGAGCAGATACTGATCCACCATCTTTGCGGGGTCCTCCGCCTTGTCAAGCAGCGCGTTGATATTAGATTTCATAATATCCGCAAATCTTGAAATGATTCCCATAATGTACTTCCTTTCTGAGGTTTTATTCCAAAGGCGTTTCAAGAATTCTGCGCGTCTCTTCGTTGCGCTCCTTCTCCTGTTTACGCCGTTTGTTCATGATGATGATGATCACCGCCGCGATAACTATCACCAAAACGATCACAAGGACGATCTTAGTGATGTCAGCCGTTGTAGCCGATTTTGTCATGATTCTGTCCGCGGTCCTTATAAAGATGTTCGCCATGCAGTCCTCGGTGGACTGATCGAAGTTGTACCACTCGCTGTCGGTGATCGCCCAGAATATCTCGACCGCTTCGGGGTCCATCACCCCGAGAGCCCTTGAACCGCCTTCATAATGCATATAACCCACGTCGTCGGGATTTTCCTCTTCAAAGTAGAAGAAGGCGAAGGTGTAGTCGTTTGCGATCTCGTTTTCATAATAATCCGAGGCAAAATCAGCCTTATTTGCTTCGGTGAGGAGCTCGGGTCTGTAGCCGACGAAATATACATACGGCTGAACGCCGGTCTTATCGTAAAACTCCCGAAGCTGACGCTCAAGCCCCGAGACCGAGCCGTCTTCCGAGATCCAGCCGATCTCATCGACCACGCAGTCGTTGTCCCAAGTCGTGCCTTCGAGCTTTTCGCGGTTATAGGAGCTCGCCGGAATCCCCCGGGAATAGTCCCCCGAGCCGCCTCCGCCGAATGACGATGAAATCGCGACTATAAGTATCAAAATCACAAAGATTATTATCGCGACTGTCAAGCACCCCGTGCAGCCGCCGTTTGAGAATCTTGCTCTGCCAGAACCCATTCCTCCGCCTCCGTTGTTGATGATGACAGGCGAGAATGACCTGCGCGACCCGAAGGAGCCGTATGAGCCGAAGGAGGGGGTGCTTGTTCTGCGGGAAGATGAGCTCGACCCCGAATAGCTGCGCGAACCCGCGCGCGAGGAACCCCCGCTCGGCGAGGAACGGTGCCCGCCGCCGGAATGTGAGGAGGAAGTATGACCCCCGCCGCTGCTGAATCCGCCGGAGTGCCCTCCGCTGAAACCGCCGCTGCCTGCACGACCCATAAAATCACCGCCTGAATGTATTTTATTATATTATAGCACGGGTGAGAGGAATTGTCAACTTGGGGGAGGGAGGTTTGACGGAAATTGGACAGGATTGACATTTTATGACGAATATAATTTAATACAAAAAGCAGAGAGCTGTGGCGTTATGATAAGCACAAAAGCTTACTCATCGCGCTTCGCAATCATAAATGAAAGATTGACATTTTACGGTGAATATGATATAATTCAAAAAGCAGAGAGCTGTGGCGGCGAAGCCCCGAAAGGGGGTATGCGCGATGAATGAGAATCTATACATCATTTTGATTATTCTTCTCGTTTTCTTGGAAATCATCCGTGAAATAAAAAAGTAACCGCCAGAGCTTGCCAATTCTGGGCGGTTGCTTTTTGCAATTAGTTTAGTTTAGGTTGAGCCGTTCAGCTCTCTGCTATTATGATACCACATCTTTTATGATTTGTCAATACCAAAAAAATATAACCGCCCAGCTCTTCCAATAGCGGCGGTTATTTTTAAACCAATGTAATTTGGTGAGCCGTACGACTCTCTGCTATTATAATAACACACTTATTTCGATTTGTCAATACCCAAAAATATAACCGCCCAACTCTACCAAAGCGACGGTTATTTTTTAATGTAATTTTGTGAGCCGTACATCTTCCTACATTTGTAATAGTACACACCTCCTCTTAATTTGTCAAAAAAATTTCCCCCACCCCCTTGACAACACCCCTTTCCCTGAGTATAATATAACATATGAACATTTACTCATACGTTTTAAAGGAGGAATCACAATGCCCGCCGATACATTCATAAGCCCGGACATCAGCTCGGATATCACCCACGACATCAGCCCAGATACCACCCCGGACATCAGTCCTGACATCAACACAGGCGTCAGCCCGGACATCAACCCAAACACCACCCCCACCCCCGCCTCGGGCACCATACCCCCGTCGCCGTCGGCATCATCAATATCTCCCGAATCTACCGACCCCATCGGGCACTCCAAATCAACCCCGCCTGCCGATCATCCCGACTGCGCCGACTGCCCGCATTTGCAGTGCGGCGGGAAGAACATCGCGCTCGTCAAACGCCTTGCCGACAAGCTCATCACCGAGGAGGAGGCGTACTTCGTCAGCGAGCTGTTCAAGGCGCTTTCCGACATGACCCGGGTCCGCATTCTCTTCGCGCTTTTGGGCGGGGAAATGTGCGTATGCGACCTTCAGGAGCTCGTCGGGGTGACGCAGTCGGCGGTCAGCCATCAACTTCGCACTTTAAAGCAAGCCGGGCTTGTAAAATACCGGCGTGAAGGCAAGTCGCTCTACTACTCCATCGCCGACGGGCACGTCTCGACGATGCTGGCGACGGGTCTTGAACACATTTCTGAATGAGAGGGATTTTTATGGAAGCTACAAAAAAATGTTGTGAAAACCGTCATGATGACGAAGTCTGCGGATGCTGTGCAGAAAAAATTGAGGAGCATGAGGACGGCGATATCCGCGCGGATATCATTAAGATAGCGATCGCCGGGGTGCTGTTTGTCATCGGGATTTTTCTTCACGGGCTCCCGCATCACCTGCTCCTCCTGCTCGCGTATCTGATTGTCGGCGCCGAGGTGATCATAAACGCCGCAAAAGAGCTGGTAAAGGAGCACTCGATCGATGAGGAGTTTTTGATGTCGATCGCGACTATCGGAGCTTGGGCTATCGGCGAAAGTGCCGAGGCAGCCGCCGTAATGCTGTTTTATGCTGTAGGCGAGCTTTTGGAAGATATTGCCTGCGAACGCTCCCGCAAGTCGATAACCTCTCTTCTGAGCCTTCGACCCGATGAGATAGTCGTCATGAAGGACGGAAGCCCCGTTACTCTGCCTTTGGGAGACGCAAAAGCCGGGGATATTGCGGTATTTTCAGCCGGCGACAGGATATCGGTAGACGGAATCATCGTCTCCGGCGAGACCCTTGTGGACAACTCGGCTCTGACCGGCGAATCTATCCCGGAAAACAAAACCGTAGGAGATATGGTCTACGGCGGAGGCTTGAATAAAACGGGCAGGGTGGAAGTCAGGATCACGAAGCCCTATGCCGAATCGAGCTCGGCGAGGATACTTGAGCTCGTCGAGAACGCGCAGGAGAAAAAGGCGACCTCGGAGCGCTTTATCACAAGATTTGCCAAAAAATACACCGTCGCGGTCGTCGCGCTGGCTCTGCTGACAGCCTTCGTATGCCCGATCTTCACGGGTTATTCCGAGACCTTCCGGGGCTGGCTCTACCGGGGTTTGACGCTTCTTGTCGTGTCCTGCCCATGCGCTTTTGTGATATCGGTGCCGCTGTCCTTCTTTGCGGGGATTGGCTGCGCTTCAAGAAACGGAATACTTGTGAAGGGCGCGGCTTCGCTTGAGACGATGTCGAAGATGAGGGCTGCGGCTCTTGACAAGACCGGTACTCTCACAAAAGGCGAGTTGACGGTGGTCTCGGTCGAAGGCGACGGCGATACTTTAAGACTTGCCGCATATGCCGAGGCTTCCTCATCCCACCCGATCGCAAAGGCGATTGTGAAAACGTACGGGAAGGATATCGATTATTCAAAGATAGAATCGGTCAGCGAGACCGCAGGAAAAGGGGTTGCGGCGGTGATTGAGGGCGGCGAAGTAACCGTCGGCAAAGGTGAAAGCTCATCGTCGGGGCTGGAAGTTACCGTACGAAAAAACGGCGCGCAGATAGGAAAAATCCTCCTTGCCGACGAGATCAAGCCCGACAGCGCCGAGGCGATCTCGAAACTCAAGGAGACCGGGGTCGGCAGGATCGTGATGCTCTCGGGCGACAGAAAGGGTTCCGCTTCGGAGGTCGCGAAGAGCGCCGGGATTGATGAATTCCGAGCCGAACTCACGCCGGAGGAGAAGTGCAAAGAGCTGGAAAAAATCAGGCAGGAAAGCGGAATTACGGCGTTTTGCGGCGACGGGATCAACGACGCGCCGGTGCTCGCCTCGGCTGATATCGGCGTTGCGATGGGCGGGCTCGGCTCCGACGCAGCAATCGAGACCGCGGACGTCGTGATCCTTGACGACCGCCTCAGCAGGCTCCCGGCGGCGGTGAAAATCTCCCGAAGGACGATGAAGATCGTCTACCAGTGCGTCGCGATCGCGTTTTTGGCAAAGCTTGCGATCATAGTCCTTGAGCTTTTCGGGCTCGCGGGCATGTGGGCTGCGGTCTTTGCGGACGTCGGGGTGACGGTGATATGCATATTGAATTCCCTCAGAGCGCTTAATTATAAGCCGAGGTAGGGATAAAAAGGCGGCGCCGCGGCGCCGCTTTTTTTAATGTAAATTACCTGAAGATGACGTCGCTTTTTACGAGGCGGTCGGAGACGTAGTCGAGAGTGATCTCAAAGAAGCGGGTCTCGGTCGGGAGGAGCCGAAGAAAGACCCGGTCGCCCTCCCAGATCGGGAGGTTTTCGATCTCCGAAATTTTGACCCACTTAAGGTCGCCTTCGTCGCATTCCCGCAGCTCGCCTGTAAATTTTTTGCAGGTGAAGAGGTGCGTCGTCTCCTCGAATCCGTCGGATGAAAAGTGGACGATGCCGCGGTATTCCGGGGCTTGGAGGGTAAGACCCGTCTCCTCGTAAACCTCGCGGGTGATACATTGGAGCGGGGTCTCGCCCGGCTCGATCTTGCCGCCGACGCCGATCCATTTTCCGGCGTTGATGTCCTGTTTCTTTTTGACGCGGTGAAGCATTAAATACTTGCCGTCGCGTTCGATGTAGCAGAGGGTGGAGTGGAGCATGGGAATACCGGCTTTCTTTTAGAAGTTAGGGGGAGAGCGGAGGTGGGGGTGGGGGCGGAGGGCGAAGCCCGTGCGACGAAGTCGCACAGCCGACGCGGAGCGTCGGCGCGCTGCCCTTGCGGGCAGCGGGGCTTCGCCCGGTGCGCCCGCTGCACAGAGGAAAGAGGTCAGAAGTCAGAGGTCGGATTTTTACCTTTTAGCCTTCTGCTTCTATCGGGGTTCGGAAGGGGCACATAGCTTTGTACCCGAACTTATGCTTCTACCAAGGCTCGGCAGAGGCAGATGGCTTGGCGGCGGGCTTGGCGGCACTGACGGGGTGAGAGTAGGAGCAGGGGGTATGGGGCGAAGCCCGCCCGCGCGCGAGCGCGGGCGCTGCCACAGCTTCGCTGTGGCAGCCGGCGACTTCGTCGCCGGGGGCTTCGCCCCCGCACCCTTCCTCCCGCACACACCTCTCCTCGACACTCCTGCCCCCGATTCAGCACCCTAACCTTCCTCTATCACCCCGCCCCCGAGGACCTCGTCACCGTCGTACAGTACAGCCGACTGCCCGGGAGTGATCGCCCGCTGAGGATTATCAAAGACGACCCTTACACGCCCGTCGGAAAGCACTTCGGCGCTTGCAGGCTGCTGATCGTGACGATATCGAACCTTAGCCTCGCAGCGAATGATTCCTATAGGAGGCTCGCCGGAAATCCAGTTGAAATCCCCGGCGACAAGCTCCTTTGAGAATAGCTCGTCGGAGGTGCCGAGGGTGACGGTGTTCGCGCGCGCGTCCACCTTCGTCACAAACATTCTCTCCGGAAAATTCCCGCCGAGACCTTTGTGCTGACCGATGGTGTAGCGGATTATCCCCCGGTGCCGACCGAGAATATTCCCGTCGCGATCGATAAAATCGCCCTCGGGACAGGTTTTACCGCTGAGCGTCTCAACCGTTTCGGCATATTTTCCGTCGGGAACAAAGCAGATGTCCTGAGAATCCTTTTTTTCGGCATTTACAAAGCCGCAAGCCGCGGCGATCTGCCTCGTCTCGGACTTGCTCATCGAGCCGAGGGGGAAGATGATCCTCCGAAGCTGCTTCTGAGTGAGCCGGTAGAGCACATAGCTCTGGTCTTTTTTGATATCGACGGCTTTTTTCAGGATATATTTTCCGCCGCGCTCTTCTATTCTCGCATAGTGTCCGGTGACGATCTTGTCGCAGCCGAGTTCATCTGCGCGGCGAAGAAGCTTATCAAATTTGAGATGGCTGTTGCAGTCGATACATGGGTTCGGCGTTCTGCCGTTCAGATATTCATCGACGAAACGACCGATGACGTCCCGGCGGAAATCATCGCAAAAATTGAAGACATAAAAGGGCATGCCGAGCCGGAATGCTACGTTTTTTGCGTCCTCGGCGTCGTTTAAGGAGCAGCAGCCGCCGTCTGCGGATTCGCCGTCCCAGAGCCGCATCATGCAGCCGACGCAGTCGTAGCCCATGTCGAGTGTCAGTTTTGCGGCGACGGAGCTGTCGACCCCGCCGCTCATAGCGATCAGTGCGCGCATAGAATCACCTGCGGAAAATTTTTACTTTTGGGGTGCGGCTATTGCCAATGTACCCCTAAACGCAGCAAGTGCAAGAGGAAGGCTTGGAGCTTGCCGTACATGCAGCCATTGAGAGGAGTTTGAAAAGGTGCGGGAACACCGGGCGAAGCCCGTGCGACGAAGTCGCACCGCCGACGCTTCGCGTCGGCGCGCTGCCTTCGGCAGCGGGGCTTCGCCCTGCCCCCTGCGGTCGCACAGATGTCAGAGATTAGAAAACAGAGGTTAGATTCTGTAGCCCAAGCCCCTCAGCCCTTTGTAAAGCATGGGGTGGGCGCAAGGCTGCAGCTATTGCCAATGTACTCCTAAACAGAGCAAGTGCAAGAGGAAGGCTTGGAGCTTGCCGTACATGCAGCCTCCGGGAGGGGTTAAATAGGTGTGGGAACACCGGGCGAAGCCCGTGCGACGAAGTCGCACCGCCGACGCTTCGCGTCGGCGCGCTGCCTTCGGCAGCGGGGCTTCGCCCTGCCCTCCCATTCCGCCTACCCCCGTCAAAGGCACTCCACCACCTATCCCACCCCTCCTATCCGCCATCCCCCGACAGAAGCAGAAGCCCGTCGTAAGGAGCCCCTACCCCTCCACAACAGCCACGACCTCCACCTCGCACAGCGCGCCCTTCGGCAAATCCTTAACAGCCACGCAGCTCCTTGCGGGCGCCGAGGTGATATACTTTCCGTAGACCTCGTTAAAAGCCGCAAAATCGCCGATATCCGCCAAAAAGCAGGTGGTCTTGACGGCGCTCTCAAACCCCGTTCCGGCGGCTTTGAGCACCTCCGCGAGGTTCTTCATGACCTGCTCAGCCTGCTCCTTGATCCCGCCGGGAACCAAAGCCCCTGTCTTCGGGTCGATCGGGATCTGACCCGAGGTGTAGACGACGTTTCCGCATAAAATTGCCTGCGAATAGGGACCAATCGCAGCGGGTGCGTTTTCGGTATAAATTTTCTTAAGCATATTAACCTTTCCTTTCTTTTTGGGGGATATTTTCCCCGCGCTTTTTATAAATTCTGATGGTAAATATAATCTGTCTTCTGACTTCTCATATCTGTTTTCTGACAGCGTCCGTCACGATGTGCTCCACCCCGGCGTGCTCGGTCATGAGATACTCCCGCAAAAACGTCGGGTAAGCCCTGTATTTTCCGATTTCCGAAATCGGCACCCAGACCATCTTCTCCCGCACCCCTTGGGTAAAGCTGTCGCTTTTCAGTATCCGCGTACCCCTCGGCTTCATCAGAAAATAGAAGGCGATCTCGTGGCAGTCCATGCCCTTTAACGATCCCGTGCTTTCCGAGAAGAAGTTTTCGTGGATCACCGCGAGCCGATCGACATCGTATTCCACCCCGGTCTCCTCAAATACCTCCCGCCTCACCGCGTCCTCCGCGGTCTCGCCCATATGAACAGCACCCCCGACCGAGTAGAGATAATCTTCCCTGTCATTCCCGGCAAAGAGAACATATCCGTCCTCGATGATTATCGCCGCGGCTCTGTATCTGAACCATTTATTGCCGTCGGTAAACCCGCAGTTATGCTCGTCTTTCGGCATGTCGTCTCCTTTCAGATGAGCTTGAAGCCCTCGGCTTTGAGCGCCGATTTTATCTGATTGATATGTTCAAAATTCCTCGTTTCGAGCGTCAGGCGCAGGTAACAGCCGTTGACGTCGGCGCCGGCTCCCGAATGCTCATGGAATACCGCGGTGACGTTGCCTCCCTGCTCGGCGATGATCCTCGAAACGCCTTGGAGCTGACCCGGCTTGTCCACCAGTTCGATCTTGAGCTGGCAATTTCTTCCCGACATCAGAAGACCCCTTGTGATGACCCTTGAGAGAATAGTCACGTCGATATTTCCGCCCGAGAGAATGCATACCGTCTTTTTGCCCTTGAGGTCGAATTTGTTGAACATCGCCGCCGCTACCGACACGGCTCCCGCGCCCTCGGTGACGAGTTTGTGATTCTCCATCAGCGCTAAAATTGCGGCTGAAATCTCATCGTCGTTGACCGTCGCGATCTCATCGACATACTTCTCGCAGAGTTCATATGTTAGGCTTCCCGGCTCTTTCACCGCGATGCCGTCGGCGATCGTAAAAACGCTGTCGAGCGTCTCGATGTGATGATCCCTGATCGATTGGAGCATCGACGGTGCACCGGAAGCCTGCACGCCGTAGACTTTGATATTCGGGTTGAGATTTTTTATCGTGAAGGCGAGCCCCGAGATAAGTCCTCCCCCGCCTATCGGCACGATGACCGCGTCCATATCGGGTATCTGCTCGGCAAGCTCAAGCGCGATGGTCCCCTGACCCGCGATGACGTCGGGATCATTAAACGGGTGAATGAATGTGTAGCCCTTTTCATCGCGAAGAGAAAGAGCCTTCTGATACGCGTCGTCATAAACGCCTTCGACAAGGCAGATCTTCGCGCCGTAGCTCTTTGTCGCCTCGACCTTTGAGATGGGCGCGCTGTCCGGCAGACAGATCACCGCCTCGATGCCGTTCTTCTGAGCCGCGAGCGCAACGCCTTGGGCATGATTTCCGGCGGAACATGCTACGACCCCGCGTGATTTTTCCTCCGCAGACAGCCGGGACATCTTGTAATAAGCGCCTCTGACCTTGAAGGAACCGGTGATTTGCAGATTTTCGGTCTTGAGATATAAATCCACCCCCGGCGCAAGCTTGGGCGCACGCAGGACGTCGGTCTGTATCGCGACGTCTTTTAGCGCATATCTCGCGCGGTAGACATTGTCAAGACTCATGACTTCATTGACTGATGACATAATTCGCTCTCCCTTTTGTGTGATTGAATGAAGTATAGCAGATTGGGAGAGAAAAGTCAAGTTAGATGGCAGATGGTAGAAGGTCAGAAGATAGAGGAGGTGCGGGAGGTTGGGGATATGAATCTGAATTCTGCCTTCTGTGCGTGCCGGAGGGAGCACCGGGCTTCTGTTTCTATCGGAGGTCGGGTGGGCGCGGGAGGTTGGGAGCGGGGTTGGGTGCTACTGCTGAGCTTTGATAGGAGCGGAGGGAAAAAAGATAAGAATCTGACTTCCGGCTTCTAATCTCTGTCCTCTGTGCGACCAACGGAAGCGCCGGGCGAAGCCCCGGCGCCGAAGGCGCCGCTGCCTCCGCTTCGCGGAGGCAGGAGCCGTGCTTCGCACGGCCGGGCTTCGCCCATGCCTTCTGCTCCTGCTTTTCCCTGTAAGGGGCACCCGACCCTGTCCCCGGGCTTCTGTTTCTATCGGGAGTTGGTGGGGTGCGGGAGGTTGGGGACAGGGCTTGGTGCCGCTGCCGTACTGCGGCAGGAGGAGAAGGGATAAGATAAGAATCTGACTTCCGGTTTCTAATCTCTGTCCTCTGTGCGACCGACGGGAGCACCGGGCGAAGCCCCGGCGCCGAAGGCGCCGCTGCCTCCGCTTCGCGGAGGCAGGAGCCGTGCTTCGCACGGCTGGGCTTCGCCCATGACTTCTGCTTCTGCTTTTCCCTGTAAGAAGTACCCGACCTTGTTACTGGGCTTGTGGTTCTGTCGGGAGTTGGTGGGGTGCGGGAGGTTGGGGACAGGGATTGGTGCCGCTGCCGTACTGCGGTAGGAGGAGAAGGGATAAGATAAGAATCTGCCCTCTGACTTCTAACCTCTATCCTCTGTGCGACCAGCGGGAGCACCGGGCGAAGCCCCGGCCTTCCCCCGCCCTCCAAAAAATCAGCACCCCGCCCCTCAAAATCGCCCACTTTCCACCCCAAAATTCCCCCTGATTTATCTATTATGACGATTGACAATCCTCTTTCCGATGTGGTATAATGCATAACAATCAACAAAATACCGTCGCCAAAGGCTATGACAAAGACGGGACGCCGGAAAAATCGCCTCGAAGAGAGCGGAAGATTGCTGGGACTTCCGCAGGCGCTCGGCAGTCCGGATCACTTTCGAGCCGGAGCTCCGAAATATTAAGGGCTCTCGCGTCCGCGCGTTACAGCGGAAGGCTTTTTATGAGCCGTTAAGAGGCAGGCTTTTTGTCTGCAATTTGAGTGGTACCGCGGGATATTCTCGTCTCAAAGAAATTCTTTGGGGCGATTTTTTATTATCTGCCCCGATCACTTCTAAAGCGTAAGGAGAAGAAGCACATGAGCAATCAGTCAGTCAACCAGTTAGTCGAAGTCGCCGAGAGAATCCGCGAAATGCGCGAGATCATGGGCTGGACGACAGCCGAAATGGCGGAAAAGACCGAGGTCGCGGAGGAGGATTATCTTAAGTATGAGAGCGGTCAGGCAGACCTGCCGTTCACATTCATACATAAGTGCGCCCTCGCTTTTGAAATCGACCTCACCGACCTTCTGGAAGGTCGTTCGGCGGCAAGGCTTTCAAGCTACACCCTCACAAGAAAGGGTCAGGGTCAGGTCACGGCGCATGAAAAGGGCATCGATATCGCCAACTTAGCCCCCAAATTCCGCGATAAGATCGCCGAGCCGTATTGGGTAAAGTACGACTACATCGAGGCGCAGCAGAATGTCCCGATCCACCTCACCAAGCACTCCGGACAGGAATTCGACCTCATCATCTCCGGCAGCCTCAAGGTTCAGGTCGGCAGCCATATCGAGATTCTGAACGAGGGCGACTCAATCTACTACAACTCCTCCACACCTCACGGAATGATCGCCGTCAACGGTCGCGACTGCGTGTTCGTAGCGGTCGTACTGCCGGGCGAGGACGACACCGAGGAGACCGCAAGGACCTCCCTGATTCAGGCTAACCGTCCCAAGAAGGACACCCTCTTAGCCGAGCGCTTTGTCGATTTTATCGAAGATGAAAACGGCAAGCTCATCGACATGAAATTCCACGACACCGATACCTTCAACTTCGGCTTCGACTGCGTTGACGCGATCGCCGATAAATATCCCGATAAGCTCGCGATGATCCACGTCGACAAGCACAAGGTCGAGCGCCGGTTCACGTTTAAAGATATCAAACGCGCCTCAAATCAGACCGCCAATTACCTGCGTTCGCTCGGAATAAAGCGGGGCGACAAGGTCATGCTGGTCTTAAAAAGACATTATCAGTTCTGGTTCGCAATGGTGGCGCTGCATAAACTCGGCGCGATCGCGATCCCCGCGACAAATCAGCTCAAGCAGCACGATTTTGAATACCGCTACGACAGAGCGGGCGTCTCGGCGATCCTCTGCACCGCCGACGGCGACGTCGCCGAAATTGCCGAAAAGGCGGCGGAAAATTGCCCGACCGTCAAGACCAAAATCCTCGTGGGCGGCGCAAGAGAGGGCTGGCGCGATTTCGACAACGAATATCAGCTCTATACCGGAAAATTTGAAAGACCCGAGGACTGCTCCGCAGGTTCCGAGCCGGCGCTCATGTTCTTCACCTCCGGCACCACCGGCAATCCGAAGATGGCTCAGCATGCGCATACATACGCCCTCGGTCACTTCGTCACCGCCAAATACTGGCACTGCTGCGAGCGGGACGGACTTCACCTGACGATATCCGACACCGGCTGGGGCAAGTCGCTTTGGGGCAAGCTCTACGGTCAATGGCTCTGCGAGGGCGCCGTGTTTGTCTATGATTTCGATAAATTCGACGCGGCGGATATTCTCCCGATGTTTGCAAAATATAATATCACAACATTCTGCGCGCCTCCGACCATGCTCAGAATGATGATAAAGGAAGATTTATCCATCTTTGACTTAAGCTCTATCCATCACATGACCACCGCCGGAGAAGCGCTCAACCCCGAGGTCGCGAAGCAGTTCAAGCAGGCGACGGGGCTTGAGATCATGGAGGGCTTCGGTCAGACCGAGACGACGCTCGTCATCGGCAACTTATACGGCGACACCCCGAAATACGGCTCGATGGGCAAGGCTTCGCCGCAGTACGATATCGATATTTTGGACCCCGACGGAAACCCCGTGGCGAACGGCGAGGTCGGCGAGATATGCATAAAGACCTCCGACGCGGTCCCGCTCGGGCTGTTTAAGGAGTATTACCTCGACGAGAGGCTCACAAAAGAGGCTTGGCACGACGGATACTATCACACCGGCGACACCGCGTGGCGCGATGAGGACGGGTATTTCTGGTATGTTTCGAGGATCGACGACGTCATCAAGTCCTCGGGATACAGGATCGGTCCGTTTGAGATCGAGAGCGTCATCATGGAGCTGCCCTATGTGCTTGAATGCGGCGTTTCGGCTGTTCCCGACGAGATCAGGGGGCAGATAGTCAAGGCGAGCATAGTGCTCACCAAGGGTACCGTCGCCTCGGACGATCTCAAGAAGGAGATTCAGAACTACGTCAAGAGCCACACGGCGCCCTATAAATATCCGCGCGTGATCGTTTTCAGGGACGATTTGCCGAAGACGATCAGCGGGAAGATTCAGAGGAACAAACTCTGATAGAAGGCAGAATGTCAGAAGTCAGATGTCAGATTCTGCACTCAGCCTTAAACGAGACAAGTCAAAAAGGTTTTGCCCCGCTTTTCCTAAAAAAGCGGGCGGGGTCGAGGGGCAGAGCCCCTCGTCGCTCGTCGCAACGAGCGAAATCCCCAAGCAAGAGGACGGCGGAAGCCGTCGTCTTGCTTAAATCGATTCTAAGCGCAGGAGGGGGGAAATGAAAACAGTCCGGTGGACTGTTTTCATCGGGGGAACCCTCGCCGGGGGTTCCCCCAACAAAAAACCGGCGACGAAGTCGCCCGGGAGCCGAGCGAAGCGAGGCTCATAAGCCCCTCCCCTCTCAGGGGAGGGGTTGGGGTGGGGTCAAAGCCGGAGGGGTGTGGGGAACCCTGCAAGGGTGCCCCACAGCTCGGAAAGGGGTGAGCAGAAGCTGGTTTTGTTGCCAATCGCACTTCGCAATCAAAAACGTGGGATTGCTCGTGCTCTTGGACAAAACCCCGCAGGGGTTGTCCCCAATAGCAGCAGGCTTTTAAAAATTGAAAAGCCCAAATATCTCTCGCGCCGCTTTAAATCACTAAATCCACCTTTCCGCCCCTCCCACCTGCACCATTTTAAAACCACACCATTTTTGCCCCAACAAATCCCCCAAGGAGCCCCCATGAATTCATTCAAACGCGTCTCACTTTTCGCCGGTCACTACGGCTCCGGCAAGACCAATTTGGCGGTCAACTACGCGATCGAACTGAAAAAACACTTCTACCGGGTCGTCATAGCCGACCTCGACATCGTCAACCCCTACTTCCGCACAAAGGATTCGGCTGAGCTCCTCGAAAAAGCCGGGATCGAGACCGTCTCCCCCGAGTTTGCAAACTCAAACGTCGATCTCCCGGCGCTCCCCTCGGAACTCTACGGCGTCGTCCAGAACCGCCATAGATACGCCGTTTTGGATATCGGCGGGGACGATCGCGGCGCATATGCCTTGGGGCGGTTTGCTCCCTATATTTTGGAAGAAAATGATTTTGAGATGATCTACGTCGCCAACTTCTGCCGACCGCTTACCCGCGAGCCCGAAGAGGCTTTAGAGGTCATGCGGGAGATAGAATCCGCGGGAGGCATCCCCTTTACGGCGATCGTCAACAACACAAATCTTTCGCACCTCACCGATGAAAAAACCGTCGCCGAGGGTTATGCAAAAAGCAAAAGGCTTGCCGATATGAGCGGGCTTAAGCTTTTATTCACATCAGTCGAAAAGAGGCTTGCGGGAAATATCGACCTCGAAAACGTCTTCCCGATAGAGCTTCAGAGGAAATATTACGAAATTCTTTAAGGAGGAGAGAAAAATGCCGAAGCTGACGTTCAACGTCGATCTTTGCAAGGGCTGCGGGCTTTGTGTCAGCGCATGTCCGAAAAAGCTCCTTGTGATCGCTAAGGACAAAATCAACAAAAAAGGTCATTCTCCCGCCGAGATCACCGATCAGTCACAGTGCATAGGCTGCGCGTTTTGCGCGACAATGTGCCCCGACTGCGTGATAACGGTAGAGAAGTAAGGAGGTCGAAGGAATGGCAAAGGTTTTAATGAAGGGCAACGAGGCTATCGCGGAAGCCGCGATAAGAGCGGGCTGCCGCCACTATTTCGGATACCCCATCACCCCTCAGACGGAGGTTGCCGCATACATGGCGAAGAGAATGCCCAAAATAGGCGGCACTTTCCTGCAAGCCGAGAGCGAAATTTCGGCGATAAACATGGTCTACGGCGTATCGAGCGCGGGACTTCGGGTGATGACGAGCTCCTCAAGCCCCGGAGTATCTTTAAAGCAGGAGGGCATTTCCTATCTTGCCGGGTCCGATCTTCCGGCGCTTATCGTCAACGTACAGAGAGGCGGACCGGGTCTTGGGGGAATCCAGCCCTCGCAGTCCGACTATTTCCAAGCGACCAAGGGAGGAGGACACGGCGACTATCACCTCATCGTTTTAGCTCCCGCTTCTGTTCAGGAGATGGCTGATCTGACGGTGAAGGCGTTTGACCTTGCCGATAAGTACAGAATGCCCGCCATGCTCCTTGCCGACGGCACAATGGGACAGATGATGGAGCCCGTCGAGCTTCCCGAAGAGTGCGCGCACTCTGTAGATAAGCCCTGGGCTCTGACGGGCACTCAGGGAAAGAGAGAGCATAACATCATAAACTCCCTCTATTTAGTGCCTGAACAGCTCGAGGAAAAGAATCTTGAAAGATATGAAAGATATAAGACAGTCGAGCGGGACGAGGTAATGTATGAGGAGTACATGCTCGATGACGCCGACGTCTGCGTAGTCGCGTTCGGGATCGCCGCAAGAGTATCCAAAAACGCCATCACCGCGGCAAGGGCAAAGGGAATCAAAGCGGGTCTCATAAGACCCATCACCCTCTATCCCTTCCCGAAGGATATCATCAGAAAAACCGCAGAGAATGTCAAGGGCTTTGTCTCGGTCGAGCTCTCGATGGGTCAGATGATCGACGACATCAGGCTCGCGGAAGAATGCAAAAAGCCCGTTACGCTCTGCTCAAGGGTGGGCGGAATGATCCCGTCGCCGGAAGAGGTCTTGAAGGCGATCGAAGATATGGAAGGAGGAAAATTCTGATGGCTGTAGTATTCAAAAAGCCCGAGGCTCTCACCGACGCTCCTCTGCACTATTGCCCCGGCTGCACTCACGGAATAATCCACCGCCTCGTCGCCGAAGCTATCGACGATCTGGGCATTTTGGGAAGAACGGTAGGCGTGGCTCCCGTCGGCTGTGCGGTCATGGCTTATGACTATTTCTCCTGTGATATGGTCGAAGCGGCTCACGGTCGCGCGCCGGCTGTTGCCACGGGACTTAAAAGGGCAAGACCCGAAAACATCGTCTTTACATATCAGGGCGATGGAGATCTCGCTTCCATCGGCATGGCAGAGACCGTTCATGCCGCGACAAGGAACGAAAATATAACGGTAATATTTGTAAACAACGCTATCTACGGCATGACCGGCGGTCAAATGGCTCCTACCTCTCTTCCCGGTCAGGTGACTCAGACGTCGCCCTACGGCAGAGACGTCAAGACGGTCGGATACCCGATTAAAGTATGCGAACTGCTCTCGGCGCTCGACGCGCCCTATTATATCGAAAGAGTCGCGGTCAACAATGTCAAAAACGTCATGAACGCGAAAAAGGCGATCAGAAAGGCGTTTGAGAACCAGGTCGAGGGAAAGGGCTTCTCGCTTATCGAGGTCGTATCAAGCTGTCCCACAAACTGGGGAATGACCCCCGAAAAGGCTCTTAAATGGGTGGAGACGGACATGATCCCCTACTATCCTTTGGGAGTTTACCGCGATAAATCAAAGGAGGCTGAGTGATATGGCTTACACGCAGATACTCATCGCCGGATTCGGCGGTCAGGGAGTGCTCTTTGCGGGGAAAGTCCTTGCGTATAAAGGTCTTGAGGAGAACAAGCAGATATCATGGCTTCCGTCATACGGACCCGAGATGAGAGGCGGCACCGCAAACTGCTCGGTAATCGTTTCGGACACCCCGGTCGGCTCGCCTATCGTCTCCGAGCCGGACATACTGATCGTCATGAATCTGCCGTCGCTTGATAAGTACGAGAATGCGGCAGTCCCCGGGGCGAAGGTGTTCATCGACTCTTTCCTCATCGAGAGAAAAATCGAGCGCACCGACATTGAAGCGCACTACATTCCGGCTACGAAGATAGCGCGGGAGATGGGTATTCCGACGCTTGCGAACATGGTTCTTTTGGGCAAGGTCATCAAGGAGACGGGGGTAGTCTCGATGGAAGGGCTAAAGGACGCGCTTGCGAAGACGGTTTCGGCGAAGCACCCCGAGCTTTTGGAGGCGAATCTGAAGGCGATACAGGCAGGTTATGATTATTAAAAGGTTAATTAGCGCTTGAGCTGTGTAAGAGACAAGTCAAAAAGTTCGCCAGCCTTTCAAGGCTGCGGGGTCAAGGGGCGGCGCCCCTTGTCGCGCGTCGCAACGCGCGAAATCCCAAGCAAGAGGACGGCGTGAGCCGTCGTCTTGCGCATATCGGTCAAAAGAGGGCGACGAAGTCGCCCGAAGCCGGAGGGGTGTGGGGAACCCTGCAAGGGTGCCCCACAGAGCCGAGCGAAGCGAGGCTCAAAAAGCCCCTCCCCACCGGGGAGGGGTTGGGGAGGGGAAAGCCGGAGGGGGTTTGGGGGAACCCCGCAGGGGTGCCCCCACAGCCCGGAAAGGGGTATGGGGAAAACCCGCAGGGGTTGTCCCCAATAGCAGGAGGCATTAAAAACTGCAAAGCCCAAATATCTCTCACATCGCTTTAAAGCATTACAGCCGAGCGAAGCGAGGCTCGAAAAGCCCCTCCCCACCGGGGAGGGGTTGGGGAGGGGGAAAGCCGGAGGGGGGTTGGGGGGACCCCGCAGGGGTGCCCCACAGCACGGAAAGGGGTAAGCAGAAGCTGGTTTTGTACCTGCTCGACTGCCCTCGGCGGAAACGCTCGCCTCGGTTGTCTCGCAGACAAAACCCCGCGTCTGCGGGAAAACCCCGCAGGGGTTGTCCCCAGCACAACTAATACGTTGTGCGAGACCTAAGACTAAAACATTTTTACAAGGTCAGGACGTGAAGCCGGAGGGGCGTGGGGAACCCCGCAGGGGTGCCCCACAGTGCCGAGCGAAGCGAGGCACCCCCCATTCCCCCACTTTTCTTCAAATCCCTCTTGAATTTTCCGATTTAGCGTAGTATAATAATTTTATATTCCATCTTATTAAAAGGAGCAGATCAAAATGCTTGACATCAAAATTCAGAAAACAACGGAGCCCAAGCCGATCCCGAAAAAGGGCGAACCCTTAGGCTTCGGACACATCTTCACCGACCACATGTTCATCATGAACTACACCGAGGGCAAGGGCTGGCATGACCCGAGGATAGTCCCGTTCGGAGACATCACCCTGAGCCCCGCCGCAATGGTGCTGCACTACGGTCAGGAGATGTTCGAGGGCTTGAAAGCCTACAGAGGCGAGAGCGGCGACGTCTACCTCTTCCGCCCGGATATGAACGCTAAGCGCGCCAATAACTCCAACGACCGCCTTTGCATTCCCCATATCCCCGAGGAGGATTTTGTTCAGGCGGTCAAAGCCGTCGTCGATGTCGATCGCGACTGGGTGCCGTATGAGGAGGGGACTTCCCTCTATATCCGTCCGTTCGTGATCTCGACCGATCCCCACCTCGGCGTGGCGCCGTCCAAGACGTATCTGTTCATCATCATTCTCTCTCCGTCGGGAGCATATTATGAGAGCGGTCTTGCGCCGGTCGGAATCTGGATCGAGGACGAATATGTAAGAGCCGTCCGCGGAGGTATGGGTTATGCCAAGACCGGCGGTAACTATGCCGCGTCGCTGGCAGCGCAGGTAAAGGCGCATGACAGCGGCTATTCCCAGGCGCTTTGGCTCGACGGCGTTGAGAGAAAATATATTGAGGAAGTCGGATCGATGAACATCATGTTCAAGATATCCGGAAAAGTCGTCACCCCGATGCTCAACGGCTCGATCCTCCCGGGAATCACGAGAAATTCCATCATTCACCTCTGCAAGGACTGGGGATATGAGGTCGAGGAGAGGAGGATTTCGGTCGACGAGCTGATCGAAGCCGCAAGAAAAGGCACTTTGGAGGAGGTCTTCGGCACCGGAACCGCCGCGGTCGTCTCGCCTGTCGGAAAGCTCAGGTACAAGGACGAGGTAATCGAGATCGGCGGGGGCAAGATCGGTGAACTCACGCAGAAGCTCTATGACGAGCTGACGGGTATCCAGTGGGGCAAGAAGCCCGATCCCTACGGTTGGAGAGTCACGGTCTGACCGGCTGAGGCATACATAATGAAAAGAACCGATCGCTTCTTTTGAGGCGGTCGGCTTTTTAGGGGGTAGAGGGTAGAAGATGGAGGGGAGAGTGTTAGATTGGGGGTGAGGGAGGGCTCTAAGGTGGGGAAAGAGGAATTATGTTTGCGGAGATTCTTTGGGAAAAGGTGCTTAGTATCTTACTTTGCTAATATGTACTTAGTGTACGATTTAAAAGAAAACCCGCCTTGCCCGATCCTTTGTTAAAAGGTATTCGTGATGTCCTGTATTTAACTCCCAGACCCACCGCGCCCTTTGGTAAAAGGTATTCGTTCATTTTCCCGGTGGAAAATGAACTCATGCTATTTGAAGTAGACCCCTCCCCCGGCATACCTTGCGCAAAGCTATAAGTAAAGCGAGCCCCCTCCCCCTAAAAAGGGGGAGGGGGCTCGGGGTAGGGGTATGAAAAATCAGCAGAAAGCATTCTGCCTCAATCATAGGTTGTAATTAGATGGAAGGCTTGCTTCAGGGCTTGGCGCCCCTGCCGACCCTCGATAGAAGCAGTAGGCAAAAGATAAAAATCTGACCTCTGACTTCTAACCTCTGTCCTCTGTGCGACCAACGGGAGCACGGGGCGAAGCCCCGCTGCCGCAGGCAGCGCGCCGACGCTTCGCGTCGGCGGTGCGACTTCGTCGCACGGGCTTCGCCCTGCTCCCCGCCCGCACCTTTTTACAGACTCCGGTAGTCGCACCCCCACGCACCCCCCGCTTCCCTCTCTCGCCCCTCTCAGAACCACTCGGCGCAAGCTGCACCCCTTGCCGCTCCCTTCATTCCCCGCAAAGCAAAACCCCGTCGCAGATAACCTCAAGCCACAACCTCTACCCTCTATCCTCTCCCCTCCATCATCTAACCATTGACAAATCCTCACATCTGCAGTAAAATAATCATATATAACTTCGGAGGTGCAACATGAAAAAACTTATCGCAATCCTGCTAACGGCGGCCATGCTGCTTTCAGCTCTTCCGACGGCTGTTTTTGCCGACGGCGGCTTCGGTCTCAAAGCCGATTCCGACGGCACTGCCGTCACTCTATCGTGGGAAAAAGTCCCGGGCGCCGGAAGCTACACCGTCTATTACAACAGAAGCGGCGCAAAGCCCAAATCCCTCGGCAGCTTTAAATCGCTAAAACTCAAAGTCAACGGGCTCAAATCCGGCGTTTCCTATTCCTTTAAGGTCGTGTCGGATAACGGTTTCGAGACCGATGACCTCAGCATAACCCCCGAGACCGGCAAGAAAAAATCCGTCGAAAAATATCCCGAAAAAGAGGAATTTGAGACCGGAAAAGAAGCTGCGGAAGAATTCGGAGCCGGATACAACATCGGCAACGCCTTCGACTCCATCGATTCGAGCAAGCCGACCATGATGAACGAGCCGCTTGACCGCCTCGAGACCGCTTGGGGCAACCCCGTCATCAACGAGGATTACATCAAGGGGATCAAAAAAGCCGGCTTCGGCGCGGTCCGTCTTCCGGTGACATGGGGGAAAGCCGCAGATTCCGAGGGCAACGTCAGAAAGGACTACCTCGACCGCATTCAGGAGGTCGTCGATATGATCCTTGAGGAGGATATGTACTGCATCATCAACGTCCACCACGACACCGGTTCCGACGGCTGGATCAGAGCTTCCGACAGCTCGTTCGGAAAGTACGGCGACCGCTTCGGCAAAATCTGGGAACAGGTTGCCGAGAAGTTTAAGGATTACGGCGAAAAACTGCTCTTTGAGTGCATGAACGAGACCTTAAACGACAACGGCGAGTGGTATACCGATAAAAAAGCGGACTTCGACGCCATCAAAAAATGGCAGAAAGTTTTTGTGGATACCGTGCGCGCCTCGGGCGGCAACAATGAGCAGAGAAATCTGATCCTCTCGACCTACGCTGCTTCCTCGTCGTCGGGGATCATCAACGCCTTCGAGCTTCCCTCAAAAGTCGAGCCGGAGCACATCGTCTTAGAGGTCCACAACTACGATCCGCAGGGGTTCTCGTGGAGAGACGTCGGATACGACACCGAGAGGAGCAGCTGGGGCACCTCTCAGGATAAAAAACAGGTCGACGACTTCCTCTACACCTTAAGTAAAAAGGCGGATTCGCTCGGCGTCGGAGCGATCGTCGGCGAATTCGGCTCGGTAGACAAGAGTAACGAATCAGAGCGCGCAAAGCAGGCGGAATATATGTATAAAAACGCCCATAAATACGGCGTCGCGGTATTCTGGTGGGACAACGGCTCGGCTAACGATTTCAGGATTTTTGACCGCACAAACGGCAAGGCGACGATGCCGAAGATCGTAAAAGCAATAGTAAACGCCGTAGATGATTAAAAACCTTGCGTGAAATCATAAAAATCTGCCATCAAGGAATTTCGCGGGGGGGGGGTACTTGATAGTTAATGATAAATGTGATATCGTAAAATCAAGGACAGTATTGTCTGAATGAAATTACAGGAGGTCATTTATCATGACTAAGAAGATTCTTGCTGCCATCGTCGCAGTGATGATGGTACTCGCACTCAGCGTCACCGCTTTTGCCGCGTCTATCGACCTCGTCGATGGCTGCGTTGCCAACAATGACGGCGAATTCGTCGTTGCCGACGGTTCCGTAACTTCCAGCGGCACCAGCTTCAGCGTTAAGCTTGCCGAGGCTGTTCCGGACGGAGACACCGTTACCGTTCACATCAAGGGCTCTTCCGACGGCGACTTCAGAGTATGGCTTGCCGCAGGTACTGCCACCTTCTCCAACGAGCCTCTTTGGAAGGCTTCCGAGCAGGGCGTCACCACTCCCGGCGAGTTCGACGTCACCTTTGATCTTACCGCTTTCCCGAAGGACGGAACCGGCACTGCCGCAGACTGCATCATGTTCAAGGCTCCTTCCTACGACTCCAAGCTCTCCAACTTCAAGCTGACCTTCCTCTCCATCAATGGCGACGAGGCTCCTGCTGCCGAGGCTGAGGCTGAGGAAGCTCCCGCCGAGGCTGAGGCTGAAGCCGAGCCCGAGGAAGCTCCCGCTGAGGCTGCCGAGGAGACCACTGCTGAGGCTCCCGCAGAGGCTGAGACCACTGCCGAGGCTCCTGCCGAGACCGAGACCAAGGCTCCTGCCACCGGTCTTGCCCTCGCCGTAGTTCCCGCAGTCATGGCTCTTGCTGCCGTTGCAGTTTCCAAGAAGCACTGATTTTAACGACAGGCGATAACAGAAAATAAGTCGTAAAAAACTTCCGGAAAGGACCCCCGCGCAGGGGGTTCTTTCTTTTTAGGGGTTAGGGGATAGATGATTAGAGGATAGAGATATGCGACAGGGCTTGCGGGACAAAGCGGGGTCTGAGGGGAGGGGGAGGACAGGATCTTCGTCTTCCCCGAGTTGAGACAAGGCAAAAAGGTTTTGCCCCGCTTTTCCTCAAAAAGCGGGCGGGGTCGAGGGGCGGCGCCCCTCGTCGCCCGTCGCAACGGGCGAAATACTTTAAGCAAGAGGACGCTGTAAAGCGTCGTCTTGCTTTTATCGTTCAAAAGAGGGCGACGAAGTCGCCCGAGAGCCGGAGGGGTGTCAGCAGAAGCTGGTTTTGTAACCAATCGCACTTCGCAATCGTAAACGATTGATTGCTCGTGCTCTTGGACAAAACCCCGCGTCTGCGGGAACCCCGCAGGGGTGCCCCACAGCCGGAGGGAGTATGGGGGAACCCTTGCAAAGGGATCCCCCAACAAAAACCGGCGACGAAGTCGCCCGGAGCCGCGCGAAGCGAGGCTCGAGCCCCCTCTCCCTTGGGAGAGGGGGTTGGGGGTGAGGGTGAAAGCCCCTCCCCACCGGGGAGGGGCTGGGGAGGGGAAAGCCCGGAAAGGGGGCTTGGGGAAAACCCTGCAAGGGTTGTCCCCAACATAGTAGCAGCGTAGAAGGACTTATATAACGTCTTAAATATAAATATAGTAGTCCCCGCCCTCTCCTACCCCTTGTTAAAAGGTATTCGTTCATTTTCCCGCCGGAAAATGAACTCATGCTATTTTAAGCAGACCCCCACCCCCATCGAAATCTGTGCAGACTTATAGTAGAGCGGAGCCCCCTCCCCTAAAAGGGGGGAGGGGGCTTGGGGGTGGGGGTAAAAGCCGGAGGGGTGTGGGGAACCCCGCAGGGGTGCCCCACTGAGCCCCCTCTCCCTTGGGAGAGGGGCAAGAGCCGGGGGGCGTGGGGAACCCCGTAGGGGTGCCCCACAGTTGTTGAGCAGAGAGAAAAGATAGTAGCAGAAGATTACCTTTAAGTTTAGGAAAGGGGGGCTTAGGGGGAAAACCCTTTCCAAAAGGGCTTTTCCCCTCATAAGTCAGAGCCGAATTTTAAAAAATCAGAGCTAACAATTGCCGATTTAAATCGTTAAATCTACTACGACGCTCCACTTTGCCCGCATACCCCATTTGAATAGTCCCCCATAATCCCCACCCTCACAATAAATCAAAAAATCCACCCCAAAATGCAAAAAGCTATTGACAACCCGGAAAATCTGTATTATAATAACAGTGTAGCTTGCGGGAAACCGCACTAACAAATGAAAACGGAGGATTTTTTATGAAAAAGATTTTAGCTGTTATCGTAGCCGTCATGATGGCTATGACTCTCGTTATGAGCGTGTCAGCCGACGAGTATGCAGGCGAGGTCCCTGCCGGTTCCGAGTGGTGGTATGAGGTCATGATCAAGGACATCATTCCGCTTGAGAACCTTGAGGGTCACTCTTCCATCACTTTCGGCTGCGACTGCAACTTCGCTGCCGGTTATAACGAAGGCGACACTTGGATTCAGAGAACCGACCTGAGCACCGAGCCCATCACCATCGATCTTACTACCGCTACCATCAACGACGATTCCAAGATCATGCTCCAGAAGGGCTCTGCCGGTGCTTTCACCATCACCTACACTCTTGATGACGGCGCTGCCGCTCCTGCCGAAGAGACCCCTGCCGAGGCTCCTGCTGAGACCGAAGCTGAGGCTCCCGCCGCTGAGGAGACTCCCGCCGAGACTGAGACCAAGGCTCCTGCTACCGGTCTTGCCCTCGCTGTAGTTCCCGCCGTCGTGGCTCTTGCCGCTGTCGCGGTTTCCAAGAAGCACTAATCAAAAACCGAGGAAAGCTCCCGCCCGGGGGCTTTCTTTTTTATGATAATCGGTCAAAACTTTGATACCGAAAATTCAAAAATCTATTGACTTTCTTTTATAGATGTATTATAATGTTTTCATAGATGCGGTACGCCGCACTAAAAGATGAAATATGGAGGAAATTACCATGAAGAAAATTCTTGCAATTGCCATAGCCGTCGTTATGGTTATGGCGCTCGCAGTCACCGCTTCCGCAGAGACTATTTACGAGTACACTTCCCCGGTCAAGGTCGCTTTCGGCTGGACCACCCTTATCCAGAACGGCGACGCCAACGCCACCGACTTCTTTAAGGCGATCGGCACCGAGGGCGCTGTCATCGAGATGATCGCTACCGACCTTGTCGACGGCGACAGACAGGCTGAGGTCGTTGACGCTTGGTTCCAGATCTGCACTCAGGACACCGTAGGTTGGACTGAGGCTGGCGGTCTCAAGACCGAGGGTATCGGCGAGACCTACGGCTTCACCGATGAAGGTTATGTCATCACCATTCCCGCCGCAGCTTTCAACGAGATGGTCGTAAACAGCGGCGTTGATCCCGCCAACCTCTCCATCATTCTCAACGCCGGCGGTTCTTGGGCTAAGTCCGCTTCCAAGATCATTCTGAGAGTTTCCGTTCCCGACGAAGCCGCCGAGGCTCCCGCAGAAGAGACTCCCGCCGAGGAAGCTCCCGAAGAAGCTCCCGCCGAGACCGAGACCAAGGCTCCTTCCACCGGTATCGCGCTTGCTGTAATTCCCGCCGTCATGGCTCTTGCAGCTGTTGCCGTTTCCAAGAAGCACTAAGCGAATAGCCGCGGATAATATCCAAAAAATGCAAATTTCGGGGAAGATTTCGGTCTTCCCCGTGATTTTTATCCATGATCTTCCAAACTTTCTTCCTGATAATGCCGAGATTTCTTCATTTTGCATAAATCGATGATAAAATTTTGGCTAAACTGCTATAAATCATGAAAACACTTGACTTTGCGGGCAAAATGTGAGAAAATACAATTATGGTTACGCTGACAAATAGCGCGACTAATTAAAGTTATGGAGGAATATTTTATGAAGAAAATTCTTGCGATCGTCGTCGCTATGATGATGGTCATGGCTCTTTCGGTAAGCATTTTCGCTGACGATATCGACGTATCCGGCATGGACGTTGCTTTCGAGTGGACCGAAGGCAAGGCTGCACATGACTGGTGGACTGCCAAGGACGTTTTCAGCGCTGACGATTACGCCAAGTTTGTCGAGGCTCTCGGCATGGACGGCGCTGTCGTTGAAGTCGCCGGCAACAACCCCGGTGCAGGCGGAGCGATGACCAACTTCAACTTTGACTGGGACGGTCACGGCATTCTGATGGCCGGCGACGGTCAGTATCCTATGGGCGATTTCGATTGCTTCGCTTCCATGGATCAGCTCAGAGCTGACGGCAAGGTTCCGGATACTATCGACAACGTAATTCTTCAGTTCAACATCTATCAGGATGAGACTGACGTAACCGTTTCCAAGGTTGCCGTTTATGTTCCTGCCGGTGCTGCTCCCGAGGCTGAGGCTGAGGCTGAGGAAACTCCCGCCGAGACCGAGGAAGCTCCTGCTGAGGCTGAAGCTCCCGCCGAAGAGACCCCTGCCGAGGCTCCTGCTGAGACCGAGGCTGAGGCTCCCGCCGCTGAGGAGACCCCTGCTGAGGCTCCCGCTGCCGAGACCAAGGCTCCTGCCACCGGTTTAGCTCTCGCGGTTGTTCCCGCTGTCATGGCTCTTGCCGCTGTTGCGGTTTCCAAGAAGCACTAATTAAAAATTAAAAATTTTGGGGGAGTTTCGACTCCCCCATTTTTTTGTGATTTTTTGTGATTTGAGGCGCCCGGGGGTGCCTCTTTTTTTGGGGGAATCTTTCAAGATGGCAAAAGGAGGGGATTTTGCCTCGCTTCGCTCGGCAAACCCAAGGGGAGAACCCTTTATAAAAGGGTTCTCCCCTATAACCCCTCTCCTAAAATCTTTCCCCCTCCCCAACCCCTCCCCGGCGGGGAGGGGCTTTTCGCCTCGCTTCGCTCGGCTCCCGGGCGACTTCGTCGCCGGTTTTTTGTTGGGGGAACCCCCGGCGAGGGTTCCCCCGATGAAAACAGTCCCCCGGACTGTTTTCATTTCCCCCTCCTGCGCTAATTATGAAAAAAGCAAGACGACGGCTTACGCCGTCCTCTTGCTTAAGGGATTTCGCCCGTTGCGACGGGCGACCAAGGGCTCCGCCCTTGGATTCCGCCCGCTTTTTAAGGAAAAGCGGGGCAAAACCTTTTTGACTTGTCTTTTAGATGGTAAACTGCTGAATCTGACTTCTGACCTCTCTGTTTTCTGCCTTCTACTTGCCCAGCTCCTTGGACCTTCTCTCGCACGCCCTCGCGGCGTCGATCAGAATCCCCTCGAACCCGCGCTCGTCAAGCACCTTGACCGCCTCGACCGTCGTGCCGTTCGGGGTGCAGATATTTTTCTTGAGCGTCTCCGCCGGGGTGCCGCTCTCAAGCACCATCTTCGCCGAGCCGAGCACCGTCTGCGCCGCAAAAATCTCCGCCTGCGCCTCGCTCATGCCAGCCTCGACCGCGTACTTCTTCAGCGCGATGATGAACGCGTACACATACGCGGGACCCGACCCCGACACCGCCGTCACCGCGTCAAACAGGCTCTCGTCGAGAACCTCAGCCCGCCCGAAGCTCTCAAAAATCCTCGCGATCCCGAGAATTTCCTCCCGGCTGACCATTTCATTCCCGCAAATCCCGGTCATGCCCTCGCCCACCATCGCCGGGGTGTTCGGCATGATCCTGATGATCTTCCTGCTGCCAAAAAGTCCCTCAAGCGTCGAAATCTTCTTGCCCGCGATGATGGAGCATATTATCGCATTTTGGGGGATAAGTACTGCGATCTCTTTCGCAAGATCGGCTAAGTCCGCAGGTCTGACTGCCAAAATGACCGCGTCGGTGCCGCTCAGAGCCGCGCCGTAATCATCAAAAACGCTTATTCCAAGGGACTTTGCGTGTTCCTTGGCTTCCGCAGACTTGTCGCATACCCGGATATCCCCCGGCTTTAAAACCTCGGCACGTACAGCGCCCGAGGCTATCGCGGATCCCATGTGCCCGAATCCTATAAAAGTTAAATTCATAAACTATCCTCCCGAAAAATATCAATATAAAAAATTTTAGCACATCGGGCGATAAATTTCAATAAAAATTGTGTGAAAATGATTGATTTTCGCGAGAAAATTTAGTACAATAGAATCAAGAATAATTTTCGGGAGGTAAGTATGGAAATTTACAAGGACAAGTCCAAATCCTTTGAGGAGCGCGCACACGACCTTGTGTCGCGAATGACCCTGATGGAGCGCTGCGAACAGCTCAAGTTCGGCGCGCCGGCGATCGAGAGGCTGTCGGTCGAGGCGTATAACTGGTGGAACGAGGGTCTCCACGGCGTCGCAAGAGCCGGCGTCGGGACGATGTTCCCGCAGGCGATCGGTCTCGCGGCGTCTTTTGACGAGGAGCTTTTAAGGACCGTTGCCGAGGTCATCTCCATCGAGACAAGGGCTAAATATAACGAATATTCAAAAAAGGGCGACCGCGATATATACAAGGGTCTGACCCTTTGGAGCCCGAATATCAACATCTTCCGCGACCCGAGATGGGGCAGGGGACACGAGACCTACGGCGAGGACCCCTATCTCACCTCCCGCCTCGGCTGCGCGTTTGTAAAGGGGATTCAGGGGGATGGCGAGTATCTGCGGGCTGCCGCATGCGCCAAGCATTTCGCGGTTCACTCGGGTCCCGAGGCTCTTCGGCATGAATTCGACGCCATAGCCGATCCCAAGGACATGGAGGAGACATATCTTCCCGCGTTCGAGGCTCTTGTCAAGGAAGCCAAGGTCGAGGGCGTGATGGGCGCTTACAACCGCACAAACGGCGAGCCCTGCTGCGGTTCGGAATATCTCCACAAAAAGCTCGTCGAATGGGGCTTTGACGGCTATTTCGTCTCCGATTGCTGGGCAATCAAGGACTTCCACGAGAACCATCACGTCACCGCAACACCCGAGGAATCCGTAGCTCTTGCGCTCAAAAACGGCTGCGACGTCAACTGCGGCTCCACATATTTAATGGTATATAAGGCATACGAGGACGGCTTGATCACCGAAGAGGAGATCACCGAAGCCGCAGAGCATCTCATGAGAACGAGAATGCGGCTCGGCATGTTCGATGAGACGGAATTTGACAGTCTTGATTACACCGAGGTCGAGAGCAGAGCGCACCTCGACGTCAGCCTTGAAGCCGGCAGGAGCGCATGCGTCCTCCTCAAAAACGACGGCATTCTCCCGCTCGATCCCGAAAAAATCGGCACGATCGGCGTCATCGGACCCAACGCGCAGAGCCAAAAGGCGCTGATGGGCAACTATCACGGCACCGCGTCGAGGTACATAACGATCCTTGAGGGCATTCAGGACGCTTTCCCGGGCAGAGTGCTCTTCTCGGAGGGCTGCCACCTCTTCAAGGACCGCATCGAGGGGCTGGCGCTTCCCGGCGACCGAATCGCCGAGGCGCAGATCGTCGCCGAGCACTCCGACGTCGTCGTCCTCTGCGTGGGTCTCGACGAGACGCTTGAGGGCGAGCAGGGCGACGCCTCGAACACCGACGCTTCGGGCGATAAGCTCACCTTGCAGCTCCCCGAGCCGCAGCGGCTTTTAGTTAAGAAGGTTATGGAAATCGGCAAGCCGACCGTCATCGTGATCGTGAGCGGCTCTTCGCTGAACGTCGAAGCCGAGCCGAACGCGATCTTGCAGGCATTCTATCCCGGTTCGGAAGGCGGAAAAGCCGTCTCCGAGATACTTTTCGGGAAGATTTCGCCCTCCGGTAAGCTTCCGGTGACATTCTACAAAGACGTCCATAAGCTTCCTGATTTTACTGATTATTCCATGAAATACCGCACCTACCGCAACGAACGCGCCGAAGACGACAACGTGCTCTACCCGTTCGGCTACGGTCTCAGCTACGGCGATATCCGGGTCGAATCGGCTTCGGTCGACGATCTGGGCGACGAGCTCAGGGCTTCGGTGAAACTCGTAAACGCCGGAAAATCGGCTTCCGACGTCTTGCAGTGCTACTTTAAATCCGGCTCGAAGGACGCCGTTCGGAATCATGCGTTATGCGGATTTAAAAAGGTGCAGCTGCAAAGCGGTGAAGCAAAGACGGTCGAGATGATCATCAAAAAATCGGCTCTGACGGTCGTCGACAGCGAGGGCAGGAGATATCTCGATGCGTCGGCTCCGACGGCACTCTATTTCGGCACCTCCCAGCCCGATGAGCTCTCACAGAAGCTCACCGGGAAGACCTGCGTCAAGGTCGATATCAAGCTTTAAAACATCTTCCTTCACGCAAGCTTTTCCCAAGATATTTAATCAAGGAGATTTATTATGGATATTATCCGCGGCGAAAACCCGCTGACCCGGCTCGACTATCCCGATCCCGACGTCATCAGGGTGGGCGATACATATTACATGTGCTCGACGACGATGTATTTCATGCCGGGCTGTGTGATTTTGCGCTCTTATGATCTGATAAACTGGGAATTTGTCTGCCATGTTTATGATAAGCTGGAAGATACAGACAGGGAGAATATGACAAACGGGAACGCCTACGGAGCGGGAATGTGGGCGCCCTGCCTTAGATATCACGACGGCGTTTTCCACGTCATTTTCATTGCAAACGACACGAAAAAGACCTACCACTTCACCGCGGAAAATATCTCGGGGCCGTGGAAAAAGTCCTATATAAAGGGCTTTTACCACGATTGCTCCGTCCTTTTCGACGACGGCGGCAGGGTCTATATAATGTACGGCAACCGCGAGATCAGAGTGACCGAGTTAGAACCCGACCTCAGCGGTCCAAAGCCCGGTGGAATTGACAAAATTATCCTTTCCGACCCTCCGGGGAACGGTCTCGGGTACGAAGGCAGCCATTTTTACCGCATAAACGGGCGATATTACGCGTTTTTCATTCACTCGGCGCGGGACAGGTGGCTTCGGATCGAGGCTGCGTTCATGGCTGACAGCGTTGAGGGACCGTGGGTCGGCGGGGACGTCATCGCGGACGGCTTCGAGGGCACAAGCGGGGTCGCTCAGGGCGGTATAGTCGATACTCCGAACGGAAATTATTTCGGAGTGATCTTTGCCAATCGGGGAGCCGTCGGGAGAATCCCTAACCTCGTTCCCATGCACTTTGACGAGACCGGGTTCCCGGTATTTGATAAAGTAACTAAACTAATTCAGAGCGAATCCACCCGACCCGGGCATGCCTGTAAACCCCTGTGGCACAGCGATGACTTCACGCAAGGTTTAGACGGGGCTTGGGAGTGGAATCATAACCCGGTTAAGGAAAAATATCGGCTTCAAAACGGACTTTTCCTCTATGAAATGCCTGCTCCTGACCTTGAAAGCGCGAGAAACACCCTGACCCAGCGCGCGCTGTGGTCGGAGTGCTCGGCTGAGGTGACGGTGGACGGCTCAATGCTGTCTGTAGGCGGATTTGCGGGCATTTGCGCGCTGCAATACCTCTACGGCGCGCTCGGGATTGAGCGCTGCGGGGACGGATTTTATGCGGTCCTTAAATGCCGGGAGGAGGACAAAGAGGTCGAGCGCGGGAGATTCAGATCTGAGAATACGTTAAACTTAAAGGTCAGCTTTTCATTCGGACCGGGGAAGGATTTTGCAGAATTCTTTGTAAAAGATGGGGACATATGGAAGCAAATCGGCAGCCGCCATCGCGTGACATTTGACCTTCGGCACTTCACCGGCTGCCGCTTCGGGCTGTTCTGCTACGGAAAAGGAGAATGCAGTGGCTATGCAAAGTTCACAAAATTCATCTACCACAATTATGCATAACATACAAGAAAAGCTCTTTGCTTTAAAGGACGAAAAATACAAAAAATTGCAGGCTTCCATCGTCCCGAACATCGACCCCGACAGCATCATAGGCGTCCGCGTGCCGGATATCAGACGGCTCGCAAAGAGTCTTGATGAAAGGGAAAGGGAGGAATTCATCGCCTCGCTGCCGCATCAATATTATGACGAAAACATGCTTCACGGCGCGATTTTATCGGATTTAAAGGATTTTGACGCAGCCATTATCCATCTCGAAAAATTCCTTAAGTATGTTGACAACTGGGCTGTCTGCGATCTTATAAACCCGAAGGCGTTTGCCAAAAATCCCGAGAGGCTGCTGCCGGAAATCATGAGATGGATTCGCTCGGGCGAGCCGTATACCGTTCGGTTCGGGATCGGAATGCTGATGAGGTACTTTTTAGACGAAAGGTTCGGGGAGGAGTACCTAAGCCTTGTCGCCGCGATAAATATCGATCACTACTACGTCAAGATGATGCAGGCGTGGTACTTTGCGACGGCTCTTGCAAAGCAATATGAGAATACGTTAAAAATCATTGAATTCCGCGAGCTCGATCCGTGGGTGCATAACAAATCGATTCAAAAGGCTTGCGATAGCTATCGCGTGCCTTTGGAGCATAAGAACCGCTTAAAAGCGCTGAAGTCAAGACCTGATTAACAAGGAGGACAACATGAAAAAATTGGGATTCGGACTTATGAGGCTGCCCTGCGTCGGCGGGGACGGCAAAAACATCGACCTCGAAAAGGTCAAGGAGATGGTCGATCTCTTCATGTCGAAGGGCTTTACATACTTCGACACCGCCTACGTCTACCACGGCGGGTTCAGCGAGGTCGCCTTCCGGGAGTGCGTTGCAAAGCGCTATCCGAGGGATTCGTTCACCGTCACGACCAAGCTGCCGCTCTTCTCTAACCCCGACAGAGCCGGCATGGAGAAAATGTTCGGCGAGTCGATGGAGCGCCTCGGGGTGGAGTATATCGACTACTACTGGCTCCACGCCTTAAACCGCGGAAGCTATGAGTTTGCGAAGAGCGTCGGGGCATTTGATTATCTTCGGGAACTCAAGGCTCAGGGAAAAATCAGGCACATGGGCTTTTCCTTCCACGACAACGCCGAAACGCTTGACAAAATCCTGACCGAGCAGCCGAATATGGAATATGTGCAGCTCCAGATCAATTATCTCGACTGGGAGGACCCGGGCGTGCAGTCGAGGCTTTGCTATGAGGTCGCGACGAAGCATAATAAGCCCGTCATCGTCATGGAGCCGATCAAGGGAGGAAGCCTTGCAAATCCTCCGAAAAAGGCTGAAAAGCTTCTTAAGGATCACAACCCCGAAGCTTCCTGCGCAAGCTGGGCTTTAAGATTCGCCGCTTCTCTTCCTAACGTGATGGTGGTCCTTAGCGGCATGTCGGAGCTTTGGCAGGTTGAAGATAATGTTAGTTTTATGGATGATCTTAAGCCCATCAGCGATGAGGAGAGATCGATCCTTGCCGAAGCCGCGAAAGAGCTCAAATTCGCGATACCCTGCACCGCCTGCCGCTACTGCACCGACGGCTGCCCGATGAGCATCAATATCCCCGAGATATTTGCGGCGTACAACCATATGAAGCACGACATTCACAAAAAATGGGAGGCGAGGGAGAAGTACGCCGAGATCATAAAGACCGGCGGAGCCGCGACCGACTGCGTCGGCTGCGAGCAGTGCGTGAACGCCTGCCCTCAGCATCTTGAGATACCGAAACTCTTAGCCGAATGTGCGGCTGATCTGTCATGAGCGCGAGGATTTGGCTCGACCACCCCGCAGATACCGGCTCCGAGGCTTTTAAGGAAGGCTGGAACTCGGCATACCCGATCGGAAACGGCTCGGTCGGGGGAATGGTCTACGGCGACCCGATAAACGACATCGTCCAGCTCAATGAGGAGACGGTATGGGTCGGCGGCGGGGGAAGAAACCGCGTCAACCCGAAGGCTCGCGAAAGCTGGAAGAGGTGCCGCGAACTTCTTTTGGAAGGAAAGATCGCCGAGGCGGAGGAGCTTTGCAAGAGCGACTTATACGCCGTGCCCGATCAGCAGCGCTATTACGACACCTGCGGGCATATAAGATTTCACTGGACGCATGATGAATATTCAGATTATGTGCGCGAGCTTGACCTTGAGGACGGCGTCTGCCGGGTAAAATTCAAAGCCGGGGGGAAGGAGTACTTAAGGGAATATTTCGTCAGCTATCCCGATCAGGTAATGGCGATACGCGAGATATCGATATCCGGAGAAAAATTCGGGTGCAGGGCGGATATCTCGGAGCGGGACAATCCCGACTATTCCCTTGATATAAACGGCTGCGGGTGCTATGTCACCGTAAAACAGCCCGAGGGGGGCTGCGAATACGCCGTCATGGCGACCGCTGAGGGCGACGGCTGCGTGATCTTCTCCGAAAAGGGCTTCGAGGCATATGACTGCTCCGAGCTGACCGTCTATATCGCGATACGAAGCGACTTTCACGGCGACGACATCTTGCAGTGGTGTGAAGATAAGCTCGAAGCAGCCGCCGAAAAGGGATACGAACCGATCAGGGCTGATCATATCGCGGATTATAAGGGATATTTTGATCGCTGCCGCCTGAGTCTGGGCGGAGACGGTTTTGAAAAAGTCCCGACGGATCAGCGCCTTGCAAACGCCGATAACGATCCGAAGCTTGCAGAGCTCTATTATGATTACGGGAAATATCTTCTGATATCCTGCTCCCGACCCGACACCAAGCCCGCCAATCTTCAGGGCATATGGAACAAGGATCACACCCCGCCGTGGGGCTCGAAATTCACCGTCAACATCAACACCGAGATGAATTACTGGCTCTGCGGGGCGGCAAATCTGAGCGAGCTTGAAATGCCGCTGTTTGAGCATTTAAAGACCATGCTTCCCTACGGAAAACGCGTGGCTGAGGACATGTACGGTCTGCACGGATTTGTAGCGCATCACAACACCGACCTCTTCGGCGATTGCGCGCCGCAGGATCAGTGGATGCCGGCGACGGTCTGGGCGATGGGTGCCGCGTGGCTTTGCACTCACATAAAGACGCACTATGAATTCACGGGAGATCGGGACTTTCTGAGGGAATATATCGGTATCCTGAAAGAGGCGTGCCGCTTCTTCACCGAGTACATGTTCGAGCACGACGGAATGCTGCTGACGGGACCTTCGACGTCTCCCGAAAATACATATCTTCACCCCTCCGGCGAATCGGGAAGCCTCTGCGTCGGTCCGACGATGGATTCTATGATTATCCGCGAGATTTTTGAAAGCTGCCTTGAATATTCAAAACTTCTCAGCGTTGAAGATGATCTCACGGAAAAAATCGAAAAGATGCTCCCGAAAATCCCGAAGCCGAAGATCGGCAAGTACGGTCAGATCATGGAGTGGGCTGAGGACTATGACGAAGTCGAGCCGGGGCATCGGCACATCTCCCACCTCTGGGGACTCTATCCGTCGGATCAGCTATCGTATGAAAAGACCCCCGAGCTGATGAAGGCGGCAAGGGTGACGCTCGAGCGCAGGCTCTCAAACGGCGGCGGGCACACGGGCTGGTCGAGGGCGTGGATAATCAACATGTGGGCGAGGCTTCGGGACGGCGAAAAAGCCGGCGAGAACATCTCGGCGCTCTTAAAAAGGTCCACATATCCCAATTTTTTGGATATGCATCCGCCCTTCCAGATCGACGGAAACTTCGGCGGCTCGGCTGGAATTTTGGAGACTCTTTTACAGTCGCAAGGCGGGGTGATAACACTTCTCCCGTCCCTTCCGCCGTCATGGAAAAGCGGCAGCGTTAAAGGCATAAGAGCCCGCGGAGGACTGATTTTTGATATCGTCTGGGAGAACGGCAGGATCGTCTCCGCAGAAGCTTTATCGAAAAATCCCGGGAAGTTCAAGATCGCGATCATGCAGGGTCAGCCGAAAGAATATGAGATAGAGGCTGATAAAGCCGCAAAAATCGTATAAAAAAGCGTGAGCTTTTAAATTAAAGGAGGACATTATGTTAGACTGGTTAATCAATTTTGCAAACACCTACCTCGTTGACTTCGGCGTAAAGATCATCTTAGCGCTGCTTCTTCTGGTGATCGGCTTGAAGGTCGTCAAGGTCATCATCAAGAAAATCGGCAAGAGCAAGGGCTTTCTGAAGCTCGACACGAACATCGCGGCGCTGATACTCTCGGGTCTCAAGCTTGTTCTGAACACGCTGATAATCATCATCGCGGTGCAGATCATCGGCGTTCCGTCGGCGACGGTCATCGCGGCTCTCGGCTCCTGCGGCTTGGCTATCGGTCTTGCCTTGCAGGGCGGGCTCTCAAATATCGCGGGCGGCGTGATGATCATGGTATTCAAGCCGTTCCACATCGGCGATTTCGTCTCGACATCGGCTGGAGACGGCACGGTCGAGGATATCGGGCTGTTTTACACGAAGCTCTGCACCATCGACAATCGGCTGATAAATATTCCGAACTCGGTGCTCTCGTCGTCCACCGTCACAAACCTCTCCGCAAAGCCGGTCAGAGGGCTTGATATCGAGGTCGCGGTCGCATACGGAAGCGATCTCGAAGCTGCAAAGAAGGCGCTTTTAGAGCTTGCCGACAGGAGTGAGCTGGTCCTTAAGGACCCGGCGCCGATGGCGTTCATCAACGAGCACAGGGAGTCGTCGGTCGTCGTCACGCTGAGGGTTTCGGTGAAGGGAAGCGATTACTGGGCTGCGAGGTTTGAGCTGATGCAGAACTCGCTCAAGGCAGTCACCGACGCGGGCGTGACCATTCCGCTGCCGCAGCTTGATGTGCACATGAGAGGGTAGAAGTTAGAGAAGTAGAGGTTAGAGACTGCTGGCATCCTTCAGAGAGATAAGTCGAAAAGGTTTTGCCCCGCTTTTCCTCAAAAAGCGGGCGAGAGTCCAGAGGCGAGGAGCCTCTGGTCGCCCGTCGCAACGGGCGAAATCCCAAAGCAAGAGGACGGCGTAAGCCGTCGTCTTGCTTTTTATTATTCAAAAAGCGCAGGAGGGAGCATAAGCTGGTTTTGTTGCTGCTCGCACTTCGCAATCGTAAACGATTGATTGCTCGTGCTTGCAGACAAAACCCCGCGTATGCGGATGAAAACAGTCCGGTGGACTGTTTTCATCGGGGGAACCCTCGCCGGGGGTTCCCCCAACAAAAAACCGGCGACGAAGTCGCCCGAAGCCGAGCGAAGCGAGGCTCAAATGCCCCCTCTCCCTTAGACGGGGTGTCATAAGGAAGTCGAAACTAATTTTTTGAAGCGATGTGACTTCGGTCACGCCGTTTCTCTTTGCTTTTCCGCTTGCAAGAGCTCGTTTACGGGTATCCTCATAAATCTTGATGAATAGGCGGTCAAGTTCCGCGAGCCTCTTTTCATTTTGTGAGTTTTCGATTAGCATACTTAATGATTTCAGCACTATTGAGCGACATTTTTGTCATAACCTGTCGAAATTAATTTTCACAAGCCGTAATTTTGCTCATTTCAATTATATCAATCTTTCCCTACATCACCCTGCGTATCCCGTCCAGCCTATTCAGCGCCTCATAAAGCGTCTCGTTTTTCTTTGCAAAATGCAGCCGGATCAGATTATTTACCGGCTCTCTGAAAAAGCTCGACCCCGGGACTGCGCCTACCCCCACCTTCTGCGCGAGGGCTTCGCAGAACTCCAAATCCGAATCATAGCCGAACTCCGAAATGTCCAAAAGGACGTAATATGCGCCCTGCGGGACGGTGTGCCTAAGACCGATGTCGTCAAGCCCTTTGAGGAACAGGTCGCGCTTCTCGGTGTATTTTTTCAGGAGGTCGCGGTAATAATCATCCTTAAATTTCAGACCCGTGACCGCAGCTTCCTGCAAGGGCGCTGCCGCTCCGACTGTCAGAAAATCGTGGACCTTTTTTGCGGTATCGACTACGTCTGCGGGCGCGATGATGTACCCGAGCCGCCAGCCGGTGATAGAATATGTCTTTGACAGCGATGAGCAGGAGATAGTGCGCTCCCACATTCCGGGCAGCGAGGCAAAATACACATGTTCGTTAGGCTCGTAAACTATATGCTCATAGACCTCGTCGGTGATGACGAATGCGTCGTATTTTTTCGCGAGATCGGCGATCAGCATAAGCTCATCTCTCGTGAACACCTTGCCGCAGGGGTTTGACGGGTTACAGAGTATAAGCGCCTTCGGGTGCTGCCGAAAAGCGTCCTCCAACACTTCGGGATCAAAGTTATATTCCGGAGGTATCAGCGGGACATATATCGGCTCTGCGCCCGAAAGGATCGCGTCGGCGCCGTAATTTTCATAAAACGGCGAGAAAACTATGACCTTGTCGCCGGGGTTTGTGACCGTCATCATCGCCGCCATCATCGCCTCGGTGCTGCCGCAGGTCACGACGATCTCGCTGTTCGGGTCGATTTTTCTGTCCATCAGCCGCGACTGCTTTACGGCAAGAGCTTCGCGGAAATTCTGCGCGCCCCAGGTTATCGAATACTGGTGAAAGTCCTCTTTCGTGACTTCGGCAAGCCGGTCGAGAATTTCCTTGGGCGGCTCAAAATCGGGAAAGCCTTGTGATAAATTCACCGCGCCGTATTTTAGGGATACTCTTGTCATGCGCCTGATCACCGAGTCGGTGAACGATTTGGTCCTCTTTGAAAGTTCAGGCATTTTGCTCTCCTTTTGTCAGAATATAGGATTTTTGGTCGTTTAAAATATGCTCCGGGTCGAGGGCGTTTTTGATTTGATTCATGACATCAAGATTCTCACTCGCGGTCAAGCTGAGAAAATACCGACGTTTCGAGATTCCTATGCCGTGCTCGCCCGAAGTTATGCCGCCAAGGCGGTAGGCTTCGCCGTAAATATTCTCCATATTTTCGGTCAGCTCACGCTTCCAGACCTCTTCGCTTCTTGAACCCCTCACCACGCAGAGATGGACGTTTCCGTCCCCGGCATGCCCGAAGCTTATCATCTGCATACCGCTCTCACGCTCGGCTTTATTAACAAATTTAATAAATTCTGCGGTTTTATTTATCGGCACCACGATGTCCACCGGCTCCTGCTCCGAGACCGCTTCGACTGCCTTGACAAGCGCACCGCGAACCTTCCAGATATCCGCGGCATAGACGGGGTCGTCCAAGGTTATGAAGTCCACAGCGCCCGTTTCGGAAGCCAGCTTTTGCACTCGTGCGAGGTTATTTTTCACTTCCGTTTCGTTGCCGTCGAGAGTCAGAAGAATGTAGGAGCCCGCGTCGGGTCGGGGGTATTTTATGCCGCAGAAATCCTCGCCCAGCTTTGCCACTTTTCTCTCGATAAATTCAACGGCGGTAGGGTTTACGTTCGCTTTCAGAATCTTCAAAACGCTTGAAATCCCGCTGTCAAGATCGGGGTAGGGTATCAGCGCGCTGATCGAAAATTCCGGCTTCGGTATCAGCTTCAGAATGCATTTTGTGATGACGCAAAGCGTTCCCTCGGAGCCGATGAACAGGTTTTTAAGGGACAATCCGCTCGCGTCCTTGACGTTTTTGCCGCCGACGTTTAAGACCCTGCCGTCTGCCATTACGACCTCAAGTCCGCGTACATAATCCCGAGTGACGCCGTACTTTACCGCTCTCATTCCACCGGCGTTGGTGCTGATGTTGCCGCCGATAGACGACTCCTTTTCCCCAGGATCGGGAGGATAGAAAAGCCCCTTTTCCTCGACATAGCTCTGCAAATCGCAAAGCAGAATTCCCGGCTCTGCCGTAACGGTCATGGTATCATAATCGAGCTCCAAAATGCGATTCATATGGGAAAAATCAAGGATGACCCCGCCGTTTAAGGGTACAGTTGAGCCTACAAGATTTGTGCCTGCGCCCCTCGGAGTTACGGCGATTTTATGGGCGTTCGCATATTTTAAAATCTCGCTGACCTCATCTGCGGATTTCACAAATACCAGCGCAGCCGCTTCTCCCCGAAGCCGTCCCAAGGTATCGCTTAAGTACTTGTCCTCGATATTCTCGGTTATAACGCGGCTCCGATCTATGATTATCTCATACAGCCAATCCATTAAAATCGTCCTCACTTTGTCCACGCCGGAACGAAGAAGCCCTTGTAGTTTTCCTCAAAGAAATCGGCGGTCTCGTCCGAGCAGAAAGCCACGGCGACTTTTTTGTAGGTCTCGTTGTCGATATCTTCCGAGCGGACCGCTATCACGCAGACGAAGCTGTTATCGTCAGGGTCGGGATTTTCATAGAAGATCGCGGTGCCGGGGTCTACGCCGTAACTTGCCGCATAGTTTCCGTTGACGACCGCCGCCGCAATCTCGCTGTCGCTGACATACTGATATGTCATGCTCGCGTTGACCTCTACAAGCTCAACTTTTGATGTTTCAATATCGGTGGAGGTGGGAGTGGAGCCGGAGCCGTCTTTTAGGGTCAGAAGTCCCGCGTCGCGAAGCAAAAGAAGCGCTCTGCCGTAGTTTGTGGCGTCATTCGGAACGGCTACCTTGCCGCCCTCGGGAATTTCCTCGGGGGTTTTATACTGCGACGAGAAAAGGTTCATGGCTATCGTGAAAGTATCGCTTAAAATCGCGATGTCATAGCCGTTTGTCGCCTTGTCGTTTTCAAAATATGCATGGTGCTGGAAGGCGTTCATCTCGATATCCCCGCTGTCAAGAGCATTGTTGGGAAGAGCAAAATCGGAGAACTGCACAAGTTCCACGGTTATCCCCTCGTCGGCAAGCTTTGCAATAGTCGGCGCCCAGAGGTCCTCATAAACCGCGCCGGTGACGCCGAGACGAACAACCGATTCCTCCTTGCTTCCGCAGCCGGAGAGCAGGGTCAGCAGGAGGGTGAAAGTAAGTAAAAGTGCGATAATTTTTTTGAAGTTTTTCATGGTAAAAAATCCTTTCATAATTTAAATTTATCAGTGAGTTGCCTTTTTAGCAATAAGCCCGCCGATACACTGAATGACGGTCACGATGACGACTATTGCCAAGACCGATACCCATATCACGTCGGTGTGACCGTAGTTGTAGCCCCAGGTTATCGCGTAATCCCCGAGCCCGCCGGCTCCGACATAGCCAGCCATCGCCGTGAGACCGATTAGGTTTATCAGGGTGATGGTCGTGCCCCGCGAAAGTGCGGCGACGCTCTCATGAAGATATACCGTAAATATTATATTTATCGGGCTTTTTCCCATCGATTCCGCGGCTTCTATAAGACCCGGATCGACCCCGGCAAGAGCCGTCTCGACCTGCCTCGCAAAGAAGAAAACCGATGCCGCGACCAAAGGCACGATAACCCCTCTTACGCCGATTTTAGTGCCCATTATCGCCTTTGTGACGGGAAGCAGAATCGCGATGAATATTACAAAGGGTATCGAGCGAAAAAGATTAACCAATTTATCGAGTATCTGATGCACCGCCCTTTGCTTAAGTATTCCGCCGTCGCGGGTGACGGTCAGAATCACCCCGAAAAACAGCCCGAGAACGAACATGATACATCCGCTCCACGCGGTCATCTCAAGCGTTGCCAAAACGCTGTCCCAGAACCTTTCCGGGTCTGCCATGACGTTCGGCATGATTTTTTCAAGCGCTTCGCTCATCTTTAATCACCTCCACAAAGACGTTTTTTTCAATTAAATATTGAATTGCCTGCGTGATTTTTTCCCGCTCGCCGCTGAATATCCCGACGGTGCCGCCGATGGGCGAGCCCTGTATAAAATCAATATCCGCAAAAATCACGTTTAAAACTATGCCGAATTTTTGGGATATCGTCGAAATAAGCGGCTCTGAAACGCTTCGCTCGGTATATGACAGCTTCGCGATTATCTCCCCCGGCTTTAAGGCTATAGCCGGAGAGTTTTCGGCTATCAGCTCGTGTATTTTTTTAAGATTTGACGTCGTCGCGATGAATGCCTTTGTCAGCGGCTCTTTTGGGTTGGCAAAGACCGAAAACGTCTCGCCCTGCTCGATCACTTTTCCGTGATCCATGACAGCGACCCGGTCGCAAAGCTCCTTTACCACCGCCATTTCATGCGTGATGACTACCGTGGTAATCCCGAGCACTTGGTTAAGCTTCTTTAATAAATTCAGAATCTGCTTTGTCGTCTGCGGATCAAGCGCCGAGGTGGATTCGTCGCAGAGAAGTATTTTCGGGTCATTCGCCAAAGCCCTTGCTATCGCGACCCGCTGCTTCTGACCTCCGGAAAGCTGGGAGGGATAGGCGGTCTCTTTATCCGCCATTTCAACGGTCTTCAGCAGCTCCCTGACCTTTTCTCTTATTTCATTTTTCGACTTCCCGCTGCCCTTGAGCGCGTATGCCACGTTGTCAAAAACATTTCTCGACGGCATGAGGTTGAAATGCTGAAAAATCATACCGATCTTCTTGCGCGCCGACCGCAATTCCCGTGCGGATATTTTTGTGATATCCTGTCCGTCGATCAAAACCTCTCCCGAAGTCGGGCGCTCCAAAAGGTTTATGCAGCGCACCAGAGTCGATTTTCCGGCTCCCGAGAATCCTATAATCCCGAAAATTTCGCCGTCGCGGATAGTCAGGCTGACGTTACTTACGGCGTGCACGTCGCTCTTTTCGCCTTTAAAAACCTTGCTGACATTTTTTATCTCTATCAAGTGAACACTTCTCTCATTTTGAATTATATATTTTCCCTCTTGAAAACCTATAAAATATATGTTATAATTAGGTTATGAACATAAAAGGAGGAAGATAGCATGAAAATATCCACAAAAGGTCGCTACGCTCTGCGTATGCTTTTCGATCTGGCTGAGCACCGCAGCGAGGGCTATATCGCGCTCAAGGACATCGCCGAGCGCCAGGGAATATCCAAAAAATACCTCGAGCAGATCGTGCCCGTCCTCAACCGGTCGGACATTCTGAAAACCAACCGCGGCTATCAGGGCGGGTACATGCTCGCGAAGGACCCGTCGCAGTACACGGTCGGGGAAATACTCCGTCTGACCGAGGGAAGCCTCGCACCGGTTTTTTGTGCCGAGTGCCCGGGGGATTGCAAGCGAAGCGCCGATTGCCCGACGTTTCCGGTCTGGCAGGGGCTTTACCGGGTGACGAACGAGTACCTCGACGGGATCACGCTTCAGGACATTTTGGACGACCACCAAAAGCGCGCCGCGGACAATTACATCATCTGATTTTGGGGGATAGCGCTGCATTTTCCAATTTTCGGAATGTGATGAATTTTCAGAATTTGTACGACTTCTTGAAAATCGTTTTTTAACGCAGATTGATATATTATCATATATATCTTTTTCTTTATATATATCTATAAAGCCTTTATTATAGCCATATATTATTATCTTAAAAAGATTGTTCAAATAATTTGTGTTGATAATTTATAATATTTCTCAAAATCACGATTACCCTGTAAATTCTGAAAATTCTGCATATTCCGGAATATGGTAATTCAGAGGATAGAGAGTCGGAAGATAGAGGATCAAATATTTTTATCCAAGTTTTCCAAATTCTATCTTCTACCCTCTATCCTCTAACTTCTATTCCGCGAACATCGGGGTGGAGAGATATCTCTCGCCGGTATCAGGCAGAAGCGCGACGATTATCTTCCCCTTATTCTCGGGGCGCTTGGCAAGCTGCGTTGCGGCATAAACTGCGGCGCCCGATGAAATGCCGACCAAAAGCCCCTCTTTGCGCGCCAAAGTGCGACCCGTCTCGAATGCTTCCTCGTTCTCGACGGTTATTATCTCGTCGTAAACGCCTGTGTTCAGCGTGTCCGGCACAAACCCCGCGCCGATTCCCTGAATTTTATGCGGACCGGACACACCCTTTGAAAGGACCGGGGAGCCTGCCGGCTCGACAGCGACGACCTTTATATTCGGATTTTTGGACTTGAGATATTCTCCCACGCCGGTCACGGTGCCGCCGGTTCCCACGCCCGCAACGAAAATGTCAACCTTTCCATCGGTGTCCTCCCAAATCTCGGGACCGGTGGTTTTTCTGTGGATATCGGAATTCGCGGGGTTGGTAAACTGGCTCGGGATAAAGCTGTTCGGGGTTGCCTCGGCGAGCTCCTGAGCCTTTGCAATCGCGCCCTTCATTCCCTTTGCGCCATCGGTCAAGACAAGCTCCGCGCCGTATGCCTTAAGAAGATTTCTGCGCTCAATGCTCATCGTCTCGGGCATCGTGAGGATGATTTTATATCCCCTCGCCGCAGCCACTGCCGAAAGCCCAATCCCGGTGTTGCCGCTGGTCGGCTCAATGATGACCGAATCCGGCTTCAAAAGTCCCTTTGCCTCGGCGTCGTCGATCATCGCCCGGGCGATCCTGTCCTTGACGCTCCCGGCGGGGTTGAAATACTCAAGTTTGCCGTAAACCGTCGCGCCTAAATTCTTTTCTTTGATGTAGTTTGTGAGCTTTAAAAGCGGCGTTCTGCCGATAAGGTCGGTGATTCTATCGTATGTTTTCATAAGTTTTGCTCCTTTCAAAATTGCGCAATATTTGTTAATAATTGATTGTAATACCGTTCGCGGCGACATCGTTTGAAGATCATCATAATGTGCTCCTCCAAAAGCATATATAGCCTATTGATTATATAGGCATTATATCACCGCGCGCCCCGTATGTCAATATCAAAAATAAAAATCCGCTTTTTTAACAGTTACTATTGACAATGGCGGGGTAAATATGTATAATACATATAATGCCGATAGGTTTAATATTAAGGCTAAAAAGGAGACGTGATAAAAATGTCAAAAAATTTAACGAGAGACGAAGCGTGGGAGCTTTTGCAAAAGTGGAATCAGGAGCCGTTTCATCTTAAACACGCGGTTACGGTATCATACCTCGTTAAATCCTGATTTATCATCGAAACAATTATATCAAATTCATTTGAAAAAGTACGTCAAGCTGCTAAATTCCTTCAAAAGCAGGGACTTACTGTTTCCTGATTCCTACCCGTGACTTCAGCTCCGCAACTTTCTGCTTTTTGCGGGGCTTTTTTGTTGTGCTCTTTTTTATATCATGACGTATTTTCTTTCACGCTAAACCTCCTGTTCACACTTGGGGATTGCTTGTGCGGAAGATGATTTTATCATGTCTTATATTATACTATCTTCTGTACAAAATCTACCCCCTATGTGTACGATTTTAGGATAGCACTACAAAGTCACCCGGAGCCGAGCGAAGCGAGGCAAAGCCCCCTCTCCCTTGGGCATCCCCCCCACTTAAAGCCCCTTACCCGCCCCACGCTTACAAAACAAATATGCGAGGTATCGGAAATTATCCTTACCTCGCACTTTTTATACACCATTAGGTACTGCAAAAACTTCAAGCATTCAATTGAACCGATGTTAAAAAGATAAGCAACGCTATAAACGGCGATTCATTTAAACACGATTCTTTTCGGATAATCAAGCATAGTAATCTCAAAGTCCTCAGCGTTGATTTTTTCCCACATTCCCGAAGCAAATTGAGTTTTCGTCATGACATAGCCAAGGCGAACCGTCTTTTTCTCATCGGGCGCTATTTCTGACTGCCCGATTTCAAAGCCGTTGATTTTGCTGAAAATATCCATGGCTGCGTCGTTCGACCACGCTCCGCGCTCGGCAGAAAGTTTATAATACGGAAAGCTTACAGTCTCCGCCGTGTTGTTTAAAACCTCTATTTCTGCGGCTAAAATCAGCTCATCATCATATTTGCGATCCACTCCGAAGGATTCGGGCGAGTCAATTTCGAGTGATAACAGTCTGACCTCGCAGCCTGATATTTCGGCAGTTTCGCCGCGGCTTATTTCCAATGTTTCAACCTGCGGAAATTCCCGGTTTACATGATAGATTCTTACACCCGCAACGGTTAAAAATATAATCAAAATAATCAACAGACAAATTTTAGTTTTCTTCACCTATGATCTCACCCCTATCAAGCCTGATGATCTCATCCGCCAGATTTTCAATCTCATCTCTATCATGGCATGCAATCACTACGGTCGCGCCTTTTTCTTTAAATTCTTTAATGATCTCCGCCGCCGTTTCCACGCCGCTCGGGTCGAGGGCGTTGAACGGCTCGTCAAGCAGCAAAATTTGTGGATTTTCCATTATCGCCGCCGCGATGCCGAGGCGCTGCTTCATTCCGAGCGAATATTTGCGGTATTTTCTCCGATCATGCGGCTCAAGCCCGACCTTTTCAAGAGCCTCGGAAACATCATCTTTCGTCGCTTCTCCCTTGATTTCCGCCAAAAGCAAAAGGTTTTCAAGCCCCGTTTTTGAATCCAAAAATGCGGGATTTTCGATCAGCGCTCCCACGCTTTTCGGAAAAGAATTTTTCCCGCCGAGCCGCTCGCCGTCGATGGAAACATACCCCTCGGTCGGCAGAATCAGCCCGCATATCGCCCGCATAAGCATGGTCTTACCCGAGCCGTTTTTGCCCCAAAGACCGTAAATTTTCCCGCTTTCAAGCGTCAGATTTATGTTTTTGAGGACGGCCGCGCCGCGAATTACTTTTGTATAATTTTTGATTTCAATCATTTTTCTCACCAAATATAATATCTTTCTTTGTAAAAATTACCGTTCCGATCGCCAAGCATACCGAAAATACCCCTGAACCGATTATCGGAACGGCGGCGATGTTTTGTACTCTTGCAAGCTGCGCATAATTTCCGAGCAAGATTGGCGAATTTAAATATGTTGAGGCTATAACTTCGGCTGACACGATCAAATATGCCGTTTTGTTACCGATAAGCAGAGACAAAAGTCTTAAAACCGATGAATAAGCAGCCCCCAGCGCGGGAGGTATCAGTATTATCATACTCGGAGCGGAAAAACCCGATATGATCAGCAGCTCGGAATATATCACCAAATATGCTGCGAGCGCCGAAATTGCCGCGGAAAGAGTATCCGCAAGATATATCCAAGCGCGTTTTGACCGGATTGCAATATTACCGCAAATTTTTGAAAGCGGACGTTTCAGAGATATAAAACAGATGAATAGATGTATAAAGATCCAAACTATCGGAATAACATATTTTTCATTATCCGTTTGCCGCAGATCACCCGAAAAAAGGCGATATACAGCCCCTGAAAGCCCATCAGTCGGAGAGGGAATTCCGTTTGTTATATAAATCAGCAGCGGAGTGATCGCAGCAAGCAGCAAGTATTTGCAGGCGTTATTTTTCAGGGATTCGACCGCAAAGATTTTTATCAGCCGAATAAGCTTTATCAATAATAAAACTCCTTTCGGAGGCAGATTTTTCTGCCGATAAAATATGCAGCCGCCGAGAGAACAGTCGGCAGACCGAGACAGATCAGCGGATCGAAATCGTCAGTCAGCTGAATATGATACAGCCCCGAGAAGCGCGTCAGGATCGGCGAGAACCAAGCCTCGTTGAGCCCGAAAACGACCGCCGTAATTATGCCTGCCACCGAGCCGAGCGAATTTTTTAAAATCAAAAACAGCATCGAAACAAAAAATGCGGTTAAAAAAATATATAATACCGACAATGCCAAAAGCCCCGAAAATGTAAACCGTTCGGTCGTCGTGAAGTTTGCAGAGTAATAAACCGAACGAACGCTCTGCCAGTTTATAAGGACAGAGATCCCTGAAAATTTTGCGGATAAAAGAGCTGCGGCGGTGTAAAAAAGTGTAAAGCAGAAACAAATAACCGCGGTTTTTAATACCGATATGTTCCAAATATTCTGTCTGCTTTTTCTTCTGATAACGATCCGAATATGCTCGTCCTCCGAAAGAATCAGACTGATATTCAAAATCAGGATCGGTAAAACAAAGCTTAAAAATGCCCTTTGGCAGTTAAACAGCACCGCGTCTATCACCGACATCTGCGCAGCATATAATGACGCGGCGTGCTTCTTCCACCGCAGTGTATTGACGAAAACTATGACCGTCTGCACTGCTGAAGATATGAATATAACAGGAAGTCGGGAGATAACCTGTCTTGGGATTTCGGCAACAGCTTTAAAGGACATCTTTTCTGCTCCCCAATACCGTAGCAGGAATAAAAGTTACTAAAAACAGCGTTATCGGCAATAAAATGATCTCGGCAGTAAAGGTCGGTACAGTCTGAGTCGGCAGAATGATGTGATAAGGATCAAAACTGAAATTTCCGAAAACGCTGCTGAAAATATAGCAAAGCATGTAGAGAATAAACGGCGACAGCAGTGATGAAAATCGGCTTTTTACGAGCAGCGACGCCAAAAGCGCAATCTCGCAGAACAGCCCTATAATCACTGCGCCGATAATTAAAAACATTATTATGTACAGCATCGGGTGATCAAGAAAAATATCCGCAAACGGATTTACCGCTCTTGCCGCAGCAAACGTTTTTGTGGAAGGGATGGGCTTTGCCGCAGGTACAAACATCGCCGTCACCAAAAGATTTGCAACAAAGGGGATCACAAAAACGGCAGCCCCCGATAAAAATACTGCAATATATTTCGCCGTAAGCCATTTTTTTATATCTCCGCGAACGACTATATTCTTTGAGTACCCGTCCCCGAGATCGCCTGCAAGGCTGTCGGCGTGCGGCAGAGAACATATCAGCGGGGCAAGTAGAAAAATCAGCGTATGCGCCAAAGAACCCGCCCTGAGACCGATATATTCGCTGAACAGCGACATCGGATATTCCATCTTAGGCATGTGATTAAGCCATAGGGCAGGATATGTACTACTAAAAAAATCAAATACCGTGATTGCGCAGCCCGAAAGGACAGCTATCAGAAAATATATGTTATTAAAAGCTCTTTTAAGCTCAAATTTCAGAAGTTTAACCATATTTCTACCTCAGATATAAATGCCCGACCTTGTCCTGCGCGTCCAAAGAATAGCCCCAGACGTCGAGATCGACCCAGCGCGTTACCCCTTCTTCGGCAAATTTTCTTTCTACAAACCAGCCGAATTTAGCTGTCTTAGTTTCGTCTGCCTCGAAGTATGCGCTGAAGTAGTCGATCGCGCCGTTAAAGCCCTCGGGGCAGACGCCGCAGTTGTTATGGAGGCTGAACCAATGCGCGCCCTCAAAGCCCATGTATGGGTAAACGTCGTTATCGCCTACCAAATGCAGATCATGACTGCCCCATTTTTGCATCTGCGCCTCGCCGGTGAGATTCTGAATATCCATCTCGACAATGAGCCACACGCAGTCGAGCCCGAAAGCGCCGTCATAGCTGCCGTCATCGGCTATATGATCGGCAGCTTTTACCCAGCGTTCAACGCCGTTTTCGTCGGGCTGAGGCTCGGGCAGAGAAAAATCGCGGCAATCCTCTTTTATGATCCCCTCGGGCAGGGTATCCGAAAAGTAAAAGTCCTTAAGCGTATAACCCCAGTCGTCGTGGATAATCTGCACACCGATATTTGAATCTTCGGATATTGAATCGCTCGGAACAGTCACAGCGGTCTCGGCGTTTGTCGTAAGTTCGTCAGCATGTTGATAGCGGTTTCCGCTTGGATCTTTGGGCATAAAATCTTCATTGTTCCGAGCAGGCGCAGGTCCGCAGCCGTTAATGAACATAACGGCTGCGGTCAGTACCGCAATTGCAAAGATGATTAAAACTGTTAAAGACTTTTTCATCTTTCGGTTTCCTCCTTTTTCGGTAGGATAATCTCTAAAGCGACGTTTTCGGGAAGCATAGCAGGCTCACTTTTTTCGGTGGTTTCAACTTGTATTGGCAGCGCAGGTGCGGGCTGATATTCAGCATTAAAGACAAACGCAAAGAGAAAAACACTCAGCGCAGCCGCGGCAATATCGCTCAAAAATTTCAGCCTCACATCGCGCCGATATTCAAACGAAGCCTCCAAGAAAGCGGGATCAGCGCCGTCCAAAGCGCGATAAATAAAGCTTTCGTTCATGTTCATAAGAGACCCCTTTTCTTCAGGATTTTTTCAAGCTTTTCCCGCGACGCGGCAAGGCTTGATTTGACCTTCGATTCGCTGAACGAGTAGCGAACCGCGATCTGGCGCACGCTCTCGAAAAAGTAGTATTTGCGGATAAAAATGTTGCGCGCGTCGGGCGGCAAGCCGTCAAGAAAGTCGTTGACGGCGTCCTTGAGGGCGATCTTATCGGCAAGCGGCATGCCGTCGGGCTGGGGGTATGTATCATCAAGACCGACAACCTCGCCCGAGCGCTTTTTCGCATTGATATAGCGGTATTTCGAGAGCGCCGCCGACCGAGCCGCAGTGCAGACATATGCCCGAAAATTCTCGGGATTTTCGGGAGGAATGCTCTGCCAGAGCCTGATGTAGACGTCCGAAAGGCACTCCTCAGCGTCCTCGCGGGAGCGCAGGATTGAGCGGATCAGCTTTTTGATGAGCCGCCCGTATTTTTTCTCGGTCAGCACGATCGCGCGCTGATCCCGCAAAAAATAAAGTTCAATGATCTCGCTGTCCTTCACGGCTCACCTCCATGGGTTTCTATAACATAAGACGCAGGCGGGGCGACTTTGGTCGGAAAAATAATGATAAAAAATCTGCACAAATTTTTAGAGATGGATTTGTGCAGATTGCAAAACTGTCATAAAAATGCGGTGAGTTTATTATGACATGATGGGGCGTGAAAGTCAATTTGAAAGTAGAAGGTGTGGGGGAGTGTATTTAACATAATGCGGGCAATCCAATTCTATATATTTTCCGCCATTAACCCGAGAAACATAGTCAATTGCAATTTTTCGCCAAGTTTCCTCATCAAATTCCGTACCTCCCGAAGCGTTTGAAATGAATAACAGCATCGGGAGCTGCGGGACGCCCATACTGTCAACCGTTTCGGCATTTTTCTTCACCGATTTCGCCTCATTTATCATTGTCTTTGTCGCAGTGCGGCTGTAAAAAACTGCCTTATAGATTTCTTTTTCCCTGTCAGACAGCGTGCCGTGACGAATCGCGTTGCTCTCCGCAATACCGGCTGCGGGAAAAAGGCACGGAACCCCCGCAGTTTTCCCCCATCAGCAGCATAAGCTAAAACATGCAAATCCAAACCGTCTCTCACTACATTCTAAACCGCTGCATCATAAATTCCCCGGGAGTGTACAAATCGCCCTCATTATCCTCACTGATTAAATCTGTCACCAACGGTGACACCTTGAAATTCTGACAATCTGACTTCTGACTTCTGTCCTCTTGATGCGGTCGTTTTGACCACATCTAATTTCCCTCCCCGATTGACTAATCCCAAAAAATCTGCTAAAATACTCAGAAAGGAGGCTGCCATGAAATTTCTTCACCTTTCCGACCTGCACTTGGGCAAGCGGGTCAGCGAATTTTCGATGATACCCGATCAGGAGCATATCCTCCGGCAAGTCCTCGGGATAATCGACGCCGAGAAGCCTCAAGCGGTCGTCATCGCGGGGGACGTCTACGACAAATCGGTGCCGTCCGCGGAAGCCGTCCGGCTCTTCGACTTCTTCCTCACAGCCCTTTCCGCAAGGCGTCTTGCGGTCATGATCATCGCCGGCAACCACGACTCCCCCGAGCGGCTGTCCTTCGGCGAAAAGCTCTTTAAGCTCGGCGGCGTGCACATCTCCCCGGTCTATGACGGACAAATTTCCCCCGTCGTTTTGGAAGATGATTTCGGCTGCGTAAACTTCTGGCTCCTGCCTTTTTTGCGGCCTTCGCAGGTGCGCTCGGCTCTTTTGCGCGACGGTATCGAGACCTACACCGAAGCCTGCGCCGCCGCTGTTGAAAATTTAAATATAGATCATGCGGCTCGAAACGTCCTCATCTGCCACCAGTTCGTGACCGGGTCTTTAAGAAGCGAGTCGGAGGAGATATCGGTCGGCGGGTCTGATAATGTTGACGCCGAGGTATTTTCGGGATTTGACTACGTCGCCCTCGGTCATCTTCACAGCCCGCAAAACGTAGGTTCGGAGAGATTGAGATACTGCGGCACCCCGCTTAAGTACTCCTTCTCCGAGTGTTCGCATGAAAAATCCGTGACCGTCGTCGAAATGCTTGAAAAGGGGAATATGAAGATAAAAACCGTCCCCCTGAAGCCTCTTCACGACATGCGTGAAATAAAGGGCACATATTCCGATCTCACGCTTAAAAAGAATTACGAGAATACCGCGACGGACGATTATCTGCACATAATCCTCACCGACAGCGACGACGTCCCCGACGCGATCGGCAGGCTACGAACGGTATACCCGAACATCATGAAGCTCTCCTACGACAACGAGCGGACCCGGGGCGAGGCATTTATCCCCGACGGCGAGGCTAAAGCCGAGACCCCGTATGAGCTGTTCGGCGAATTTTTCGAGCGGCAGAACGGCAGGAAGATGAGCACCGATCAGGAAAAGATAATAACGGATCTCATCGAAAAAATCTGGAGCGAAAGACAGATAAGCCGATAATTCTCACCTTTTACTGCATGGAAGGATTTAAATGGAAAGAATCACTAAATACATCAAGCCCTACACCGGCTACATAATCCTGACGGTTCTGATAAAGCTCTTCGGAGCTGTGTTGGAACTGTTTATCCCCTATTTTATGGAAATTATTTTAGACGACGTCGTCCCGCGGGGCGTAAAGTCCACCATCTTCATCTACGGCGGGCTGATGCTTTTATGCGCGATCGGCTGTCTTGTCTGCAACATCGGAGCCAACCGAATGAGCGCCGTCAGCTCGGGAAAGATCACAAGAAAACTCCGCTACGACCTCTTCGACAAGCTTGAGCGGCTCTCTGCGGGTCAGATGGACCGCCTGACCGTGCCTTCAGCCGAATCGCGGCTCACAAGCGACACATACAACGTAAACCAGCTTTTGGCGAGAATCCAGCGGCTCGGGATCAGGGCGCCGATACTCCTTTTGGGAGGCGTTGTGATGACCCTGACGATGGACCCCGTCCTCGCTCTGATCCTCATTGCCCTGCTGCCTTTGATCGGCGTTATCGTCTACGCCGTCACAAAAAAATCCGTCCCTCTTTACAAAGAAGAGCAGACGGTGCTCGACCGCGTGGTGCGGGTATTGCAGGAAAATATCACCGGCGTGCGGGTCATCAAAGCCCTCTCAAAGACCGACTACGAGCGGGAGCGCTTCGGAGGCGTGAACGACGAGCTTACGGCAATCGATCAGAAAGCCGGAATGATAACAGCCGCCACCAACCCCTCGACCTCCCTTGTTCTGAACATCGGGCTCACGCTGGTCGTTCTGATCGGCGCGTGGAGAGTTGCGGGAGGGCAGACGAAATCCGGCGTCATCATCGCCTTTTTGCAGTATTTTGTGATGATCTTAAACGCCATGCTCGGCATAACGAGGATTTTCGTGATGTGGTCCAAAGGCGAGGCTTCGGCTCACCGCGTCGCCGAAGTTCTGGAAATGCCTGAGGACCTCGTGCCCGTAGATTCTGCCGAAGATCATGCCGATAATCCTCCGCATATCGAATTTAAAAACGTCAGCTTTTCCTATACCGGCAAAGGCGACAGCTTGGAAAATATCAGCTTTAAACTTTACCGCGGTGAAAGTCTCGGGATAATCGGCGAGACGGGAGCCGGGAAATCAACGGTTTTAAGCCTTCTCATGCGCTTTTACGACGTCGATTCCGGCGAGATTCTTATCGACGGCAGGGACGTGAAATCATATTCAAAAGACGAGCTGACATCAAAATTCGGAGCCGTTTTCCAAAACGATTTTGTGATGGAAGGGACGGTCGCCGACAATATCCGCTTCTTCCGGGATTTATCGGATGACGATCTATCCCGCGCTTCTTCCGACGCTCAGGCTGCGGAATTTATCGCGCACAGGGCAAAGGGAATGCAGTCCGACGTGGCGGTCAGGGGAAACAACCTCTCGGGAGGTCAGAAACAGCGCCTACTGATCGCAAGAGCGCTTGCCGGAAATCCCGAAATTTTACTTTTGGACGACTCCTCCTCGGCTCTTGACTACCGAACCGACGCGGAACTCAGAAAGGCTTTAAAACGCGGATACTCCGGGGTCACGACGGTCACGGTCGCGCAGAGGGTCAGTTCAATCAGAAGCTGCACTAAGATTTTGGTGCTTTCCGACGGCAAAGAGATCGGTCTCGGGACTCATGAAGAGCTCATGCAAAGCTGCGAGGAGTACCGCTTAACAGCCGAGCAGCAGATGGGAGGTGCCCAAAGTGCCTAAGGAACCCCGCACAAACGATCAGGGCTTGGACCTCGGACTTCCTCACAAGGCGAGGGGAACGCTTCTTTTAAGGCTCTGGAAATACCTCGGCAGGAACAGAGTGCTCTTGGCGCTCGCGCTGATTTTATCGCTTTCGAGCTCGCTTTTGGCGCTCTACGGACCCAAGCTCTCGGGTCAGGCGATAAACGCGATAAAACTCGGCGAGGACAGCGGTTCGATGGACTTTTCGGTGATATACCGCTGCGTGATCCTGATGGTGATTTTTTACATTCTCTCGTCGGCTCTTACCTATCTTCTGAACGCCGTCATGATCAGAATGTCCAAAAAAATCGCCAAGCAGATGCGGCACGACATCTTTGAAAGCCTCTCGCGCCTGCCTGTCAGCTTCTTTGACAGATTCCAGACCGGCAACATCATCTCGGTCGTGACCTACGACGTCGACACCGTCAACCAGTCGCTTTCAAACGATTTGCTTCAGATTTTGCAGTCGGTCGTGACGGTCTCGGTCTCCTTCGGCATGATGATCTCCATCGCGCCGAAATTGGTGCTGATATTTGTGTTCATCGTCCCGGTGACGGCGATATTCACAAGATGGCTTGCAAACCGCGTGAGACCGATGTTTCGCAATCGCAGCCGCAAATTGGGCGAGCTGAACGGATTCGTCGAGGAGATGATTTCGGGACAAAAGACGGTCAGGGCATACGGCAGGGAGGACGCGGTGCTTGCGAAGTTTGACGAGAAGAATAAGATCGCCGTCGACGCCTACACCGAAGCCGAGGCAAACGGCACCATCACGGGACCCTGCGTCATGTTCATCAGCAATATTTCACTCACCCTCGTCTGCGTTTTCGGCGCGCTTTTGTTCATGAAAGGCGGAAATCCGCAAGCCGCCGCGGCTATGGGATTTTTCGGAGCACTATGGAATAAACCCCTTCTCTTGGGAGATTTATCAAGTTTTGTACAGTATTCAAGAAAATTCTCGGGACCGATAAACGAGGTCGCGAACATCATCGCCGAGCTTCAGTCGGCATTTGCGGCGGCTGAAAGAGTATTCGGACTTATTGACGCCGAGCCGGAAAAACCCGATTCCGAGGCGGCAGGAGTGCTTAATGACGTTAAAGGAAAAGTGGAGCTTAAAAACATCGACTTCTCCTACGAGCCGGGTAAACCCATCATCAAAAACTTCTCGATGACGGCTGAGCCGGGTTCGCTGACGGCTATCGTCGGACCCACCGGAGCCGGGAAGACCACCATCATCAACCTCCTGATGAGATTCTACGACGTCGATTCGGGGTCGGTGACTGTAGACGGCAAGGATGTAAGAGACCTCACGCGTGATTCGCTGAGGCGGGCTTATACGATGGTCTTGCAGGACACATGGCTGTTTTACGGCACCGTCTTTGAGAACATCGCCTACGGCAAGCCCGGCGCGACGATGGAGGAGGTCGAGAGAGCCGCGAGGGCGGCGAAGATCCATTCATACATATCAAAACTGCCGGAGGGCTATAACACAGTGCTTTCGGACAACGGCACGTCCATCTCAAAGGGTCAGAAGCAGCTTTTGACGATCGCGAGGGCGATGCTTTTGGACGCGCATATGCTGATTCTGGACGAGGCGACGTCGAACGTCGATACAAGGACGGAGCAGCAGATTCAGGCGGCGATGAGGGAGCTGATGAAGGGAAAGACCTGCTTTGTCATCGCGCACAGGCTTTCGACGATACAGAAGGCGGACAATATTTTGGTAATGCGGGGCGGGGAGGTAGTCGAGCAGGGCACGCATGAGGAGCTGATGGCAAGAAACGGGTTCTATCACGAGCTGTATCAGGCGCAGTTTGAGACGGCGTGATAAGATTTTTGGAAAGCCATAGGGGAAGACAAGGCAAGTTTAGGATCAAGCCCTTTTTAAAGGGCTTGCGGAATCCAAGGGCGGAGCCCTTGGTCGCGCTCCGCAGAGCGCGAAATCCCTGCAAAAAGGACAGCGAAAGCTGTCCTTTTTGCCTTTATCGTTCAAATGAGGGCGACGAAGTCGCCCGAAGCCGGAGGGGTGTCAGCAGAAGCTGGTTTTGTAGCCAATCGCACTTCGCAATCGTAAACGACTGATTGCTCGTGCTCTTGGACAAAACCCCGCGTCTGCGGGAACCGTGCAACGGTGCCCCACAGCCGGAAAAGGGGTTTGGGGAAAACCCGGCACGGGTTGTCCCCAACATAGTAGTGGTATCGAACAGTAATTCCCTCCCGCCCGACCCTTAGTTAAAAGGTATTCGTTCATTTTCCTGCCGGAAAATGAACTCATGTTATTTGAAGCAGACCCCCGCCCCCGTCGAAGTCTGTACAGACTTATAGTCGAGCGGAGCCCCCTCCCCCTAAAAGGGGGAGGGGGTCTGGGGGTGGGGGTGAGAGCCGGAGGGTCGTGGGGAACCGTGCAACGGTGCCCCACAGCCGAGCGCAGCGAGGCACCCCCCTTAAATCTTCTCCCCCTCCACCTCAAAATACGCGCAGTACTCCCTCATATCAAAATCCCCCGGGGCGCGCCAGTTGTCCACGCTCTTGATAAGCCGGTAGCTTCCCGCCTCAAGCTCGCCGTAGAGCCCTTTCCACGACATGTCGAGCGTGGTCCTGCCATTCAGATTGATGCAGATAGCCTCGGCGGTAATCGCAATCTCATTCTCCTCGATCTTCCGCCACTTCTTGCCGTCGAATCGTTCGATTGTCAATCCCCGACCCGTCTCAAGTTCATTGATATTTTCCCCTCCCGATTGCTCGAAGACGACGGTGCAGCCTGTTTTCGTGACGTTTTGGACTCCCATTCTCAAGCCCCACGGATCGATAAGCACCCCGTCCGCGCCGAAATCATACTCCACGCCGTCGATGACCTGCCTCCCCGTCGCCATTTCGCCGCTTTCGTCGGCATAGTATTTTCTCATGCCGTTTTTGCATACCCAGATATTGCGCGCAGGTTTGCCGTTTACATACATTATCTGCTTCGCGCCTTCGATATACCAGCCGGTATAAGTGCCGAGCAAAAATCCCTCGTCGTCGAATCTCAGGACGGTGTCGTTTCTGATCATATCCGCACCGGTCATCGGCACGCCGTTTTCTTTTATATATTTGACCCCCGGCTTTTTGCTGTCATAATATTTTGAGCCCTCGGGGAACCACAGCCAGCCCTCGAAGCTTTCGCCGTCTTCGCCGACGTACGTTATCCCGTCGTTCGGCTCGCCGACAGGGCATGTCGCAATTCTTTCCTTTGCGAAGAGCCGGCAGGGTTCAGCCTCGAAAAATCCCCCGTGGTACCAAGTCGGGTCAAAGTCAAAGGGCAATTTCATCGCCAAATATATATCATCTTCCCCGTCGCTCTGATGCCAGCAGTAGCAGGTCTCAAAACCGCCGTCAACGGGCGTTGTGCGGGCAAGGGTCTCGGCGACTTCTCCTCCCTGCCAGAGCGCTTCCTCACAGCCCTCTTCGCCGTTTTCCCACTGCTCCCGAAGTTTTAAAAACTCCCTCTTTCCGACTTCTTCGGAGGTGCATTGATACATCGATATCTCCACGCCGTCTATCTCTATTTTAAGTTCGACATATGTCGGCGCTACCGTTACAGAGGTGATATCATCGCAGATTTCCATGCATCTTCTCGGAAAATAGACCTTGTCCGCGGTCATGAGGAAGTTTTTGACATCTTCATCGCCCTCAAAATCCGCGCCGTCCCGAACAGCCTTCATGTGAGTATAAAGGTCGGTTAAAGACCGATAACAAACGGCTCCCGGCACGTCTGCATATTCAAAAATATCCTTTGAATCAACAGCAGCCGCCGGCAAAATCATAGCCGCAGCCATCAATACCGAAATCAAAACCGCAAAAATCTTTTTCATAAAAAATCCTCCCAAGTTCATTTACATGTAATACTTATTTTGCGGCATAAATATTGCGCCCCGGGAAAAAGTTCGTCGGATTGAATATATCCCGGGGCGTGTTTTTATTAAATTTTTATAATTATCTGCTGAGGTCCCAAGGCGTGAGCATGCCTTTCAGCTGTGAATTCGGCTTTCCCGTAGCCGTCAGAAAGACCATGACGACCCGATGACCGTTTCTGCTTTCCTGCTCCACGAGGTCCTCGATGTCCTCGGCATACGCCGAAGGCTTTGCAAATAAAAATCTCTCCGTCTTTCTGCCGTCGAGCGCGAGATATTTTTCGATCTCCGCCACCTTCATTCCCGACAGCGACACCGAGCCCATGTCGCAGAGATAATTGAAGATGGAATTTTCGTCCAACACCCCCACCACGGCTCCCGATCTTAAAATCGGAACATGAGAAAAGCCCCGCTTTTTCATCGTCGTGACGGTCTCCATAAGATCAGCCTGAACTGTCCTTGAGAATATTCTGTCCGCTCTTATCGCGATATCCATGCACCGCTTCGGGCTTCGCACGCGGTCGGTGAGATCGTCTATAAACGCTATCATTTCCTTGCTCGGGCAGAGGGAGAATTCGTCCGAGACCTTCGGCTCGTGCTGGAGCCAGTTCCGGACGTCCTGACAGTATCGGATATCCTCCGAAAGAGCCCGGAATTTCTCCTGAGAGCATAAAAACCGCGAGATGGAGTCGCTGTTTTTGAGGGCGTATCTCTCCCTTACGGCGTGCTCCAAGAGTTTGTATTTTTCTATGTATTCGTCTGCGCTGTTCAAAATTCCTTGCTCCTTTCGGTGGATTTTCCTGCCGACCCCGCTTCAGCTTTCCGAAGCGGAGCCGACAGGATTCATTTACTGTATGGCTTCGACATGATCGAGCTCGCAGCCGTCCAAGACGTTCTGACCGCCGATGACGCATACTCCCGCTTCATCGAGCACCCGATCGAGCATGTCCGCAAAATCGCAAAGTTCCTTTTCGCCGGTCTCCATCATCTCCCTGCGCTCGCGTTTGACGTCCTCCTCGGTGATACCTCCCAAGAACCGCCTTGCAGCCTGTTCGCCCTCGGCTCTCGGAGTTAAGAGCGGGTCGTCGTTTGCAATCGTGCTGATGATGTATTTCTCCACCGACTCTTTTCTGTCGCAGAAGTCTCTTAAGACCTGAGCGCATGCGCGGAAGCTTCCAAGCGATCTTGCAGGCGAGGGATCGCGGTAGCTTGAGAAGCTAACGCTTCCGTCGTACGGGGTGTTCATGTGGACGCCGTATGCTCCGCCTTTGACTCTGACGTCGTTCCAGAGGTAGTCGTATGTGAGAAGCTGGGCGGCGACTTTAGCGTATCCTCCGCAGCTCTTGCCGGTGAGGTTTGCGGCGGTTGCGGCAAAGCCGATCTGAGCGGGCACCGAGAATCCGCAGGAGCCCTTCGGGAGGGTTTTATATTCCGCGTCGGCGCCGATCTCGGAGGCGTTCATGATACCGGAAAGCTTGCGGCAGAGTTCATCGTCCGGCCGACCGGTGAGGGAGATTATCATCCTCTTTGAAGAGAAAATTTTTCTGTAGATTTTTTCAAGCCCGCGGCAGATTTCTTCCCCGCGCTCGGAAAATTCGCCGTCGGTTTTTTGAAGATATCTAAGCATTTCAATGCCGCCCACAGCCTCTGAAATCGCGTCTTTGGCGGTGAATGACGCGAGCACCCGCCTTGTGCCGTAGCCGTTTCCGCGAACGGCGACAGCCTGCTCGGTGTTGAGCCTGATCTGACGCAGGACGTTGTAGATAGTGGTCGTATCGTCAAAGCGGGAGCGGTTTAAAATCTCGTCGGCAAGGCGGACCGCTTCCTCCCTGTTCTTTTCAAGAACCGCAATACGGACGTTGAACATCGGGTTGGCGATTTTTGTCTGACCCGTGGGAGCGGACACAGCCATCTGCGTCGTGAACCGACCGAGAGACGCCTGAAGCTCGGAGCTTAAATCGAGTACCGAGTAATTTTCGGTCGGAATGTCGGTCAGGATTTTTGATATCAGCGAAGCGGCTTGCAGCTCTGTCATATCAAAATCGCGAAGGGTGAAGTAGATGTCGATATATGCTATGCCGTCGGTCGCGATGTCCTGATTCAAGACGGTCACATCGCCGATCTTTGAGACCTTCTGCGGGCAGATTTTTACGTCTTTCGGGATATCGCTGAGCTTAAGCTTCGGGAGTTTGTCGATGAGTTCGGGGGAATCGGGGGTCTCCTGACGGGTCCTTAATTCTTTGAATTCACGCATGACCCGCTCGGTTTCCGATTTGTCCCAGCCGGCTTTTATCTTGGCGCAGCGCTCTGCCTCGCGCTTGCTCTTCTCCTCGCCCAAAGTCTTTGAGGGAAGCAGGCAGACCTTTCCGCAGTGGGGATTGTCAAGAAATACATCTTTAATAAGATTTTCAAACCAGCCCTCGTCAACTTTTTTTCTCAGGGAGGCAAACACCCCGTTGAGGCAGAGATTCTGTGCGGGGTCGCCGCCGTAGAGCCAGCTCTCGTAGGTCGTGAGGGCGTAGACAAGACCCTTCGGCATGCCTCCGAAGTCCTTCTCTCTCACGCTGAATTCCCGGCGGCTCAGTATCCCAAGAAGGTGCTTTTTGTCAAGACCGGTCTCGGAAAGTTCCTTGAGTTTATCTTCGACCAGCTTCCAGATTTCCCCGCGCTTTTCGGGGTCGCAGTTTTTGATGATGAGGTTTACGGAGGGCTGCTGCACGCCGTCGTAGTTATACATCGATACGTCCTCGGCAAGACCTGCGTCAAGTATCGCCTTTGTAAGAGGGGAGTCGTTGGTCTCGCAGAGAGCGTCGGCAAGGACGGATAAGCCCATTATCTTCTCCAAATCCTTATAATCGGCATATACCCAGCCTGTTGAGATGATCGCCTTGTTTTTGTCGTCCTCCGAGGCGCCGATCTCATATTCGGCAACTCTTTCAGCCGGGTGGACGGGCTTTTGCATCGGGATATCGGAATCGATCTTAAGGCGGTCAAATTTTCCGATGAAGCTGTCGATCTTTTCAAGAGCCGCGTCGATATCGAGATCGCCGTCAAGGACTATGCGGGAATTCGACGGGTGATAGAATTTGCGGTGATTTTCAAGATATTTTTCATAAGTCAGCTCGGGGATATGTTCGGGGTGCCCGCCGGAGTCGTAGCTGTAGCAGTTGTCGGGGAAGAGGGCGTTGCTCATCTCAAACGTCATAACGTCGTCTTTGGAGGCGTACGCGCCCTTCATCTCGTTATATACGACGCCGTTGAAGCGCAGTTCGCCGTCCTCGGAATCGAGCTCATAGTGCCAGCCCTCCTGCAAGAACGCGTGGGGATTTTTGACGGAAAGAGGGTTGATGACCGCGTCGAGATAGACGTCCATCAGGTTCAAAAAATCCTGCGGATTGCGGGAGCTGACGGGATATACGGTCTTGTCGGGGTAGGTCATCGCGTTCAGAAACGTCGCCATCGAGCTCTTGATGAGTTCCACAAACGGCTCTCTGACGGGGTATTTCTCGGAGCCGTTGAGTACGGAATGCTCCAGAATATGGAAAACTCCCGTGTGGTCGGAGGGAATGGTCTTGAAGCCGATCGAGAAGGTCTTGTTCTCGTCGTCCCGCTGAAGCCACACAAGATCGGCGCCGTTTTTTACATGCTCAAGCCGCCACATGACCGCGTCGATCTCAGAAAGATCGGTCTTTGAGAGAACACGGAAGCCGTGGATTATGTCGTTTATCTGCATAGTGATTTCTCCTTTCAGGGTTTGGTTTAATTTTAACAGAAAAGAGGGGAGATGTCAAGGCAGAAGACAGATGTGAGAAGTCAGAGGACAGAGGCGGAGCTTAAAATACGACATCTGATGGCTGAATTTTGGCGGGGTGGGAGATTGGGTACGGGGTTGGGTGCCACTGACGTACCTTGATAGGAGCAGAGGGAAAAAGATAAGAATCTGTCCTCTGCCTTCTGATATCTGTACTCTGTGCGACCGGAGGGAGCAGGAGGGCGAAGCCCCCGGCGACGAAGTCGCCGGCTGCCACGGCTTCGCCGTGGCAGCGCCCGCGCGCGAGCGCGCGGGCGGGCTTCGCCCGTGCCCCCCCTGCTTCTATCGGGGTTTGGTAGGATACGCAAGCCCGGTGCCGGGGTGGGTGCCCCTGACGAACCCCGGCAGGAGCAGGAGGCTGGGCACAGGGTTGGGCGCCCCTCCCGAACCCCGGCAGGAGTAGAGGGAAAAAGATAAGAATCTGTCCTCTGCCTTCTGATATCTGTCCTCTGTGCGACCGGAGGGAGCAGGAGGGCGAAGCCCCGCTGCCTCCGGCAGCGCGCCGACGCGCAGCGTCGGCGGTGACCGCGCTCGCGCGCGGGCGGGCTTCGCCCGTGCCCCTGCTCCTATCAAGGCTTAGTAGGATACGCAAGCCCGGTGCCGGGTTGGGTGCCCCTGACGGACCCCGGCAGGAGCAGGAGGCTGGGCACAGGGTCGGGTGCCCCTCCCGAACCCCGGCAGGAGCAGAAGGAAAAAGATAAAATCTGTCCTCTGCCTTCTGATATCTGTCCTCTGTGCGACCAACGGGAGCACCGGGCGAAGCCCCGCTGCCGAAGGCAGCGCGCCGACGCGGCGCGTCGGCGGTGCGACTTCGTCGCACGGGCTTCGCCCGCCCCCACCCCTCCTCCCCGCCCCAACGCCCTCACCCCTCTAAATATACAATCTCCCCGCCCCATTTTGCAAAATTATCGTGCAAAACGCTGATTGACAAAAGCCCCCGGGGTATATTATAATTGTATCACTAATATTAAAGGCGATGACGAAGAAGGCAAAAGTCGGGTCGATTCAAAGAGAGCCGGTGGTTGGTGAAAACCGGCAGAAGCCCGCTGTGAGCCCCTCGCTTCCGAGCCGGCTGTCTGAACATTTAAAGTAGGATTGCCCGTGACTGCTGCGTTAATGCATAGGAATTGTTGGATTCCAAGAGCGGCGGATTTTTCCGCAATTTGAGTGGTACCGCGAGTGTATGATATCTGCACCCGTCTCAAAGAAATCTTTGGGGCGGATTTTTTATACCCGCTGCCGGGGATTTCCGAAGGGATGACAATTTTCCTAAAAAATCACTTTTTAAAGGAGAAGAAAGAAAATGATGAACCACAGAAAGTATTCCCCCGGCTATTATCTCCCGCCCGAGATGACCTACGATTGGGTCAAGAAGGATCACATCGAGAAGGCGCCCCTTTGGTGCTCCGTAGACCTTCGGGACGGCAACCAGTCCCTCGTTATCCCGATGAGTTTTGATCAGAAACTCAAGTTTTACAAGATGCTCGTAAAGCTCGGCTTCAAGGAGATCGAGGTCGGCTTCCCGGCGGCTTCCGATACCGAATATGACTTCCTGCGCGCTCTTATCGAGCAGAACATGATCCCGGACGACGTCACCGTTCAGGTGCTGACCCAGTGCCGCGAACACATAATCAGAAAGACCTTTGAAGCCGTAAAAGGCGCGCCGTCCGCAATCGTTCACTTCTACAACTCCGTCAGCGTAGCCCAGCGCGAGCAGGTCTTTAAAAAGTCGAAAGAGGAGATCAAGAAGATCGCCACCGACGGCGCCAAGCTCGTCAAAGAGCTTGCAGCCGAGTACGACGGCAACTTCCGCTTCGAGTATTCCCCCGAGAGCTTCACGGGCGCCGAGCCGGAGTATTCTTTGGAGGTATGCAACGCTGTTTTGGATATCTTGGAGCCGGGTCCCGACAACAACGTGATCATCAACCTCCCCGTCACGGTGGAGATGAGCATGCCCCACATCTACGCCTCCCAGATCGAATACATGAGCAAAAATCTTAAATATCGCGAATATGTGACCCTCTCCCTCCACCCGCACAACGACCGCGGAACCGGCGTAGCCGACACCGAGCTCGCGCTTCTGGCGGGAGCCGACAGGGTCGAGGGGACCCTCTTCGGGAACGGCGAGAGGACCGGAAACGTCGACATAATCACCCTCGCGATGAATATGTATTCCCACGGGGTAGACCCGAAGCTCGACTTCTCGGATATGCCCGCCATCGCCGACGTGTATGAAAAATGCACCGGAATGAGGGTATACGAGCGCACGCCCTACGCCGGAGCGCTGGTCTTTGCCGCGTTCTCGGGAAGCCATCAGGACGCTATCGCAAAGGGCATGAAGTGGCGGGAGGAAAAGCATCTTGAAGAGTGGACCACCCCCTATATCCCGATCGACCCGACCGACATCAACCGCACCTACGACGCGGACGTCATCAGGGTGAATTCCCAGAGCGGCAAGGGAGGAATAGGTTATCTTTTAGAGCACACCTACGGCTACAACCTCCCCGCAAAAATGCGCGAACACTTTAGCTACATCTGCAAGGGAATTTCCGATCATGAGCACCGCGAGCTCAAGCCGGACGAGATTTTGGAGATATTCCGCTCTCACTATTTCAGGATAGTCGAGCCGGTCTGCATCGAGAAGATGAACTTCGCCGAGCACCCCGACGGGGTCGATCTTGACATCGTCTTTAAGTACAACGGCAAGGACGTATCGATGAAGGCGAGGGGAAACGGCTCCATCGACGCCGTCTCGAACGCTCTTAAAGACCTCACCGGCGACAGCTACACCCTTGAAGTCTACACCGAGCACAGCCTCATGAACAAGGCTTCACAGTCGGAAGCGATAGCATATATCGGCATTCGCACTCCCTCGGGAGAACTCTTCTGGGGCGCGGGATATCACACCGACATCATCAGGGCTTCGGCATACGCTCTTGTCAGCGCATACAACAATTCCAAAAAGTAAAGGAGAAATCGGCATGGGAATGACAATGACCCAAAAAATACTTGCCTCTCACGCGGGACTTCCCGAAGTCAAAGCGGGACAGCTGATCTCGGCTAAGCTCGATCTGGTCTTAGGCAACGACATCACCACCCCCGTTGCGGTGAACGAGTTTAAAAAAGCCGGATTTGACGGCGTTTTCGATAAGGACAGGATAGCGATAGTTTTAGACCATTTTGTCCCTAATAAAGATATCAAGGCTGCCGAGCAGTCGAAGCAGTGCCGCGAATTTGCCTGCGAGCACTGCGTCAGCCACTTCTATGACGTCGGAAAGATGGGTATCGAACATGCGCTATTGCCCGAGCAGGGAGTCGTGACCGCGGGCGACTGCATAATCGGCGCCGACAGTCATACATGCACATACGGCGCGGTGGGAGCATTTTCAACCGGCGTCGGCTCAACCGATATGGCAGCCGGAATGGCGACGGGCACCGCATGGTTCAAGGTCCCGCCGGCGATCAAATTCGAGCTCAGAAACAGCCTGCCGAAAAACTGCTCCGGCAAGGACGTTATCCTCACGATAATCGGCATGATAGGCGTCGACGGCGCGCTCTATAAGAGCATGGAATTTTCCGGCGACGGCGTGAAGTCCCTCTCCATGGACGACCGGCTCTGCATCTGCAACATGGCTATCGAAGCCGGCGCGAAAAACGGCATTTTCCCGGTGGACGGCATAACGAGAAAATATCTTGACGGCAGGACGGAAAGAGCTCCCAGGGAGTTCTCCGCCGACTCCGACGCGGAATATGAAAAGGTAATCGAAATCGACCTTTCAAAAATCGTCCCGACGGTGAGCTGCCCGCACCTTCCCGAGAACACCAAGCCCGCCTCCGAGCTCTCGGATATCAAGATCGATCAGGTCGTCATCGGAAGCTGCACCAACGGCAGAATGGAGGACATGGAAGCCGCCTACAGCGTTCTTTGCGGCAAAAAAGTCGCCGACGGGGTCAGATGCATAATAATCCCCGCGACGATGGCGATATATAAAGAGTGCATCGAAAAGGGCTATATCACGGCGTTTATCGACGCGGGAGCGGTAGTCTCAACTCCGACATGCGGACCCTGCCTCGGCGGTTACATGGGAATTTTAGCCGAGGGCGAGAGATGCGTGGCGACGACTAACCGAAACTTCGTCGGAAGAATGGGGCATGTAAAATCCGAGGTCTATCTTGCGAGCCCCCTCACCGCCGCAAGCTCCGCGCTGACAGGCTATATCACCGCACCGAAGGAGGATTAAGATGAACACAAAAGGCAAAGTATTTAAATATCCCGACAACGTCGACACCGACGTGATAATCCCCGCGCGCTATCTGAACACCTCCGACGCGCAGGAGCTTTCCAAGCACTGCATGGAGGACATCGACGCGGAGTTCGTTAAGAATGTAAACAAAGGCGACGTAATGGTCGCGGGCTGGAACTTCGGCTGCGGCTCGTCGAGAGAGCACGCACCCCTCGTCATCAAGACCTGCGGGACGGGCTGCGTCATCGCGAAGAGCTTCGCGAGGATTTTCTACAGAAACGCCATCAACATCGGTCTCCCGATACTTGAGTGCGAGCAGGCTGCCGATGAAATAAACGCCGGCGATGAGGTCTCGGTCGACTTCGACACCGGTATCATCACCGACAAGACCACCGGCAAAAGCTATCAGGCACAGCCCTTCCCGGAGTTTATACAGAACATCATCAAAGCCGGCGGACTGTTAAAATCCTTAAAGAAGTGAGGGAAAAAGATGAAGAAGAATATTGCGGTTATAAGAGGCGACGGCATCGGTCCCGAGATCGTGAACGAGGCGCTGAAAGTGCTCGATAAGGTCGCGAAAAAATACGGTCACGAGTTTAATTATGTAGACGCCGACATGGGCGGCTGCGCCATCGATAAATACGGCGACCCCCTGCCTCAGCATGAACTTGACAAGTGCCTTGCGGCTGACAGCGTGCTCCTCGGCGCGGTGGGCGGACCGAAGTGGGACGGCGTTCCGGGGAACATGAGACCCGAAAAGGGACTTTTGAGAATCCGAGCGGGAATGGGCGTATATTCAAACAACCGCCCCGCGAAAATCTGGAAACAGCTTGCCGACGCCTCTCCGCTCAAGCCGGAGATTGTCGAAAAAGGAATCGATTTCATAATCGTCCGCGAGCTCATCGGGGGAATTTACTTCGGCGAGCACAAGACCTATGAAGAGGGCGAGAAAATTTCGGAGGACGTGATGAAATATTCCGAATCCGAAATTGAGAGGATCGGCAGGATCGGCTTTGAGACCGCAAGAAAGAGAAGAAAGAAGCTCTGCTCGGTCGAAAAGTCAAACGTCCTTGACACTTCAAGGCTCTGGAAATCGGTCATGCACAGGCTTGCAGCCGAGTATCCCGACGTCGAACTCTCCGACATGCTTGTCGACAACTGCGCGATGCAGATCGTCAAGAACCCCGCTCAGTTCGACGTAATCGTCACCGAGAACATGTTCGGCGATATTCTGTCGGACGAAGCCTCGATGATAACCGGCTCGATCGGCATGATCCCGTCGTCGTCGTTAGGAGCGACTTCCAACGGTCTCTATGAGCCTATTCACGGCTCGGCTCCCGACATCGCGGGTCAGAACAAGGCGAACCCTATCGGAACTATCCTCTCGGCGGCGATGATGCTTCGCTTCAGCTTCGATATGCCGAAAGAGGCGGACGACATCGAAAACGCCGTTTCAAAGGTGCTCGACATGGGTTACCGCACGGGCGACATCATGAGCGAGGGCATGAAGCTCACCGGGTGCTCCGAAATGGGCACGCTGATTGCCGACGCTATCTGAAATAAAGAAGAAGGACTGATAAAATGAAGCTTTGCGGAGCTGATATAATCGTAAGAACTCTCATAGAGCAGGGCGCGACCACCGTTTTCGGATATCCGGGCGGTCAAATTATCAATGTTTATGACTCTCTGTATAAATATCGCGACGAGATCACCCACATTCTCACGGCTCACGAACAGGGCGCGACGCATGCCGCGGACGGGTTCGCAAGAGCAACCGGCAAGCCGGGAGTAGTCATCGCGACGTCGGGACCGGGCGCCACAAATCTCGTGACGGGAATCGCGACGGCATATCTCGATTCGGTGCCGATGATCGCGATAACCGGAAACGTCCCGACTTCACAGCTCGGAACAGACTCTTTTCAAGAGATAGACATCACGGGTATCACCCTGCCGATCACAAAGCATAACTACGTCGTCGGCTCGGTCGAAGAGCTTGCCGACACCATCAGAGAGGCGTTTAGGCTTGCGATATCCGGCAGACCCGGACCTGTCCTCATCGACGTGCCGAAGGATATCCAGATCGCGCAGTGCGAATTCACCGAGCAGGAGCCGGTCACGATGGAACCCCGTCAGGCAGCCAAGGAGATCAGGATAAAAGACGCGGCGGAATGCGTGAACCTCTCGCAGAAACCGTTTATATATTTCGGAGGAGGAATGCTGACCTCCGGCGCTCAGGAGGAGCTTTTGCAGCTTGCGGAACTCTTGGACGCGCCGATAGGGTGCTCGCTGATGGGTATCTCGGCGATACCTACCGATCACCCGCGTTTTCTCGGAATGCAGGGCATGCACGGTCACTATGCATGCTCGATGGCGATGCACCGGGCGGACTGCATAATCGCGCTCGGCGTACGTTTTAACGACCGAGTGACGGGCAACCGAGCCAAATTTGCCACCCATGCGCAGATAATCCATATCGACGTCGACGGCGCCGAGCTCGACAAGACCGTCTCGGCAGCGCATTCGATGAGAGGGGATTTAAAACTCACGCTTCAGAAGCTTATCCCGCTTCTGTCGCAGAAAAAACTCCCCGACTGGAGAAAGACCATCGAGGGCTTGAAGGCTGAAGAGCGCCGCACCCTTGACAACCGCCCGGGTCTCACTCCGAGATCGGCGATACTGACGCTCAATAAGTACCTCGGCGAGAATACCCCCGTCGCCACCGACGTCGGTCAGCACCAGATGTGGGCTGCACAGAATCTCAATTTTAAGACTTCAAGAAGATTTATATCCTCCGGCGGGCTCGGTACGATGGGCTTCGGCATGGGCGCCGCGATGGGCGCCGCGATAGGTACCGGCGAGAGATCGGTGCTTGTGACGGGAGACGGCGGGTTCGGAATGTGCTTAAATGAACTTGCGACGGCGGTGACATATCATATCCCGATGGTCATACTCCTCATGAACAACGGCGTTTTGGGAATGGTCCGCCAGTGGCAGACGCTCTTCTTTGACAAGCACTATTCAAATACCGTGCTCGACCGCAAGACGGATTTTGTCAGACTTGCCGAGGCTTTCGGCGCCGTCGGGTATCATGCAGAAACGCCCGAGCAGCTCGATGAAGCCCTTAAAAAGGCATTTTCCGAGAACGGTCCCGCTTTGGTCGAGTGCATGATAGATAAGGACGAGTTTGTCCTTCCCATGCTTCCTCCGGGAGGATCGATGGACGATATCATAACAAAGGTTGGTGAGAGCGATGAATAACTTCACGATTGCGGTACTTGTAAGAAACCAATTCGGCGTACTGAACCGCGTCACGAGCATGTTCCGCCGCAGGCGTTTTAACATCAACTCCCTCACCGTCTCCGAGACGGAATCCCCGGGGCTTTCGCGTATCACCGTCAGCTCCTCGGGTCTTGAGACCGATAAAAAACAGCTCATCAACCAGCTCTACAAGCTGCCCGACGTCTGCTCGATAAAGGAGCTGGACATCACCGAATCCGTCACCTGCGAGCTGATGCTGATAAAGGTCAAGAATGATCCCGAGAGCAGAGCCGACGTAAGGGACGCGGCTTCGGCATTCGGCGCAAAGACCCTTGATTACACCCGCGAGAGCATAATCATGCGGCTGACCGGTACGACAAGGGAGTTGGACGCATTTACCGATTTAATGCGCGACTACACCATCTTGGAGATATGCCGGACAGGTATCGTATCCCTTGAAAGAGGATCGACAACTATACGGAAAATGGAAATTTAGTAATCCCACGCACGCAAAAGTGCGTCAGATAAAAATCAAAAAATCATATAAAAAGGAGAAAATCATCATGAACAGAATCTTCTACCAGCAGGACTGCGACCTCTCAAAGCTCAACGGCAAGACCGTCGCCATCATCGGCTACGGCTCACAGGGACATGCCCATGCCCTCAACTTAAAGGACAGCGGCGTCAACGTCATCGTCGGACTTTACGAGGGCTCCAAGAGCTGGGCAAAGGCTGAGAAGCAGGGTCTCAAGGTCATGACTTCCGCCGAGGCTGCGAAGGCTGCCGACATCATCATGATCCTCATCAACGACGAGAAGCAGGCAAAGCTCTACAAGGAATCCATCGAGCCGAACCTCACCGAGGGCAAAACTTTGGCGTTTGCGCACGGCTTCAACATTCACTTCGGTTGCATCAAGCCGCCTAAGAACGTCAACGTCATCATGATCGCCCCGAAGGGACCGGGTCACACCGTCAGGAGCGAATATCAGGCGGGCAAGGGCGTTCCCTGCCTCATCGCGGTCGAGCAGGACGCCACCGGCGACGCATGGGACATCGGTCTTGCGTATGCCTTAGGCATCGGCGGCGCGAGAGCCGGCGTTTTGGAGACCACTTTCCGCACCGAGACCGAGACCGACCTCTTCGGCGAGCAGGCTGTTCTTTGCGGCGGCGTTTGCGCCCTTATGCAGGCTGGTTATGAGACCCTTGTCGAAGCGGGTTATGATCCGAGAAATGCGTACTTTGAGTGCATTCACGAGATGAAGCTGATAGTCGATCTTATCTATCAGTCCGGCTTCGCGGGTATGAGATACTCCATCTCCAACACCGCCGAGTACGGCGACTACGTCACCGGTCCCAAGATCATCACCGAAGAGACCAAGAAGACCATGAAGAAGATCTTAAAGGATATCCAGGACGGCACCTTCGCAAAGGAATTCCTGCTCGACATGTCCGACGCGGGCGCGCAGGTCCACTTCCAGGCGATGAGAAAGATCGCTTCCGAGCATCCGTCCGAGATCGTCGGCGAGGAGATCAGAAAGCTCTACAGCTGGAACGGCGAGGACAAACTCATCAACAACTGATACGAACCGAGGCGGGGAGGGGACTGCCGGGCTAAGCCCCGCCGCGTTACACGCGGCGAGGCGCCCTTCGGGCGCCTGTTCGCTTTGCGAACGGGCTTCGCCCGGGTACCCGACTTCCGCAGCGTAAAAAATATCTCGCACTACCGCCGGGCATATCCCGGCTGTATGCAGTTTAAGCAGGTGATTTTATGAAAAGCGACAACATTAAATTCGGTCCGCAGAATGCCCCTCACCGCGCGCTTTACCACGCGCTGGGCTTCACCGAGGAGGAGATAAATCGCCCGATGGTCGGCATCGTCAGCTCCTACAACGAGATCGTCCCGGGGCACATGAACATCGACAAGATTGTGGACGCCGTGAAATTGGGCGTCGCGATGGCTGGCGGTACACCGGTGGTGTTCCCGGCGATTGCCGTCTGCGACGGGATAGCTATGGGTCACACCGGCATGAAATACTCCCTCGTCACCCGCGATCTCATAGCCGACTCCACCGAGGCGATGGCTCTCGCGCACGGCTTTGACGCGCTCGTGATGGTCCCGAACTGCGACAAAAATGTCCCGGGTCTTCTGATGGCTGCCGCAAGGCTCAATATCCCGACGGTATTCGTATCGGGAGGTCCCATGCTCGCGGGTCATGTCGACGGGCACAAGACCAGTTTCTCATCGATATCCGAAGCCGTCGGCGAATTCAACGCGGGCAAAATCGACCTTGAAAAGCTGCATGAATATGAGTGCAAGACCTGTCCGACATGCGGCTCCTGCTCGGGAATGTACACCGCCAACTCGATGAACTGCCTCACCGAAGCCCTCGGCATGGGCTTAAGGGGAAACGGCACTATCCCGGCGGTCTATTCTCAGAGGATAGAGCTTGCAAAACATGCGGGTATGCAGGTCATGGAGCTTCTTAAGAAGAATATCCGCCCTCGGGATATCATGACCGAAGCGGCTTTCATGAACGCTCTCACGGTCGATATGGCTCTCGGCTGCTCGACCAACTCGATGTTGCATCTCCCCGCGATCGCGCATGAATGCGGGATAGAGATCAATCTCGATATCGCAAACTCCATCAGCGCCAAGACCCCGAACCTCTGCCACCTCGCCCCCGCCGGAAGGACCTATGTCGAAGAGCTCGATGAAGCGGGAGGAGTCTGGGCTGTCATGAATGAACTTTCAAAGAAGAATCTTCTGAACCTCGACTGCATGACCGTCACCGGCTCGACCGTCGGCGAGAACATCAAAACCGCCGTCAACATGAATCACGACGTCATCAGACCCGTCGAGAACCCCTACAGCGAGACGGGCGGAATTGCGGTCCTAAGAGGAAATCTCGCGCCCGACGGCTGCGTCGTGAAGAGGTCTGCCGTATCCCCGAAGATGCTAAAATATGAGGGAAAAGCCCGCGTATTTGAGTGCGAGGAGGACGCTCAGGCTGCTATCAACGCCTCCGAAATCAAGCCGGGAGACGTCGTCGTCATCCGATACGAGGGACCGAAAGGCGGTCCGGGTATGCGCGAGATGCTGAATCCGACCTCGGCTATCATGGGCATGGGTCTTGGCGAGAGCGTCGCGCTCATCACCGACGGCAGATTTTCGGGAGCTACAAGAGGCGCCTGCGTGGGACACATATCCCCCGAAGCGGCTTCCGGCGGACCCATCGGCATCGTCAAAGAGGGGGACATCATCGCGATCGATATCCCCGAAAACAAGATCGAGCTTAAAATCCCCGAGGAGGAATTTAACGCCCGCATGGCTGCGTTCGTACCGAAAAAGAAGGAGCTTTCGGGCTATCTGAAGAGGTACGCGGAGCTTGTATCATCGGGCGCAAAGGGTGCTATACTGAACTAAACGGCAGCGGGGAGGCTCTTACGGGATTGGGTGCTGATAAAGGGTCAGGGGGCGAAGCCCCCGTCGCGCGAAGCGCGACGGCGCCGCCTTCGGCGGCGGCGAGCCGACTTCGTCGGCTCGCGGGCTTCGCCCGAACCCTCCTCCCGCTCCCGCCCCCGTAACCTTTCCTCCCGCTGCCTCCCTTTATAGGAAAGGAGAGCATTTTATGACAGGCGATCTTGAGGCGCTGCGCGTCGGCATTCGCTCGCTTACGGTATTCCGCGGCATTTCCGCCGACCCGCTTCTTACGGCTCTTGCCGATTTTTTGGATTCGGGGGACGATCCCGCAGAGCAGGTCGATAAATACTGCGCCTTCGCTCACACCCTTTATGAAAGCGGCTCCGACAGCCTAACGGCTTATGTGAGAGAACTTGTGAGATGCTGCGAGACCCCGGTCTCGGAGCTTCTGGGCGTCGAGAAAAAGGTCCCGCCCGAGATGATGAAAAGCGCCGAAAACGAGCTGAAACTCTTAAGCCGAATCGCCGTTCTGACGCCCGATGATCTTCAAAAAAATATCGGCTTTAAGATCGATCTTCCCGGCTGGGAGACAGAAAAAGCCGACCTCTTGGGGGATTACTCGGAGCAGATGAAAAACATCTCAAAGCGCGGGTACGGAATCTATGCAAAATACAAGGCGTTCCGGCTCGTCGGCAAAAGCGTCATGCCGATCGAATACCCCGACCCCGTCCGCCTAAGCGAACTGATCGGCTACAGGCTTGAAAAGGAGCAGATAATCCTGAACACAAGGGCGCTCATAACGGGCAAGCCCGCGGCAAATATCCTCCTGACGGGCGACGCCGGGACCGGCAAATCATCGACCGTAAAAGCCGTCGTGAACGAGCTCTGGGAGGAGGGCTTGCGGATCCTCGAACTTAAAAAAGAGCAGCTCCACGACCTGCCGGAGGTGCTCTCGGAGCTGAACAGAAATCCTCTTAAATTTATTATATTTATTGACGATCTGTCCTTCACCTCAAACGACGACAACTTCTCGGCGCTCAAGGCGATCTTGGAGGGAACGGTATCCGCAAGAGCCCGAAACGTCGTCATCTACGCGACTTCGAACCGCCGTCACCTAATTAAGGAGAGCTTTTCCGACCGCGACGGCGACGATATCCACCGCAACGACACAATGCAGGAGACAGTCTCGCTTTCCGAGAGATTCGGCTTGCATATTACGTTTTCGCGTCCCGATAAGGCGACCTATCTCGACATCGTCGAACACCTCTGCAAGGAAGCGGGGGTCAGGTTTGACCCGACCGACGCGGAACGCTTCGCACTTACCCGCGCCTCCCGCTCGGCAAGAGCCGCAAGACAGTATGTGGACAGCTTGGTGGCAGGGGAAGAGTAGGAAAGGGCGGAAAGGTTTGGAAAGTTTTTCTTGACAAATCAGCCCACCCGTGCTATAATTATTGTCGGCATAAACGCATCGATTTTACAAAAAGCAACCGCCGGCTGCAAGCTTGGAGGTTGCTTTATTTTTGGTATTGACAAAATTGAGAAGATGTGCTATTATAATAGCAGAGAGCTGAACGGCTTAACCGTTCAGAATCAATTACACGAAGCAACCGCCATGAACTTGCAAGCACTGGCGGTTACTTTTTTATTTCACGGATGATTTCTAAGAAAACGAGAAGAATAATCAAAATGATGTATAGATTCTCATTCATCGCGCATACCCCCTTTCGGGGCTTCGCCGCCACAGCTCTCTGCTTTTTGTATTATATCATGCCCGCCATAAAATGTCAATCCCGCCCGGTTTCACCCGAGCGGGACATTTTTATGCCTATTAACCTTTTACACCTTTACCTCTTCCGGATTACGCGTCTCCGCCTCCGCCTTTTCCTCCTTCATCGCCTTCTTGGCGGAGCTGAGCATGAGCTTTATGCGGTTGAGTTGGTTGACCTCCGAGGCGCCGGGGTCGTAATCGACGGCGGCGATGTTTGCCTGCGGGTAAACTTTTTTAAGGTGCTTTATCATTCCCTTGCCGACGACGTGATTCGGCAGGCATGCAAAGGGCTGAATGCAGACGATATTCGGCACGCCGCTCTCCAAAAGTTCAGCCATCTCTCCCGTCAGGAACCACCCTTCGCCGTACTGATTTCCGAGGCTTAAAAACTGCTTCGCAAGGTTGGCGACGTCTTTTATCGGCATCGGCGGCTCGAACCTCTTTGAGCGCTCGAGAGCCCTGACAGCGGGCTTTCTCACCCATGCTATCGCCGCGACGCTGATCCTTGAGACTATAGCGGATTTTAACGACGCCCCCAAAAATTCATGCTTATACTCGGCGTTGTAGACGGAGTAGTTCATGAAGTCCATTAAATCGGGGACGACCGCTTCCGCTCCCTCCGATTCGAGTAGCTCCACAAGGTGGTTGTTCGCAAGGGGCATATATTTCACCAAAATCTCCCCGACGACCCCTACCCGAGGCTTCTTTAAGCCGTCCACAAGAGGCAGTTCGTCAAATTCTTTAACGATTCCTTCGCAGACCTTTTTGTAGCTCATTCTGTTCTTGCCGGTGAGCTGGTCGGTGCATATTTTCAGCCATTTTTCATGCAGAGCGTCCGCCGAACCGAATACCTTCTCATAGGGTCGCGTGCGGTAAAGGCAGCGCATAAAGAGATCGCCGTAAACTACGCCCTTGCCCGCCGCAACAAGAAGCGACGGGGTGATCTTAAACCCCTCGGCTTTTTCCATGCCGTTTGCATTCAGGGAGATGACGGGTATCTGCGACAGTCCCGCCTTATCAAGAGCCCTGCGAATGAAGCCGACGTAGTTTGAAGCGCGGCAGCAGCCTCCCGTCTGGGTCATGATTATCGCGAGGCGGTTGACGTCGTATCTGCCGGACAAAACAGCTTCCATGACCTGTCCCACAGCCGTGATGGAGGGGAAGCAGGCGTCGTTATTTACAAATCTCAGACCCGTGTCGATGGCACTTCTGTTGTCGTTTGTCAGGACCTCGATATTGAACCCGTGGTGCTTAAATACCGGCTCCAAGACCTCGAAGTGTATCGGGCTCATCTGCGGCGCAAGGATAGTATAGCCCTCTTTGAACATCTCCTTTGTGAAGCGGGTGCTGTGATATGTAATCGGCTTCGGCTCGGCGGTAATGTTCTTTTCACGGCGCTGATTCATCGCCGCGATGAGGCTCCTTATCCTGATCCTTACAGCTCCCAAGTTGTTGACCTCATCTATTTTCAGAACGGTATAGAGCTTGTTTGAACCTTCTAAAATTTCGGAGACCTGATCCGTCGTCACCGCGTCGAGACCGCAGCCGAAGGAATTGAGCTGGATAAGCTCCATATCGTCGCGCGATCTCACAAATTCCGCGGCGGAGTAAAGTCTTGAATGATACACCCACTGATCTACGACCCGAACGGGTCTTTCGGGGTCGAAATCTATCGGCAGGCTGTCCTCGGAAAAGACGTCAAGACCGTAGGAAGCGATGAGCTCGGGTATTCCGTGATTTATCTCGGGGTCGATGTGATAGGGTCTGCCGGCTAAGACGATCCCCCTGCCGCCTCTTTTTTCCATCTCTTCAAGGACGCGCTTGCCCTCGGCTCTTATATCGGCTTTTGCGTTCAACTGCTCCTGCCAAGCCTTCTGCGCTGCCGCTCTGACCTCGTTTTCGGGGACGGAGAACTGCTTCACAAACATTCTCACGAGCCTGTTTTCGGCGGTCTTTTCGTCGGTCATCGCGATAAACGGTCGGACATATCTCACGCTGCCGTTTGATATCTCCTCGATGTTGTTTTTGAGATTTTCCGGGTATGCCGCGACGATCGGGCAGTTGTAGTGATTCTGAGCCTGCCGGGTCTCCTGATGTTCATAAAATACGCAGGGGTGGAAGATGATCTTGATCCCCTGATCTATGAGCCACTGCACATGCCCGTGCGAGAGCTTAGCCGGATAGCACTCCGATTCCGAGGGGATCGACTCCATGCCCCGCTCATAGAGTTTTCTGTCCGAAAGCGGAGACAGCACTACCCTGAACCCGAGCTCCTTAAAGAATGTAGCCCAGTAGGGGTAGTTTTCGTAGATATTTAAAACCCTCGGGATTCCGATGACCCCTCTCGGAGCATTTTCCTCCGCAAGCGGTTCATAGTCAAAGAGCCGTTTGCGCTTGTACTCGATGACGTTCTCCCCCTTGGGTCCCGTGTGATCCGACCCAAGACCCCTCTCGCAGCGGTTTCCGGTGATATGCTTCCTGCCTCCCGAGAACTGCGAGACGGTCAGCATGCAGTTATTTGTGCATCTGCCGCAGCGGGCTGTGGTGGTCTTTGATGTCAGATTTATGATCTCATCAAGGCTGAGCATCTCCGACTTTTTGCCCTTGCACCTCTGCTGTGCGATCAGCGCGGCGCCGAAAGCCCCCATGATTCCCGAGATGTCGGGGCAGGTCGCATTGACCCCGGCGATGCGCTCAAACGCCCGAAGCACCGCTTTATTGTAAAATGTCCCGCCTTGGACGACGATATGCTCCCCCAATTCTTTAGGATCGGCAAGCTTGATGACCTTATACAAAGCGTTTTTGATGACGGAATATGCAAGCCCTGCCGAGATGTCGGACACCGGCGCGCCCTCTTTCTGAGCCTGCTTGACGTTTGAATTCATGAATACGGTGCAGCGCGTGCCGAGATCGACCGGATTTTTGGCAAAAAGAGCCTCTTTTGCAAAATCTTCGGCGGAATATCCGAGAGAATTCGCAAAGCTCTCGATGAAGCTTCCGCAGCCCGACGAACATGCTTCATTAAGTAAAACATTGTCCACCGAGCCGTTTTTGAGCTTGATGCACTTCATGTCCTGCCCGCCGATGTCCAAAACGCAGTCCACTTCGGGGTCGAAGAAGGAGGCGGCGGTGGTGTGGGCGACGGTCTCGACCTCCGAGCAGTCGAGCTTGAACGCGGATTTTAAGAGCCCTTCGCCGTAGCCGGTCGAGCAGGAATATGCGATCTCGGCGCCCTCGGGGAGTTTGTCCCTGAGGTCTTTAATAGCCGCCTGAGCCGCTGCAACGGGGTTTCCGCGGTTGTTTGAATAGTGGGAATATATGAGCCGCCCGTCCTCGGATATGAGGGCAAGCTTTGTGGTGGTGGAGCCGGCGTCGATTCCCAAATAGCATTTGCCGCGGTAATCGGATAAATCCGCCTTTTCCACGACAGCGGCGCTGTGCCGCTTCAAAAACGCCCTATACTCCTGCTCGCTCGCAAAGAGCGGGGGCAGCCTTTTTATCTCAAACTTCATCTCGACGCCGTCCGTGAGCCTGTCGATGAGGGAGCTCAGGCGCATGCCCCCGCCGTTTTCGGTCTCAAGCGCCGCGCCCGTCGCGGCAAAGAGATGGCTGTTCTCGGGGTCGACCGTGGTCTCGGGAGTGAGCCGCAGCGTGCGGATAAAAGCCTTTTTGAGCTCGGTCAGAAAGTGCAGAGGTCCGCCCAAAAACGCCACGCAGCCCCTGATCGGCTTTCCGCAGGCAAGACCCGAGATGGTCTGGTTGACGACTGCCTGAAAGATGGAAGCCGCAAGATCGGCTTTTGTGGCACCCTCGTTGATGAGGGGCTGAATATCCGTCTTTGCGAAAACCCCGCAGCGAGCGGCTATGGGATATATTTCCTTATAATTCTTTGCTTCATTGTTCAAGCCCTCGGCGTCGGTCTGCAACAGCGCCGCCATCTGATCGATGAACGACCCTGTGCCGCCTGCGCATACGCCGTTCATTCTCTCGTCAAGTCCGCCGCGGAAGTAGATGATCTTGGCGTCCTCGCCTCCGAGCTCTATCGCGACGTCGGTCTGCGGCGCTATCATCTCAAGAGCGGACGCGACGGCAGATACCTCCTGAACAAAAGGTATCCCCAAAGCTTTTCCGAGATTTATCGATCCCGAACCCGTGATCCCGAAGCTCGGCTCGATGTCTCCGAGTTCCTCCCTCGCCTCTTTCAGAAGGTCGCAGAGCGTCTCCTGAATGTGAGCGCAGTGGCGGGTGTATCTGCCGAAAACGAGCTTATTTTCGGCGTCGAGGACGGCTAACTTGACCGTCGTCGAGCCGACGTCAATTCCGGCTTTGTATAAACTCATCTCTAAGCCCCCTGTGTTACTTCTTTTTTCTCGTCTCAAGCTCTCCGATGAGGTCCTTGATATGCTCGGAGAGGCTTCTGTCCGACTTCAGCGGCAGGAAGAAGCGCACCTTCTGATTCGTCTTTTCATGGACCTCGGTGATGTGCGCCTTGAGCTGCTCATATTTTACTATTATGTCGTTTTCCTCGGCATATTGCCTGATCTTGATGACAAGATGTGAGGAGTAGACGACGTCGATGATAAATACCCCGAAAAACAGCCCGATAAAGAAGCTGAAAGCTAAATTATCCGACAGCCAGAAAAGAGCGCCAAGAATATGCGGATGAATCAAAAAATAGTAAGCGGCGCCCATCATCGCCCAAATCAGAGAGAATTTGGGACAGATGATGCCCTGGATATTCCCCCACTGATTTCGATAATCCCAAAGGCGGAGGTTGAAGTATTTCAGGCTGACAAATCCCGCGATATATTCTATTACGGTCATCATCACCGCCATGAACAAAAAGAGGAGGATTTTTTTGAGGATCGGGTTCATGTCGGGAAGATGATCTTCTGCGAGCGCGGTCAGAAAGAGAATGCAGAGCCCCGAACCGTAGAGCGGGAGGTAGGGTCCGACGCAGAAGCCGGGGTTTATCCATCTCCGCTCGGGGTTTGCGGCGGAAAAGAACCGGCGGTAAAACAGTTCCAGCACCCAGCCGAAAACCGAGCCGATGAAGAATAAAAACGCAAGCGCTAAAAGTATTGACATATAAGCCTCCGAAAAATGTCGGTATATAGTATATGATAGCACTTTGCGGCGGATTTGTCAAATGGGAGATAATGAAGGGAGTGTCCATTTCGACCACATTTAAATTAAATGTGGAAAATGGAAAGCGTTTAGTAACGGCGAATCACCAAGAAAAAAATTATTATAATGTGGTCGTTTGGGACACTCCCATAATGAAGGGAGCGTCCAACCCGCCCACATCAAAGAAAATCCACCAGTCCGAAAGGAACCTCGCCTTTAGGATACTTCTCACGATACATCAATTTTGCGATTCCGAATTTGTTGTAGGCGTCAACAAAAACTTCAACGACAGCTCTCAGGGTTTCAATGCTTCTCGCAAAGCATCTGCTTCTTCTGCGAAGCAACGGTATATAATCACGAAAGTCCGCATTAACGCTTTCGACTGTGAAAGTATCGCTTTTGTCATGGCAGTTGTAGATATGCTTTCCGGGATAGATAACGCTCAGATACCCGAAATACCCGTCGGTACAGTAGAAATCCGCATACGGAGCACCGTCGACTATCTCCTGAATCCTGTTCGCAGATTTGTCTTCTGCAACCTGATGACCCGCTATAATGCGCGGTTTGCGGGCAACCATCGACATCAAATAAACATTTTCCTTTGTGTCGGTTTTCGGCTTTTTACCGATAAACCAGTAAAGCTCGTCGAGCTCATAAAGTTTAGGCTTGTTATTGAATTTTTTTAAATTTCAGAAATTTTTGACGGATTTTCAACGAGCTGTTGATTATTTATTTCGGTTTTTTATCCAATTATAGACGTTGGATTTGTTGAAATTGTTCAAAAGCCCCACCTTTCGACCGCTCACTCCGGAATAGTATGTTTTGATTGCCTGCTCGCGGACTTCCTCGCTGTACTGCCACGGGCGCGGCTCGGGGGTATAGTCTATGTTGCAGTCGTTGCAATGATACTTCTGTGACCCCGACTTGTTTTTGCCGTGTTTGACCTGATGCTCGTGCTTGCCGCATTTTGGGCAATATATGTTTTCATCAATTTTTGCTACTCTCGACATTTTCATCACCTCGATCTTAGTATAACATATTGTGGGCGAGTTGGACACTCCCCTGAAAACTTACGCTCCTTTTCCCCTAAGTTTCCAGTCAAAGCGGATTTCATCGCTGAAATCCCGCTGTGTAACGACCGTGTAACGCAAAAAGGCAAACACAGCCGAAAAAAATATCTTTGTAACGGCGGATATAACGCGCCGTATAACCCCTGTTCGGTAAAATAGTCCCGTAATCGCGGGACGAAAACGCCGGACAGGGGCTTTTTTGTTCTGCGGCAAAATTCAACGTATAATCAATCTCCGAGTTGCAATAGGAGCAGAGGATACACAAACGCACGAGCTCTAACATAAGCTCGCGGCGAGTGGAATCCCGCTTTTGCTGCGCTCTTTTTTTGACGGTCTGCGGGTATTTCCCACAGGCTGTTTTTTATATATAGACAGCCGTGTCTCTGCTCCGGCGATTGGAGAACAATCGAAAGGAGCAGAGACAATGACTCTCAAAGAATTACAAAGCATCGTCGAAAGGACGGAGGGAAAGGAGCTGCCGACAGCCGCGAAGCTGCGCGCGGGAGAAAGTCCTGTCGCCGCCTTTTGCGAATTTGGCGGCGGAACAGAGCTTACCGTATACCAAAGCGGTTTTGCCCTATACGAGACGGAGAGAGGCAGCACCGTATTCCGCGTTGACCGCTGCGGCGGCTATACATACTTCGGCAGGTGCGAGAAAACCGAACTGCCCGAGGACTTTTTCGCGGAAAGCGACTGGACGGTGCGCCTCATGATGGAGGACGAGGACAGACTGACACATAACAGAAACGTGATGTGTGAGAAATATGAAAGCTTCTATGAAAACGGCTCCGACGAATTTTGCGGCATACGCGACACCGAGCTTTCCCCACAGGATGCGCTTGTGCAAAGCGAGCTTCTGAAAGAGGTATTCGGAATGATGACCGAGCGGCAAAGAGAGGTCGTGACGATGTACTATCTCGAAGGAATGCGCGTAAAGGAGATCGCCGCCGTGTACGGCATATCTCATCAGGCGGTGTCTGTCACGCTGTCGGACGTCAGAAAGAAATTCCGCAAAAACAGAAAAATGTTTGAGTGACTGCCTTGCAAAAATGCTTTCCCACACTGAGTTGGGTGGAGGCGCAAGCCTTACATCTGACGATTCGGAGGAAAACACAATGACGGGAAAAGTTCCGAAAGAACGGGAACACTATGCTTGTTTGAAAGATGATTCTTTCCTGTCTTATATTATACCATCTTCTGTGCAAAATCTACCCCCCTACGTGTACGATTTTAGGATAGCACTACAGTCCCCACATTCCCATCCCCACCCTCCCCAATACAGGAAAACAGCCGGTCTTGCGACCGGCTGCCTTCCGAGAGGGAAAAAATGAAAACAGCGCACTAAAAAATGCTGGAAGAGGGCTGAGGGAGTTGCCGCACCCGAGCCGGGAGTCCGACCCGGGTGCGTAGAAAGGGAAAAATATGAAAAAGCGTGATGATGGCAAATGTTGGTGCCGAATCCTCGGCTTGTCCTGTTTCGGGCGATGATTTTTCTCACCCCGGGAAACTGCGTTCCCGTTTATTTTTCGGACATTTCGGGCGAGCGCGGTATCAATATCAATATAAAAATCAATAACCCGCTTTACCGTTTTTGTCCGTAGATTTTAGATGAGGGACTTCGGGCGCCCTCCTGCCCTCGGGAAACTTTCGCTTCCCGTTTACTGCGGATCGGGGGAAGCCTCGCCGAGGACGACCTCGACGTCGAAGCTTTCGCCCTTCTGCGAGCTCCATTCGCTGATGATCGGGCGATAGATCGTTACCGTGACGGTGTCGCCGACCTTGTGCCGGTTCTTGACGGCGTTCAGCTCGTTCATTCCGGTGACGGTCTCGCCGTCGATGCCGATGATGACGTCGCCCGGCATTATCCCCGCCTTTTGAGCTCCGGAGCCTTCGGTGATTGTGTAAACCTGAATTCCTTGCGGCAGACCGTAAAGCATCGAGGTGAGCTCGGTGATGTCCTTGCCGGAGATGCCGATTGACGGTCTTCCGGTGACGTATCCGTATTCGATTAAGTTTGTGATGATCGGCAGCGCTTCGTCAATCGGTATCGCAAAACCGAGACTTTCGCCGTAGACCGAATTGATCTTAGCCGATGTGATACCTACGACTCTCCCGTATGCGTCGATAAGGGGACCGCCCGAGTTGCCGTTGTTGATTGCGGCGCTGGTCTGCATAAGGGTCATCGTGTTGTCGTCTATCGTGACGGTCCTGTTGAGACCGGAGATTATGCCTGTAGTCATGGTTCCGTAGAGCTCGAAACCGAGCGGATTGCCGATCGCGATCGCAAGCTCGCCTATTCTTAAATCGGAAGATTTTCCGAACTCGACGGGGGTCAGGTCAAACTGCGACGGGTCGATCTTTAGGACCGCGATATCCGACTGCTCGTCGCTTCCGATGACCTCGGCTTCGTATTCGTTCATGCCGCCGTCAACCACCGTCACCGAGGAGATGTAGCCGTCGATGACATGCGCGTTTGTGACGACATATCCGTTGTCGCTGATTATAAAGCCGCTTCCGAGCTGAGTGCCCCTCGAGACCTTGGCGGAGATTCCCACCACCGACGGGCTGACCTTATCGTAGATATCCGGGATCGACATGGCGTCGTCGGGAGTGGCAAGCTGCTCAAGCGTCGGATAATCCCGAAGCGGAGTTTTAATGCTTTCGACCGCGTTGTCGCCGAATTCCTCTACTTCCTCGTCAACCTCTTCGTTTTCGGGCTCATAATCCTCAATGACATTTTCTTCCTCGGCTTTATTGGTGAACTGGTGCTGCTCGATCGGCACCTTGGATTTCAATGAATCCTCGGGAGGATTGGATATTCTCTGGAATAGCGTATATCCGCCTATCGATCCCACAGCCACGATAAAGACGGTCAGAACGGCGGTTATCGCGATCAAAACCGCCTTTCCGGCGTTCTTTTTCTTTTTGGGAGCCGCGGGCTGAGGCGCATAAACGTACTCGTTTGTCTGCGGACGGTAATAGCCCTGCGACATGTTCTGATAGGGCTGGTACTGATATGACGGCTGGGTGGCTTTTTGCTCCTGTTCGGGGACAAATACCTGCTCGGCGGGCTCGTGATGATCTTCCTCGGCGGCAATTTCTTCCACCTCGGGAGCCTCGTCGGCGTCGGCATCAACATCATTATTATCATTATTATCGGCAGCCGAAGAATCTTCCGAAACGGCTTCTTCGGGGATATTTTCAGCCTTTTCTTCCGGCTGCTTCACCGGCTTGGCGCTTTCCTCGGTGGAGATTTCCTCAGCACCGTGCTGATCCTGCATATCGAATTCATTCATTGTTTCAGCCTCCGATTCGTATCCGCAACCGTCAACAGGAGTGTGAGTGGGTTTCCGATCGATTATATGATCTCCCGGCAGAATTTATCCGCCTCGGGATATGTTCTATCTATTATTATACCGGGAAGTGTGAAAACTGTATGAAGATATGCGGAATATTTGACGTTGCGGAAGGTGAAATTTTCTGCGGAAGGGGAATTTTTGGAAGGATTTGGGGGATAATCGGGGCTGGGAGCACTTCAGAGGATAGAAGGTAGAGGGTAGAAGGTAGATTCTTATCTTATACTTTCAGCGCCTATCAAGCTTCGGCAGGGGCACCCAACCTGTGCCCAGCCTCCTGCTCCTGATTTTACCTCTTAAGAGGCACCCAGCCCTGCCACCGGGCTTTCGCATATCACCGCACCTTGGTAGGAGCAGGGGACACGGGCGAAGCCCGACCGCGCGCAAGCGCGCGGTCGCTGCCGCGGCTCCGCCGCGGCAGCCGGCGCCTTCGGCGCCGGGGCTTCGCCCTGCGTGCACCCTCCGGCTGCACAGAAAACAGACGTTAGAAGTCAGAGGACAGATTTTCATCTTCCACCCTCAGCTCCTATCAGTCTCCGGCATAGGCACCGACCCCGTCCCCACCCTTCAGCTCCTGCTTTTTCCCGTAAGAGGCACCCAGCCTTGCCACCGGGCTTGCACATATCACCGAACCTCGGTAGGAGCAGGGGGCACGGGCGAAGCCCGACCGCGCGCAAGCGCGCGGTCGCTGCCGCGGCTCTGCCGCGGCAGCCGGCGCCTTCGGCGCCGGGGCTTCGCCCTGCGTGCACCCTCCGGCTGCACAGAGTACAGAAATCAGAAGTCAGAGGTCAGATCCTCATCTTCCCCATCCCTCACCCCAAAATCACAATCTTCCACAAAACCCCTTGCCAATTTTCCAAACCTGTGCTATACTTACACTATATATTCCTTCGCGGACCTTCCGCACGAAAGGGGACCCCGAACTTGCTTTTCACCGACCCTGTCTTCGTCTTCGCATTCCTGCCTATATATCTGATTTTGCTATACTGCTCCGGCGAGAGCGGCTCGAAAAACCTTATCTCTGCGCTTGCCGGGCTGATATTCATCGCCTTCGGTCGCAGCATTTATTATGCGCTGATCCTTCCTGCTGTATTCCTGATCTGGCTTTCGGGGATTCTGACCCGCAGATTTCCCCGTCCCGCCGTCGTCGTCGGCACGCTCGTTTCCGCGGTTTTTGCGATCATCGCGACCCTATCCCTGAGCGAACCCTCGTCTCTTGAGAGTATCATGCTGACCTCGGGGCTGATGATTTTCGTGATCAAGACTGCGGGATATCTCAAATACTGCTGCCGTGAGGAGCCGGAGCGCAATTTTTTGAGGATTTGCGCATATTTCATCTCCCCCGAAAACTTTCTGATCCCGCCGCTTTGCGGCTACGGCGAGATGAAAAAGCAGCTTACGGATCGCAAATTCACACTTTATAAATCCTCCGCAGGGCTTGCGATGTTCATCGAAAATTTGGCGATCGCCTCCGTCTGCGGGCTTTCCTGCGACATAGTCAGGCAGGCTGCGACCGAGTACGAGGCATTTCCGTGGGCTAATGCGGTAACGCTTTACATCATCACAATAATCGAAATGTACGTCACGGTATCGGCATATGCCGGAATGTCCCGTGGCATAGGGCTTCTCAGCGGCTTCTGCAAAGCGGTTCCCGAGCCGGCGTTTATGCCCGCAAAGTCGCTTCATAAGCACGCCGACAGCCTCTATCACGGCTTCTCCGAGACCTGCGCCGAGGCGTTTTACGGTCCCGGCTTCGAGTTCTGGACATTTGCCGGGGCATTCCTGATCGCCTCCGCCGCCATGTTTGCGATGGGAAACGGCGCCGCCGCCTTCGTCCTGCTGATGATATCAGCCGCCGCGATCTCCAAAAAATCCGGCAGGGGAGGCATACCCGGGATAATCTTTGCAACAGCTGTTATTATAATAGGTATGCTGACGCTGACCTGCTCCTCGCCCGACGGCGTTGCGAAGCTGTTCGGGGCGCTGAACATCTCAAAATACGATTACGACGTCACATATATACTCAATCTTGAACTTAAAAACCGCCTCCCGTGGATAATTTTAGGCGTGATACTGGTCTCGCCGATAAGGAGGATCGCTGCGGAGTTTATCCGCCGAAAAGCCTCGGAGGACGACAGGATTTTCATGGCTCTTCGGGTCGCCGAGACGGTTTGCTGCATGGGGCTTTTGGTGATCTGCGCCGCCGCAGCGCTTTAAGGAGGGAAAATCATGGCGAAAAAAAGGAAAAAAAGACCTCAGCAGCCCGCCGAGAAGGTCGAAGAAGCCGTCAGGACGGTTCCCAAGTTCGAGATCGGCGTCAAGGGAGACGAGTTCGACATCGCCTACACCCGTGCCGCCGCGAGGGATTCAGCCCGTGCGGAAGCCCTTTTCAGGCACATTTCCCGCGAATCGGACCGCAGAATCCCCGAGCTGATACGTTTTGCCGCTTTAGCGCTTTTCCTGATCATTATGTCCCTGAGCTTTGCGCTTCTTTCCCGCGAAGGCAAGCCCCCGCACTTCACCCTACAAAAGCTCGCGAGCGGTCAGTATGCCTCGGAATTTAAGGATTATTATGCCGCCGCCCTGCCTTTCGGCGGTCAGCTCCGGGCGATGGGCGACGCACTTCACTTGGGCTTTGACAATAATTCCGACATCATCGTCACCGAGCCCGAACCCGAGCCGGAGGAACCGCCTGAGCCCGTCGTTACCGAAGCCACCACCGAGCCCGCGGTCACTCTTCCTCCCGAGACGACTTCGACCCCGATAACGACCGTTCCGACCACATCCGAAACCGAGACCGAGACGGTCACAGCCGAGCCGGTCGAGAAGCCGGACACCTTCAGAATGTACGCTCACGGCACCGCCAATATCCGACTTGAGCCGGACGGAAACTCCATGATTATGGGATATTTTTACAATAATGAGCGCGTCGACGTCGTCGAGATAAGAGACGACGGCTGGGCTGCGATATGGTTCGGCGGGGCGATCTTATACACCCATTCCGACAGCCTGAGCGATCACCGAACAGCCGTCACCGCCGAAGCCGTCACCACCGAGGAGACCCTGCCCGAGGAGACGACGGAGGAGGTAACGACCGAGACGCTCCCCGAGATCACCGAGACCGAACCCGAGACGGAGCCCGAGATCACCCTCCCGCCCGAGTGGATCACCGAGCCAGAGACCACGACCTACACGACGGTGGATCACAGACTCTTAGACCCCGAAATGTCGGCGTATCTTGCGATCCAGTCCCGCAAAAAGGCTTCCGAAGCGGCTGCAAGAGCCGAAGAGGAGGCTGAGGGGCAGGTTACGGCAAGTCCCGAGGGCTGACATTGACTTATAATCCGCAGGATTTTGATATTATGTATTATGTACAAAATTAACAGCGTAAATTTGTCATCAATTTTAGTTGCGGAAAGCGCGGACGGGTGCTATAATATATCTGTAAGTTTTTGCGCTTAGGCGCATGAAATGGAGGTCAACCAATGAAAATCAAAAAGATATTGGCGCTGGCTCTGGTCGCGCTGATGATCGTCGCCCTCGTGGGCTGCGGAGGAGCAAGACGTAAAGTCGTCGAGCTGACTCTCTCCACCGAGGACAGCATGGCGATCCTTAACGCTGCCGGAATCCGTCTGCCCGAGGCTGACGAAGCTGCCGGCGCAAACTCCACTGTCAAGTGGTGCGCGCATTACGATCCTTTCCAGAACTACAGCGACGATGAAATCGTCAACACCGGTTTTTACACCTTTAAAGAGAAATACGGCGGAAGCCTTGAGTGGGTCCAGGTAGAGTGGGGCGAGCGTTGGAACGATCTTGCCCGTTATCTTCTTGCCGGCACCCCCCCGGATTTGTTCCCGGGCGAGTCCGCCATCTTCCCCTACTATGTCATGAAGGGCATGTTTGCCCCCGTCAACGACTACATAAACTTCGACGAGCCCCTCTGGGCTGACATGAAGGACTACGCCTACGACTTCTTCGGCATGGGCGACAACGTATATGCCGCGGTAGTCAGCGCCTCTTACGGCGAGGTCGTGCCTTACAACCGCAGAGTTATAAACGAGTGGGGATTTGACGATCCCGCCGAGCTCTACGCCAACGATCAGTGGACTTGGGATAAGTTCTACGATATGTGCGTCGAGTTCTCCGATCCCGATGAGGACCGCTACGCTCTCGACGGCTGGTACTTCTCCGCTTCCTTCTACAACTCCGTAGGTAAGGCTTTGGTGCCGTGGGATCCCGAGACCAACACCTTCTCCTCAAATCTTGACGACCCCGGCTTTGAAAGAGCCGCCGGATACCTCTACGATCTCAACAAGAACGAGTGCACCTATCCTTGGTGGAACACCTGGGCTTGCAGAGACGACTCCGCCAACGGAGCCGGCGTAAAGGACAGCAAGTGCCTCTTCTGGATCGTTGCTCCTTGGGGCTTCACCGCGACCGTTGCCGAGAACGCCAACACTTGGGGCGATACCACCACCGAGCTGATGTTCGTTCCGCTTCCCCGTGATCCTCAGGGCGACGGCAAGTACTACATTCAGTCCTCGCCGACGGCTTACTGCATCATCAACGGCGCCACCAACGGCGACGGCGCGGCTCTGATCATCACCTGCGACCGCTTCAAGGCGATCGACCCGACCGTCAGAGCCATCGATGAAAAGCAGCTCAGAGAGACCTACGGCTGGACCGACGAGCTCATCGAGATGGATAAGCACTGCTACGATCTTGCCAACACCGGCAGCCCGATCGTCAACTACAACGACGGCTACGGCATCGAGCTCGACGGAATCGTCGGCTATGAGGGCGCTATCGGCGCTTCGGGACATGCAACTTCCCGCGACGCGGCTCAGACTTGGGCACAGCTCAAGGAGACCTACTCCGATAACGTGGATTACTACATCGAGCAGCTCAACGCGGACGTCGCAGAGTTCATCGCAAGCGGCGGCAAGGCTGACGTAAGCGACCTCGCGGCTGAGACGCCTACCGAGTAAATTGAAATTTCCCGTCATATGTTCATAGGGTTCGGGCAGGATAGAGATATCCTGCCCGCCTCTTTTTGTCTGAATTGTAAAATGTCGGCGCAAGTTTTTGTGAAGTATGATAATTGAAATCGACCCCGCCTGTGTGTTAAAATGATTACGGCTGATTATTTTTTTATATCGGTTTTTGCAGAAAAATTTACTTGGAGGTACGAAAAATGCTTAAAAGAACGATTGCTCTTTTACTTGCGGCTGTGCTGATTCTGGCGCTTGTCGGCTGCGGAGGCAAAAAGAGAGTTCCTATCGAGCTGACGCTTTCGACGGAGGATTCCGAGGCTATCCTTAATGCCGCGGGTATCTATCTTCCCACCGTCGAGGATACGGCAGCCGCCGGAACTACCATCAACTGGTATGCTTGGTTTGACGATTTCCACAACTATTCCGAGGGAGAAGTCGTAAACACCGGATACTTCACATTCAAGAACAGATACGGCTGCGACATTGAGTGGACGGAATGCGTCTGGGACGAGAGATTCTCACAGCTTGCGAATCTCATGCTCGCCGGCACTTCCCCCGACTTCTACAACGCCGAGACGGAGAATTTCCCCTACTACGCTCTCCACGGCACTTTCCAGCCCATCAACCCCTACATAGACCTTGACGACCCGCTCTGGGACGGCATTTCCGACTATATGCGGACCTACTTCTCGCTCGGCGACGACGTTTATCTTCTCTGCACCGACCTCTATTTCGGCAGCATTTTGGCATATAACCGCCGCGTCATCGACGAATGGGGCTTTGACGATCCCGCAGAGCTCTTCTACAACAACGAATGGACTTGGGACGAATTCTATGAGATGTGCGAAGACTTCTCGGACGACGACGACGAGCGCTATGCTCTCGACGGCTGGGTCTATTCAAGGGCGCTTCAGCGTTCCTGCGGCACCACCATCATCTCCTACGATCCCGAGACCGACAAGTTCATCTCCAACATGGACGACGTCGCACTTGAGCGCGCCGGCAATCTGCTTTACGATCTCAACAAGAACCAGTGCGTCTGGCCCTACTATGAGCACGGCTACAAGGTGAGAAATCAGGGCGCTTCGGGCGCTGCCGACTTCGGCGACGGTCTTAAGGAAGGCGATCTCCTCTTCAGCTGCGGCGGTCCTTACCACATCACCGGTCCGGTTGAAGACATCTCCGCCGACTATGCCGACGTCACCGCGAACGAGCTGATGTTCGTTCCGCTTCCGCGCGATCCTCAGGGCAACGGTCAGCAGCTTGTCGAGTCCGACCCGATGGGTTACTGCATCGTCAAGAATGCTCCGAACCCCGAAGGAGTTGCGCTTCTTGCCATGTGCGACCGCTTCAAGGCGATCGATCCCACCGTCATGAGCGTCGACAGAAAGCAGAAGGTCGAGAAATATCTCTGGACCGACGAGATGCTCGACATGTACGACAAGTGCATCGAGCTTGCCAACGGCGATGACGTAATTCTTGCATACGAAGAGAACGCTCTCGGCTCGACCTTGGGAGTCATCTGCACCGACATCGAGAGAAACGGCATGCAGGCTGACGCCAAGACATGGGCTCAGATCAAGGAGGAGAACGAGGAGAGAATCCAGTATTACCTCGACGATCTGAACAACGAAGTCGCAAACTTCGTTCCCTGATTCTGAAAGGAGACCGGCATGAAAAAGAGAAGCTTTTGGCTGATGATGACGGGAATATCGCTATTTAACGGGCTGATGTTCTTCCTCACGTCGCTTTCGGCGATGAAAAAGGGGGTCGACGGAGTCGATAATCAGGCGGGACTTATTTTCATTCCGCTTTTATGGGTCATGGCTGCTGGATTTCTGCTGGTTATGACGGCATTCACGCTTATGATCGGCATTGCGATCAAAAAGGACAGGAAGATCGGTTTTTCGGAGATTTTTAAATTCCGCGGGCTGAGCGTTCCGGCTAAGGTCGGGAGGATATGCTTTATCGGCTTCTCCGGGGTGCTGATGATCTTCGGGATGATGCTCTTCACGGGGGAACTCTTGGGGGCGGTTATGTACTCCTTATCCGGCGGGGTGCTGCTTATAAGCCTTTGGACATGGCTTCGTGCCGCTGTCGTAAGGGCGTGAAAACTTAAAGCTTTGCAGGCACGGGTAAACACCGTGTCTGCTTCTTTTTTGGGCGAGTGCCGGAAGAGGGTTCCCGGGCGAAGCCCCCGCCGGCTGAAAGCCGGCGGACCCGCGCCTTCGGCGCGGGTCGGTACGCTTTGCGTACCGGGCTTCGCCCGGGACCCCTCTTCCTCCGCACCCACCCTCCTTCCCGCACCAATGCCCAAGCCCTCCTCCCGCACCCACCCCTTCTAAAACCCGCCCGCCCGGCATATCATATACAAAAACCCCAAAGGAGCAGCGACATGGAAGAAATGACAGCGCATCACAGCGCGATTTTGCAGGACCGTCAAACCTTGGAGCTTTCCGGCGTCACCGACGTGGACAGCTTCGATGAGAACGAGATTTCCCTCTACACGACCTTGGGCGAGATGGTGATCCGCGGGAGGGCTTTGCACGTCAACGCGATGAACGTCGACACCGGGGATATGCAGATCGACGGGGATATCCGCTCGGTCGTCTACGGTGACAAAGAGCGCAAGAAAAAGACCGGGCTCTTCGGCAAGCTGACAAGATGAGTAAGTCCGACGTCTACTCCCTCCACTTTTTCGGAACGGCTCTGGAGCTTCGTCTTTTTTTGGGTTCGCTTGTTTTGGGTATGTTGATGGGCGCGCTTTTTGACATATTCCGGGCGATCAGAATAAGCGTCCGCCACCCGGCTTTGGCTGTTTTTTGTGAGGACGTACTCTATGCGGTTCTCTTCGGGCTGTCCTATTACACATACTGCACGGCTCTCTGCCGAGGCGAGATCAGGGGCTTCGTACTTATCGGAATGCTCCTAGGCTTTTTTACATATATCGTCACCCTCGGACGGATTCTCTGCGGCTTCGTCGCGAAAGCGGTTAATTTTGTAAAAATCGCGTTGAAAAAGTTCGGCAGATTGCTTAAAAATGCGCTTTCCGTTTTGTTCGGAATAACGTATTTTAGTAAAAACACGAAAAAATTTCAAGAAAATCCTTGCACAAAGCCCCCCGATTGATGTATAATAATTACTGTGTAATATTTTAGCTCAAAGCCGGGGGAGGCGCAAAAATGTCAGAACCTCATAAAAGACGCAGGTCGCATCTTGCCGACCTGTTCAAGCTGACCCTTTTTGTGCTGATCCTCGTATACTCCGTCGGCGTCATCATCCGCACTCAGGCTGACATAGCCGAGCAGAGAATGCAGATCGAAAAACTCAATCAGGAGATCACCGAGACCCGTCAGGAAAACGACGAGTACCAGCGAATCCTAAAGACCACCGACGAAGAGGAGTACATGTTCACCGTCGCGGTCGAGAAATTGGGTTATGCATATCCCCGCGAGCGGAGATTCTACGCCAAGGCTAAATAAAAGCACGACAGCACATATCACCAAGGAAGAGGAAAAATTTGCAAATGCAGCTCGAAATCGGTTCAATCTTAGAGGGAAAAGTCACAGGCGTCAAAAATTTCGGAGCTTTTGTTGACCTCGGCGGCGGAAAATCCGGCATGGTTCACATTTCGGAAATCGCCTCCAGCTATGTAAACGACATTCACGAACACGTCAAGGAAGGGCAGACCGTCAAGGTCAAGATCATCGGCATCTCGGAGGACGGCAAGATCAGCCTCTCCATCAAGCGCGCGGAGGACCGTCCGCAGAGACAAAGCCGTCCGCGACCCGACCAATCCGGCAAGGACAAGGACTCCGATCAGCCCCGTCCCCAGCATCACGCTCCGAAAAAGCCCGTCAAGAAAGAGATTTTCTCTCCCGAGGACTATGAGTATGCCTACGAGCCGAAATCGACCGTCACCGACGCCGGCTTTGAAGATATGCTCTCGAAGTTTAAGATGTCGAGTGAGGACCGCATGTCCGGTCTTAAAAACATGGACGTCAAAAAGCGCGGCCGCAGAAGCAAATAGTACATAACTGCCCCCGGTCGGGGGCTTTTCTGTCGGGAGGATTTTATGATGAAAAGGGCGGTTTTTTCGCTCATTCTGATGATTTTTACGATATCTTTCGCGGGCTGCTCGGGCATGAAGCCCTTGCCCGGGGAGGAGCTGATCCTGTCGGCGAGGGATAATTATGCCTCGCTCGATTCGGCTCGCGTCGAAGTCAGAAACGACGTCACCGGCGAGGTCGAGCAGACGTTCACATTCAAATATGACGAAAAGGACGTCATGATCTACTCCTACATCGGCGACTCCGAGGGCGTCCATCTCCGGCAGTACAACAACGGTCGAGAGCAGTTCACCGACGAAAACGGCGTTATCACCGCTCTCACCGTCACCGACCGCGACTTCACCGCCTACTCCCGCGACGTCAAGTACCCGATGGCTGACAAGGGCATGATACTGTTTTATAAGGCGGGAGTCATCGCCGAGCAGTCGTCGGTTCAGGAGATGAATTTTTTGTATCACCCGGGTCCCGTAACCTGGGTGCACCACGAGTACGACGTCTCAAAGATCGCCTCCGAATATTCGGGAGCAGGGGAGCTGACCGCATTTTCGGTGGATTATCATTTTGATTCCGACGGCAACCTGCTCGACTTTTCCGAAAACGCAGATGTTACGGAAGACGGCAAAGCCGTATCATATCGATATTTGATAAGCATTTCCGACATAAACTCCGTTAAAAAGGTAGAAAATGTTGTGGATATTTCCAACCTTGGTAGCTGAATCTTGTGCTTTTGTAGATTTTGCATAAAAATCAGGTAAAAAATCGTAAAAATTTCTACACGGGAATTTTTCGCAAAAACTTGACTATTGGGGCTGTTTAGTGCTATATTATAGCTTGCGTGACTGCGTAAAGATATGCGAAGAAGCCGAAGGTTGCTGACGGCGCAAAACCCGTCAGGTAATTTCGGCAGAGTATGTCCGATTTAAAACCGGGCGACTGTAACAACGAACACGGAAGCTTTGGCGCCTCTTGCGGACGGTAAAACGTCAGCGCAAAAGCATCTGACCCCTTTTTGGTGTGAGTTCTCAGGTCCTCCGAAAATCGCTTTTTATGAGCGCAATTTTCGGCGTTTTTTATGAGGATATGAAGAAACACACGGGAGCGTGTTACGATACAGAACAGTCTGCACGAGCAGGCTGAGCCCCCAAAACACTTACTAAGGAGGCAATTATATGGCAGTCAATGAAAAAATCAGAATCAAGATCAAGGGCTATGAGCACTCCAATGTCGACGCGGCGGCGGCAAAGATCGTCGAAGCCGCCAAAAGAAGCGGCGCCAAGGTCTCGGGACCCGTCCCGCTTCCCACCGACAAAGAAGTCGTCACCATTCTGCGGGCCGTCTTTATATATAAGGACAGCCGCGAGCAGTTTGAGCTTCGGACCCATAAGAGGCTCATCGACGTGCTCCACCCGACTGCGGAGACCACCTCGGCTCTTCAGAATCTTGAGCTCCCTGCCGGCGTAGAGATCGTAATGGAGATCATGTAATCTCCCAAAGAAGCCGATAATAAAGGCTTCCAAGCGAATACGCGCCAAGGGTCATGTCGGAATTTCCGACCAATAACCGAATAGGAGGAAAACTAAAATGCAAAAAGGAATCATCGGCAAGAAGATCGGCATGACGCAGATCTTCACCGAGACCGGCAAGGTCATTCCGGTCTCCGTCATTGAGGCAGGTCCCTGCGTCGTCGTACAGAAGAAGACGACCGAGAACGACGGCTACGAAGCCGTGCAGCTCGGCTACGGCGACACCACGGCAAAGAGCCTCAAGAAGCCTTTGACCGGTCACTTCAAGAAGGCTGACGTAGCCCTCAAGAAGCACCTCAGAGAATTCAGGCTTGACGACATCTCCGGCGTAAACGTCGGCGACATTGTCAAGGCGGACACCTTCGCGGTCGGCGATATCGTCGATGTCTGCGGCACTTCAAAGGGTAAGGGCTTCGCCGGCACCATCAAGCGCTGGAACAATCACAGATTAAAGGAAACACACGGTACCGGTCCCGTACACCGCCACGCAGGTTCAATGGGCGCATGCTCGTCGCCTTCAAGAATCTTCAAGGGCAAGGGAATGCCGGGTCACTTGGGCGCCGAGAGAGTAACGATCTTAAATCTTGAGGTCGTGAAGGTAGACGCCGAAAACAATCTTATCGCTGTAAAGGGCGCAATTCCGGGTCCTAAAAACGGCATCGTAACCGTTCGTGACAGCGTTAAGAAGGCTTAATCGGAAGGAGGATAACATATGTCTAAGATTTCTGTATTTGACGTTAAGGGCACTAAGGTATCCGAAACCGAGCTCAACGACGCAGTCTGGGGCATCGAGCCCAATGTACCCGTCATGCACGCGATGGTCGTAAACTATCTCGCGAATCAGAGACAGGGCACGCAGTCAACTCTCACAAGAACCGAGGTCTCCGGCGGCGGAAGAAAACCGTGGAGACAAAAGGGCACAGGTCACGCAAGACAGGGTTCTACCCGCTCTCCTCAGTGGACTCACGGCGGAGTCGCTTTGGGACCCAAGCCGAGAAGCTACCGCTACACCGTCAACAAGAAGGTCAGAAGGCTCGCGATGAAATCCGCTTTGTCCTCAAAGCTTGCCGAGGGAGACGTCATCGTCCTCAACGCCATCGACTTTGAAGGCATCAAGACTAAAAACGTCGCCGAGATGTTAAAGGCTTTGGGAGCCGACAAGAAGGCTCTTATCGTCAAGACCGACGTCGATGAAAAGCTCGTCAAGAGCGCAAGAAATATCCCCGGCGTCAAGACCGCACTTGTCAGCACTCTTAACGTCTACGACATCTTAAATTACGATAAGTTCATCGTAGTCGCCGACGCCGTAGCCAAGATCGAGGAGGTATACTGCTAATGGTTAAGACCGCTCACGATATTATCATCAAGCCCGTCGTCACCGAGGCTTCCATGGAGGCTTTAAGACACGGCAAATACACCTTCAGGGTCATGAAGGACGCCAACAAGTTTGAGATCAAGTCTGCCGTCGAGCAGGCGTTCGGCGTCAAGGTTGCCAAGGTCAACACCGTCTCCGTCCGCGGAAAGACCCGCAGGATGGGAAGATATGAGGGAACTACCCCCTCTTGGAAGAAGGCAGTCGTCACCCTCGCCGAGGGCTCAAAGACCATCTCCTTCTTCGACGGCATGATTTAATCAGAAGACGGAACGCTAAAACATTTCTGATTTCTAACGCTCTAACTTCTGACTACGGTCGGTATTCGGCAGAAGGCAATAGTTACAGAAAAGGTATCTGATTATCTGTCTGTCTGAATTCTGACCTCTATATGGGAATGGGCTCCCGATAAACCTATAATCTTTAAGGAGAGATAAAAATGGCTATAAAAAGCTACAAGCCGACTACGAACGGACGCCGCGGAATGACAGTCACGGACTACAGCGTCCTTTCCAAAGTCGAGCCCGAAAAGAGCCTGCTGAGACCCCTGAAGAAGACTTCGGGCAGAAACAGCTACGGCAGGATCACCGTCCGTCACCACGGCGGCGGAGAGAGAAAGAAATACCGCGTGATCGATTTCAAGCGCAACAAGCTCGACATGAACGCGACCGTTATGACGCTTGAGTACGATCCCAACCGCTCCGCTCACATCGCCCTCGTTCAGTATGAGGACGGAGAGAAGCGCTATATCATCGCACCGAACGGTCTTAAGGTAGGAGATACCGTCTGCGCGGGGGCTTCAGCCGACATCAAGCCCGGCAACGCACTGCCGCTCATCAACATTCCGGTCGGCACATTCATTCACAACATCGAGCTCTACCCCGGCAAGGGCGCTCAGCTCGTCCGCTCGGCAGGAAACATGGCTCAGCTGATGGGTCGTGAAGAGGGCAAGGTCCTTATAAGACTTCCTTCCGGCGAGATGAGATACGTCCCCGCCGACTGCATGGCTACAATAGGACAGGTCGGAAATATCGATCACGAAAACGTCCACTTAGGTAAAGCCGGCAGAAAGCGCCACATGGGCGTAAGACCCACCGTCAGAGGTTCGGTCATGAACCCCTGCGATCACCCGCACGGCGGCGGTGAAGGAAAATCCCCCGTCGGTCATCCGTCACCGGTCACTCCTTGGGGCAAGCCCGCTTTAGGTTACAAGACGAGAGCCAAGAAGAACCGCTCCGACAAGTATATCGTAAAGCGTCGCAACGCCAAGTAATGAAGGGAGGCAAATGAACAATGGGTAGAAGTGTTAAAAAAGGACCGTATGTACAGGAGTCCCTCTACAAGAAGGTCATCGCTATGAACGAATCGGGAGAGAAGAAGGCTATCAAGACATGGAGCAGAGCTTCCGTTATCTTCCCTGATTTCGTAGGTCATACATTTGCCGTTCATGACGGACGCAAGCATATCCCGGTCTACATTACCGAGGACATGGTCGGTCACCGTTTAGGAGAGTTTGCACCGACGAGGACCTTTAAGGGTCACGCCGGCTCGAAGACCTCCAACAACGGCAAGTGATGCCGAAAGGAGGAAAGGTAAATGCAAGCAAAAGCAATACTTCGAGGCGCTCGTATTGCTCCGCGTAAGGTGGAGATCGTTCTCAACCTTATAAGAGGCAAGGATTATGAGACGGCGCTCGCGATTTTAAAGCACACTCCGAAGTCCGCGTGCGAATATCTCATCAAGCTCTTGAATTCGGCAGCCGCAAATGCGGAAAACAATTTCCAGATGGACAAGACAAACCTCTTTGTTTCCGAGTGCTTCGTCTGCCCGGGTCCTACGATCAAGAGATATCAGGCAAGAGCAAAGGGCAGCGGCGCCCGCATCTTAAAGAGAACTTCGCATGTCACGGTTGTTCTCGCCGAGAAAGAATAATTGCTGAAGGAGGTAAACTATGGGACAAAAAGTTAATCCGCACGGACTCCGTGTGGGCATAATCAAAGATTGGGATTCCCGCTGGTTTGCAGATAAGTCGACCTTCGGCGATACCCTTGTCGAGGACTATAATATCCGCAACTACATCAAAAAGACCCTCTATTCCGCGGGAGTGCCCCGCATCGAAATCGAAAGATTCGCAGATAAGGTCAAGATCAATATCCACTGCGCCAAGCCCGGTTATGTGATCGGCAGAGGCGGAGAGGCTGTCGAGAAGCTCAAAGCAGACCTTGAGAAGATGATCGGCAAGACCGTTTCCATCAACATCTTCGAGGTCAAGTCTCCCGACCTCAACGCACAGCTCGTCGCCGAGAAGATCGCTTCCGACCTTGAGGCGAGAATCGCTTTCAGACGCGCCATGAAGGGCGCCATCGGAAGAGCCATGAAGCTCGGAGCTAAGGGTATCAAGACCAAGGCTTCCGGACGTCTGGGCGGAGCCGAGATCGCAAGAAGCGAGACTTATCACGAGGGAACAATTCCTCTTCAGACGATAAGAGCCGACATCGACTACGGCACAGCCGAAGCCGCTACCACCTACGGCAGGATCGGCGTCAAGGTCTGGATCTACAAGGGCGAAGTCTTAAAGGGCGAAGCAGCAGCGAAGGAAGAGCGTCCCGAGCGCCGCAACCGCCGTCCCCGTAACGGCGACGACAGACCGAGACGTCCCCGCGAGCAAAGAGACGGTCAGGGTCAGAGACCCCGCCAGCCCAGAGGCGACAGACCGGATAACAGAAGAGAAGGAGGTACTAAATAATGTTACTTCCAAAGAGAGTTAAACACCGCAAACAGCACCGCGGCAGAATGAAAGGTCAGGCAACGAGGGGTAATTACGTCGCCTACGGAGATTACGGTCTTCAGGCTCTGGAGCCCTCGTGGATCACTTCGGCTCAGATCGAAGCAGCCCGTATCGCTATGACCCGTTATATCAAGAGAGGCGGACAGGTCTGGATCAAGATCTTCCCCGACAAGCCGGTTACCACTAAAGCTTTGGGTACCCGTATGGGTTCCGGTAAAGGTACTCCGGAGTTCTGGGTAGCGGTCGTCAAGCCGGGCAGAGTGATGTTCGAGATCGCGGGAGTCAGCGAGGACGTCGCAAGAGAGGCTATGCGTCTTGCGGCTCACAAGCTCCCGATCAAGTGCAAGTTTGTCAAGAAGAACGCAGCAGAAACGGATGGTGAGTGAGTATGAAAACAAGTGAAATCAAGGAAATGACTCTTAACGAAATGCAGTCAAAGCTCGCCGACTTAAGAGAAGAGCTTTTCAACCTTCGTTTCCAGCACACTGTCAACCAGCTCGACAACCCGATGAGGATAAAACAGGTCAAGAAAGACATCGCCAGAGTTATGACCTTTATCACTCAGAACGAGTCGAAGTGATTGAGAGGAGGATCGTAAGATGAGCGAAAGAAAGCTTAGAAAGACAAGAGTGGGCACCGTCGTCTCCGACAAGATGGATAAGACCATCGTGGTCGCCATCGCCGACAACGTCATGCACCCTCTTTACAAGAAGATCATCAAGAGAACCGTTAAGTTCAAGGCTCACGACGAGGACAACACCGCCCATATCGGCGACAAGGTCGAAATCATGGAGACCCGTCCTCTTTCCAAGGATAAGAGATGGCGCCTTGTCAGGGTCCTCGAACAGTCGAAGTAAGCCATATTTAATTATTGAAAGGAGGAACTTGCTGTGATACAGATGCAGACCAGACTCAAAGTTGCAGACAACACGGGCGCGAAAGAGCTCATGTGCATAAGAGTTTTGGGCGGCACGCGCCGCAAGTATGCCAACATCGGCGACGTCGTCGTGGCTTCCGTTAAAAAAGCGGCTCCCGGCGGCATGGTCAAGAAGGGCGATGTTGTTAAAGCAGTAATCGTTCGTTCAGCAAAGGGCTTGCGCCGAGACGACGGAACTTATATCCGCTTCGATGAGAACGCAGCCGTTATAATCAAGGAAGACAAAACACCGAGAGGGACCCGTATCTTCGGGCTCGTCGCAAGAGAGCTCAGGGATCATGATTTTGTCAAGATCATGTCTCTGGCGCCCGAGGTACTTTAAGGAGGAACCGAGAATATGAACAAAATCCATGTTAAAACCGGCGACTCCGTTGTAATTCTCAGCGGTAAGGACAAGGGCAAAAAGGGCAAGGTTCTTGCCGTTTCCCCGAAGGAAGGAAAACTTATCGTTGAGGGCGCCAACATCGCCACAAAGTCGGTAAGACCCCGCAGACAGGGAGATCAGGGCGGAATCGTAAAGGCTGAAGCCGCCATGTATTCCTCTAAGGTCGCGCTCTTCTGCTCCAAATGCGGAAGAGGAGTCAGATACGGCGTAAAGACCGACGGCGACGGCAACAAGGTCAGAGTTTGCAAGCGCTGCGGCGCCGAGTTAAAGTAAGGAGGATATGTAAATGGCAAGACTTAAAGATCAGTATGTCAAGGAAATCGCTCCCGCTTTAATGAAGAAATTCGGATATAAAAACGTCATGCAGATCCCGAAGCTCGACAAGGTCGTCATCAATGTCGGCTGCGGCGAAGCCAAGGAGAATTCAAAGGTCGTGGACGCCGTCATCACCGATCTCTCGGCGATCACCGGTCAGAAACCGATCGTCTGCAAGGCGAAAAAGTCCGTCGCGAACTTCAAACTCCGCGAGGGAATGCCGATCGGCGTGAAGGTCACTCTTCGCTCCGACAAGATGTACGAATTCATCGACAGGCTCTTCAACGTCGCTTTCCCGCGCGTAAGAGACTTCAAGGGAATCAATCCCAACTCCTTTGACGGCAGGGGAAATTACTCCACCGGAATCAAGGAGCAGCTCATCTTCCCCGAGATCGAGTTCGACAAGATAGACAAAGTCCGCGGTATGGATATCAATTTCATCACCACCGCCAAGACTGACGAAGAAGCAAAGGAGCTGCTTTCAATGCTGGGCGCTCCGTTCGCTAAGTAATGAGGAGGAAATATCATGGCTAAGAAATCAATGATTTTGAAGCAGCAGGCGAAGCCTAAGTTCTCGACTCGTGCTTACAACAGGTGCAAGATCTGCGGGAGACCCCACGCATATCTGAGAAAATTCGGCATCTGCCGCATCTGCTTCAGAGAGCTTGCACACGACGGACAGATCCCCGGCGTCAAGAAGGCAAGCTGGTAAATTTACCGTAAGGAGGCAAAACAGTATGCAGATTACCGATACTATAGCGGATCTTTTGACGAGAATTCGCAACGCGAGCTCCGCAAGACACGCTACTGTTGACATCCCCGCTTCAAATGTCAAGAAGGCGATCACCGAGATTTTGATGAATGAGGGCTACATCAAGTCCTATCAGATCGTCGAAGACGGCAAGCAGGGAATCATCAGGATCACACTCAAATATGACGAGAATAAAGCCTCGGTCATCTCCGGAATCAGAAGAGTATCCAAGCCCGGTCTTAGGATTTACTCAAGCTGCGAGGACATGCCGAAGGTCATGAAGGGACTCGGCGTCGCGATCGTTTCCACCTCGAAGGGTATCGTAACCGATAAAAAGGCGAGAGAACTCGGAGTAGGCGGCGAAATCTTAGCGTTCGTCTGGTAAGGAGGAAGTTATGTCAAGAATAGGATTAAAGCCCATAACTGTCCCTGCCGGCGTCGAGATCAGCGTTGCAGAAGGCAACGTCGTCACCGTTAAGGGACCTAAGGGTACTCTTACCAAGACCTTCAGCCCGATGCTGAAGATCGAGGTCGAAAACAATGAAATCAAAGTTGCGCGTCCTAATGACGAGCAGCTCACCAAATCGCTCCACGGTCTCACAAGGACCCTTGTGCACAACATGGTCGAAGGCGTTGTCAACGGCTACCAGAAGCTCCTCATCATCGAGGGAACCGGTTACCGTGCTGCCAAGCAGGGCAAGGACGTCATCTTAAACCTCGGCTACTCCCATCAGGTCACCGTATCCGAGACGGAGAGCATAAAGCTTGAGGTTCCCCAGCCCAACCAGATTCTTGTCAAGGGCATCGACAAGCAGGAGGTAGGTCAGTTTGCCTGCGAAGTGAGAGCCAAGCGTCCTCCCGAACCGTATAAGGGCAAGGGAATTCGCTACGACGGAGAAGTCATCGTCCGCAAGGCAGGTAAAGCGGGCAAGGGCGCAAAGAAGTAATTAAAGGAGAGGTAAAGCTATGGTTAAAACTATTGATCGTGCCAAGGCAAGAGCACACCGCCACGCAAGAGTGCGCTCGAAGGTCAGCGGCACCGCTTCGGTTCCTCGCCTCTGCGTATTCCGCTCCGCTAAACATATCTACGCTCAGGTCATCGACGACGCTGCCGGGACGACTATCTGCGCGGCTTCCAGCATGACTAAGGGCTTTGAAGGAAACGGCGGAAACGTCGAGGGCGCAAAGAAGGTCGGCGAGAAGATCGCTGAGCTCTGCCGCGAAAAGGGCGTCGAAGAAGTCGTTTTCGACAGAGGCGGTTACGTTTATCACGGACGCGTTGCGGCTCTTGCCGACGGCGCCCGCGAAGGCGGACTCAAGTTCTAAGTTAAGGAGGTAATCGTTTTGGCTATTATAGATGCGTCCAAATTGCAGCTCGATATCGAAAAGCGCGTCGCAATCAACCGCGTATCCAAGACCGTTAAGGGCGGCAGAATCATGAAGTTCTCCGCGCTCATGGTCGTGGGCGACGGCAACGGCACCGTCGGCTTCGGGATCGGAAAATCAAGCGAAGTTCCCGACGCCATCAGAAAGGGCATCGAGGACGCCAAGAAGAATCTTATAACCGTCCCTCTCAAGGGCACTACCATTCCCCATGAGATCGTCGGCATCTATGGCGCGGGAAGAGTTTTGCTGCGTCCTGCCGCCGAAGGTACGGGAGTTATCGCAGGCGGTCCTGTCCGCGCCGTCATCGAAGCGGCGGGCATTAAGGACATCAGAACGAAATCCCTTCGTTCCAACAACCCCTGCAACGTAGTGCGCGCGACCTTCAACGGCTTGGGCTCCTTAAAGAGCGCCGAGGAAGTCGCGGCAAAGAGGGGCAAGACCGTAAAGGAGATATTTGCTAAAGGAGGGGACAACTGATGGCTCTTAAAGTCACTTTAACGAAGAGCCTCAACGGAAGACTTAAGGCGCAGATCGCAACCGCAAACGCCTTGGGACTTCGCAGAATCGGCGACTCGACTGTTCAACCCGACAACCCTCAGACCAAAGGAAAAATCACTAAGATTAAGCACCTGATCAAAGTGACCGAAGAATAAATTAAGGAGGTGTAGCATATGAAACTTCAGGATTTGGCTCCCGCCGAGGGTTCTACCCGCGAAGCCAAAAGAGTAGGCAGAGGTCACGGCTCCGGATGGGGTAAGACTGCTGCTAAGGGTCATAAAGGACAGAACGCCCGTTCGGGCGGCGGCGTCAGACCCGGCTTTGAAGGCGGACAGACAAGGCTTGCAAGAAGGATTCCTAAGAGGGGATTCACCAATGTTTTTGCGACCAAATATGCGACCGTCAACGTGTCCAATCTCGACAGATTCGTCGAGGGAACTGTTGTCGACGCCGAGCTTCTGAAAGCTGCCGGCATGATCAAGAAGGAACTTGACGGCGTCAAGATTCTGGGCAACGGCGAAATCACCCGTAAGCTCACCGTTAAAGCCGCTGCATTCTCGGCTTCCGCAAAGGAAAAGATAGAAAAGGTCGGCGGAGAGGCAGAGGTGGTATAAGGTGTTTGAAACTTTAAAAAACGCTTGGAAGGTTGCGGATATCCGCAAAAAGATCCTCTTCACCCTCTTTATCGTCATCATTTACAGATTGGGCGGATTTATCCCGGTCCCCTTCTTAAATGCCGACGCTATCGCCGAGATGATCGGCGGGGGCAACTCGATCTTCTCCACCCTTAACCTTTTCTCGGGCGGAACCTTCTCAAGAGCAACCCTTATGTGCCTTTCGATCACGCCTTACATCAACGCGCAGATCATCATTCAGCTTCTGACCTTCGCCATTCCCGCCCTTGAGCGCATGGCTAAGGAAGGCGAGAGCGGCAGAGCAAAGCTTGACAAGATCACCAAGTATTCGACCCTTGCGATCGCGGCTTTCCAGTCTTGGGCATACTATCTCACGCTCAAGAATTCCGGCTCGCTGACCTACACCGAGGGCTTCTCGAAGGTTATGGCAGAGATCGTCATCATCTGCTGCTTCACCGCGGGCGCAATGCTCGTCATCTGGCTCGGCGCGCAGATCGATAAATTCGGAATCGGAAACGGCATTTCCATCCTCCTCTTCGCGGGTATCATCGCAAACCTGCCTCCGCAGTTCGGCGAGACCTTCTCGACTTTGGCGCAGACCGGAAATCCCTTCTATATCGCGCTTATCCCGATCATGATCGTGCTCTTCGTTTTGATGATCGCGTTCATCATCTTCATGGATAACGCCGAGAGAAGAATCCCGATCCAGTACGCCAAGAGAGTCGTCGGCAGAAAGATCTACGGCGGTCAGGCGACCTATCTTCCCATCAAGATCGCGATGGCGGGCGTTTTGCCGATCATCTTCGCGATGTCCTTCCTCTCGATCCCGCAGACCATTCAGATGTTCACCGGCGAGCCGGAAGCGGGCACCTTCTGGTACGGCTTCATGAGAGCGTTCAGCCAGACCAGCCCGATCTACGGCACCATCTACTTCGTACTCATCATCATCTTCTCCTACTTCTATGTGTCGATGCAGTACAACCCCGTCGAGATCGCAAACAACTTAAGACAGAACAACGGCGGCGTCCCGGGTATCCGTCCCGGCAAGCCGACCTCCGACTACATCACAAGGATTTTGTCCAAGCTGATACTCGTCGGCGCGCTGTTCTTGGGAGTTGTGGCGCTCTTCCCGATCATCTTCGCTCAGGTGACGAATGTTCAGGCAGTGGCGCTCGGCGGAACTTCAATCCTCATCGTCGTGTCCGTTGCGCTTGAGACCGTAAGACAGCTCGAGAGCCAGCTGATGATGAGACATCACAAGGGATTCCTTGAATAATCAGCGGGAAACGGTGTTCGGGATTTCCCGTTCACCGTACCCCGAGATATAACAGAAAGGAGCGCAGGCATGAATCTTATTTTACTCGGAGCACCCGGAGCCGGCAAAGGCACTCAGGCGGAGGTAATTTGCGCCACCAAAGGTATTCCGGCGATCTCCACCGGCAATATGCTCAGGGAGGCTGTCAAAAACGGCACCGAGAGCGGACTTGCCGCTAAGAAATTTATGGACGCGGGCGAACTTGTGCCCGACGAGGTGGTCATCGGTATCTTAAAGGACAGGATAGCCGAGCCCGACTGCAAGGACGGCTTTATCCTCGACGGATTCCCGAGAACCGTACCTCAGGCGGAAGCGCTTGAGAAGATGGGCGTCAACATCGATAAGGTCATCGAGATATATGTTCCCGACGAGAAGATCGCACAGCGCCTCGGCGGCAGAAGAGTATGCGAGAAATGCGGCAACTCCTATCACGTTGACTACAAGCCCACTTTGGTCCCGGGAATATGCGATTCCTGCGGGGGAAAGGTCGTCACCCGAAAGGACGACGAGCCCGCGACGGTTTTGGAGCGCTTAAAGGTCTATCATGAAAAGACTGCGCCCTTAAAGGACTTCTATCAGGGAAAAGGCAAACTTCGCACTGTCGTCGGACAGGAAGAAGTCGCCGAGACGAGCAGGCTTGTCCTTGAGGCGATCAACGAATGATCAATGTAAAAACTTCAAACGAACTGCTGAAAATGAGAAAAGCGGGGATAATCACCGGCGGAGCGCTTGTAAAAGCCGGAGAGGTGATTCATGAGGGAATGTCGACATATGAACTTGACCGCATTATTCATGATTACATCGTCTCCCACGGGGCAAAGCCCTCTTTTCTCCACTATAACGGCTATCCCGCGTCGGCGTGCATTTCGGTGAACGACACCGTTATCCACGGCATTCCGTCAAAGAGCGAAAAGCTTAAAAAGGGAGATATCGTCTCGGTGGACGTTGGAGCGTATATCGACGGCTACCACGGCGACTCGGCTAAGACATTCGCGGTCGGGGAAATATCCGATAAAGCCCAAGCCCTGATGGATTCGACGGAGGGAAGCTTAAAGGCTGCTCTTGAGATTTTAAGACCCGGCATTCGGATCGGGGATATCTCTGCGCTGATACAGCAGTATAATGAAGATCGGGGATACTCGGTTGTGCGGCAGTTTGTCGGACACGGAGTGGGCAGAAACCTGCATGAGGACCCCGAGGTGCCGAATTACGGCAGAGCGGGACACGGACCGAGGCTTGTCGCGGGGATGGTCATCGCCATCGAACCGATGATAAACGAGGGCGTGCCCGACGTAAAGATTCTTCCGGACGGCTGGACGGTCAGGACCGCCGACGGGAAGCTGTCGGCTCACTTTGAGCACACGGCGGCTATAACCCCCGACGGCTGCATGATAATGACCATGCCGGAATGAGAGGAATCGAAGTGAAGCTTGTCAGAGGTTCCGTCGTAAGAAGCCTCGCCGGAAGGGATAAGGACCGCTTATTCGTTGCTGAAGCGATCCTTGACCGCTGCGTTTATATCGCCGACGGCAAAGAGAGAAAGCTCTCAAGCCCTAAGCGAAAAAACGTAAAACACATTTCACCCGCCGGCTGGGAAATCGACATGACGGACGTGACAGATAGAAAACTTAGAAGGCTTTTAAAGACTTTTGACCCGGAGTCTTTTAGCCAAAACACTGACTGAGACCCGATAAGGAGAGAAAGAAATGTCAAAAGAAGATGTAATCGAACTTGAAGGCACCGTTACCGACGCAAGACCCAACGCAGTTTTTGAGGTCGAGCTCGCCAACGGACACAAAATTCTCGCCCATATTTCCGGAAAGCTGAGACAGAATTATATCAGGATCGTTCCCGGCGACAAGGTCACGGTCGAGATGTCGCCCTATGATCTGACAAAGGGCAGAATAACTTGGAGAACCAAGTAAACAATCATTATCCACAGATTTCAAGGAGGTATTTCAATGAAAGTAAGACCTTCAGTTAAACCGATGTGTGAAAAGTGCAAGGTAATCAAGCGCAAGGGCAAAGTTATGGTCATCTGCGAAAATCCCAAGCACAAACAGCGTCAGGGTTAAAAACACTTAATGGAGGTGCATTAAAAGCATGGCTCGTATAGCAAGTATCGACCTTCCCAGAGACAAGAGGATCGAAGTCGCCTTAACCTATATCTACGGAATCGGTCAGCCGACCGCTACCAAGATCTGCAAGGAGACCGGCGTTGATCCCGATTTAAGAGTCAGGGATATGACCGAGGAGGACACCGCTAAGCTCCGTGAATATATCGACCATCACCTTATCGTTGAGGGAGATAAGAGACGCGAAGTCCAGCTCAATATCAAGAGGCTCATCGAAGTCGGCTGCTACCGCGGAACCCGTCACAGAAGGGGTCTGCCGGTCAGAGGACAGAGAACCAAGACCAACGCGAGGACCAGAAAGGGTCCCGCCAAGACAATCGCCAACAAGAAGAAGTAAAAGGAGGGATATAACCAGTGGCTCAGCAAAAATCAGCTAAGAAGACGACCATCAGGCGTCGCAGAGAAAGAAAGAACATCGAGATGGGACAGGTTCATATCCAGTCCTCGTTCAACAACACCATCGTCACGATCACCGATATGCAGGGCAACGCGATCTCGTGGGCTTCTGCCGGCGGCTTAGGCTTCCGCGGCTCCAAAAAGTCCACCCCGTTCGCGGCTCAGTCCGCCGCCGAGACTGCCGCAAGAGCAGCTAAGGAGCACGGTCTTAAGATCGTCGAAGTATATGTAAACGGACCCGGTCAGGGAAGAGAAGCCGCCATCAGAGCGCTTCAGTCGGAGGAGCTTGAAGTCCGCCTCATCAAGGACGTCACCCCGATCCCCCACAACGGCTGCCGTCCGCCTAAACGCCGCAGAGTGTAATTTCACTTTGCCTAAACCGAGTTAAAGTTTACTCGGCGTCGGGTGCGTAAAATTAAGACCCGATAATCTATCAATAAACGGAGGATTTACCCAATGTCTGTAAACAGAGAACCTATTTTAAAGAAATGCAAGTCCTTAGGAATCAGCCCCATGGTAATGGGCGTCGGCAAGGAGACCAAGAGAAATTCTCAGGCGGGATTCAGAAAGATGGAGTCCGACTACAAGATGCAGCTCAAAGAGAAGCAGAAGCTGAAATTCATCTACGGTCCCGGCGAGAAGCAGTTCAGACACATCTATGAGAGAGCCGAAAAGATGGAGGGGCAAGCCGGTGCGAACCTGCTCACCCTTTTGGAGTGCAGGCTTGACAACGTAGTGTTCAGAATGGGTCTTGCGCTCACAAGGCGCGAGGCAAGGCAGCTCGTCTCCCACGGTCACTTCGACGTCAACGGCAAGAGAGTCGATATTCCTTCCTTCCGCGTCAAGGTCGGCGACGTCATCTCCTTAAGAGAAAACTCCAAGAAGAGCGTCAAATTCCAGGAGATCGTCGAGGGCACCAACGGCAGACTCGTTCCGTCATGGCTCGACGTCAACAAAGAAAACCTTACTGCGAGCGTTGTCAGGCTCCCCGTCAAGGAAGACCTTGATTACGAAGTCGAGGAGCACCTCATCGTCGAGCTTTACTCCAAGTAATCCGACTCATTCATTCACCAAACATGGGAGGGGGCAGTTTTTCCGGATTTATTCCGGAAAAATATGTCTGCCACTAAAGAAATGGAGGCTTGCTAATGCTTGAAAAAATTGAAAGACCGAACATAGAAATAGCCGAGCTCAAATCAAACGGCACCTACGGAAAATTCGTTCTGGAGCCGCTTGAAAGAGGTTACGGCACTACTATCGGTAACAGTCTCAGACGCGTATTGCTTTCATCTCTCCCCGGCGTTGCCGTAACTTCGATCAAGATAGACGGCATACACCATGAACTGTCAACCGTCCCCGGCGTCAAGGAGGACGTCAGCGAGATCGTCCTGAATCTGAAGGGGCTGACCGCAAAGCTCTTCTGCGACGGACCCAAGACGGTATATATCGAGGCGGAGGGCGAGTGCGAAGTCACCGCGGGCGACATCAAGACCGATTCCGAGGTCGAGATTTTAGTCCCGAACATGCACATCGCCACTCTTGACTCAGACGCAAAGCTTTATATGGAAATTGTTCTTGACCGCGGCAGGGGATATGTCTCCGCCGAAAAGAACAAGGCGCATATGCAGAACGCTCCCATCGGACTTATCGCGATGGACAGCATTTATACCCCGGTCGTTAAGGTCAACTACACGGTGGAAAACACCCGTGTCGGACAGATCACCGATTATGACAAGCTCACGCTTGAAGTGTGGACGGACGGAGTCATCTCCGCAAAAGAAGCCGTCAGCATGGCAGCCAAACTCCTCAACGAGCATCTGAACCTCTTCGTCAATCTCTCGGAAGATACCGGCGTTGACAGGATTCTGGCTGAAAAAGACAACAAGTCCAAGGAGAAAGTCCTTGAGATGACCATTGAGGAACTTGACTTGTCGGTGAGAAGCTTTAACTGCCTTAAGAGAGCGGGTATCAACACTGTCAACGACCTGATCGAAAAGTCCGAAGAGGAAATGATGAAGGTCAGAAATCTCGGAAAGAAGTCGTTTGATGAGGTCAAGGAGAAGCTCAAATCCCTTGGCTACGAAATGTCCTCTTCCGACGAATAAACGCAGAATACGCTTCTGCACGCAAATTTTGAAATGCAGAACGGTCAGCCGGAGATGTTTTCCGGCGTCCGACCTCTGACTTCGATTAGAAGGAGTTGAATAACATGCCGGGCACAAGAAAACTTGGCAGGACCACCGACCACAGACGCGCCATGCTTCGCGCGATGGTCACTTACCTGTTTGAAAACGGCAAGATCGAGACCACGGTCACAAGGGCAAAGGAGGTTTCCGCGATGGCGGAAAAGATGGTCACTTTAGCTAAAGCGGGCGACCTTCACTCCAAGCGCCAGATTTTTGCCTATGTCACAAAGGAGAGCGTCGCCAAGAAGCTTTCCGATGAGATAGCCCCGAAATATGCCGACCGCAAAGGCGGCTACACAAGGATCATCAAGACCGGACCCAGACGCGGAGACGCCGCGGAGATGGCGATCATCGAGCTTGTGGACTGAAAAAATTTCCCTCTTCGGATTTCCGGAGAGGGATTTTTTTATATTATCATGTTTACCGCCCAGTAGATAAGCCCGTAGAGAACGCTTGCGGCGGTGCCGTAGAGGATCACGGGTCCCGCGATCGCGAAAATTTTCGTACCTACTCCCAGCACCCAGCCTTCGGTGCGAAACTCTATCGCCGGGGAGACGACGGCGTTTGCAAATCCCGTGATGGGAACAAGCGTGCCTGCCCCGCCGTGTTTTGCGACTTTCGGATATAGCCCGACAGCCGTTAAAATCGCCGAAAACAGGACAAGAGTGATTGAGGTGTAGGCTCCCGATTCATCCGAGGAAAGACCCGTCGCCTTAAACATCTCTAAAAGTCCCTGACCCGCAAGGCAGATAAGCCCGCCTATTAAAAACGCCTTGGGAATGTTTAAATACGCCTTCGAGCGCGCCGCCGCCTCGTCCGCAAGCTCATGATACTGTGAATTTGAAAGCTTCATAAAAACCACCTTTTTTGTTTTATTATGCCGATTTTCGGGGTATTTATCCCGAAAATTTTTGTAACATTTTTGGGACATTTCCGAATCTTAAAAGTGAAGCGGAAAGGAGATGATCGCCTCGGAGGACGATGAAATCATCGCGCTTTTTGAAAATCGTGACGAGAGCGCGCTTAGTGAGATCAAAAACGCATACGGCAGTCTTATGGATCGCGTCGCAAAAAACATTTGTCCCACCCGCGAGGACGCCGAGGAAGCGGTCTCGGACGCGCTGATGGGTCTTTGGAACGCAATACCTCCCGCAAAGCCGGATAATCTTCGGGCATACTGCTGCAAAGCCGCAAGAAACTCGTCGCTTAAGTGTCTTGAGCGGTGTCTTGCGAAAAAGCGAAATGTCAACGCCTCGGTGCCGCTTGAAGAGCTTGAAGCGGTCATGAGCGACCTCCCATCAGCCCGGGAAATGGAGGATTTGGAGCTGCGGCTCGTCTTGGAGGACTTTTTGAAGTCCGAACCCGAGCGGCTTCGGGTGATGTTTGTAAAGCGCTACTTTTTCCTCGACGGCATTTCCGAAATCGCGCATGATATGGGCATGTCCGAGGGAAATGTGCGAACCTCCCTCTGCCGCGTCAGAAAAAGGTTATGTAAATATCTTGAAAGGAGCAATAAGTATGGAAAATAAAGAGAAAATGTCAAACGCGGTGGGAAATCTGCCGGACAGCATGATTTCGGAAGCCCTTGACTATCAGCCGAAGCGGATTGTTATGACCAAGAGAAAGATGATGACGGTTATTGCGGCTGCGGTTGCACTGGTTGCGCTCGTGATAGTACCGGTCGGAGCAAAGAGCTATCTCGATTCGCATCGGCTCGGCGTTTTCAATCAACAGAGCTCGGAGATCATAAGCAGCGAGATCATCACGATAACCGCCGAAAAAGCAGGGGAGAATATCGTGAAATTCACCGCCCAGTCAAATGATCCCGAATACTCCGACGTCTATATTTATTCCTACGAACTTGTAGACTACTACGGAGCGATGTCCACGCCATACGGCGACAACTTCGGCAAGCTGGAGGGAAGCTATACCAACGACGAAAAAAATCTCAAAATCAGGGATCATGTTGAGAATTTGGCGCTATATCTTGAAAAAGAACCTTTCGGCGGGAAGCTGAGAAGGGAGACGGATTACACTTTGAGGGTGGAAGGCATAGCGGCAAAGAAAGCGGACGGAAGCGTGGTCGAGCTATTGGGTGAATGGACGGTAAAATTCCGCCTCTGAGTCTATCTCAATTTCCTGTGTACAAACACTCTCATTATAAATCTGTCGCCACCGGTGACACCTTGAAATTCTGACAATCCGACTTCTGACTTCTGTCCTCTTGAGGCGGTCGATTAGACCGCATTTCCCGTTCTTATTCGGTTGACATTCGGCATAAAATGTACTATACTTTGAGTATCACTTTTTATAACTCATTTGGAGGAAATTTATGCCAAACATCATTACCGAAACCTTCGGCAGCGCCGTCTTTAACGATCGTGTGATGCGCGAAAGGCTCCCTGTGGACGCCTATGAGGCTCTTCGCAAGACCATTGAGTCCGGCAAGCCTCTTGACCCGTCGGTCGCCTCGAAAGTTGCCTCAGCCATGCGGGACTGGGCGATCGAGCAGGGCGCGACTCACTTCACCCACTGGTTCCAACCGCTGACCGGTATAACAGCCGAAAAGCACGACAGCTTCTTAGCCGGGGAAAAAGCCGGCGAGCCGATCATGGAATTCAAGGGCAAGGAGCTCATCAAGGGCGAGACCGACGGCTCAAGCTTCCCGTCGGGAGGCTTGCGAGCGACCTTTGAAGCCCGCGGCTACACGGCTTGGGACCCGACTTCCTACGCGTTCATCAAGGAGAACACCCTCTGCATTCCGACGGCATTTTGCTCCTACAGCGGCGAAGCGCTCGACAACAAGACCCCGCTTCTTCGCTCGATGGAGGCTCTCAACCGCTCTGCAAAGCGCATTCTCTCGCTCTTCGGTGTCGAGACCAAAGGCGTCGTCTCAACATGCGGACCCGAGCAGGAGTATTTTTTGATTGATAGGGATATGTACGCCCGCCGCAAGGACCTGATATTCACCGGCAGAACGCTCTTCGGCGCAAAGCCTCCTAAGGGTCAGGAGCTTGAAGATCACTATTACGGCATGCTCAGAATGCGGGTAAAGTCCTTTATGCGTGATCTTGACGAGGAACTGTGGAAATTAGGGGTGATGGCAAAGACCGAGCACAACGAAGTGGCGCCGTCGCAGCATGAGATCGCGCCGATCTACTCCACCGCAAACATCGCCTCTGATCACAACCAGCTGACGATGGAGCTTTTAAGAAAGGTCGCACACCGCCACGGCTTTAAGTGCGTGCTGCATGAAAAGCCGTTTGAGGGCATAAACGGCTCCGGAAAGCACGACAACTGGTCGGTCCAGACCTACGAGGGCGTGAACCTCTTCGAGCCGGGCAAGACCCCGCGTGAAAACGCGCAATTCCTGCTCTTCTTAGTTGCGGTGATTAAAGGCGTTAATGAATATCAGGACCTTCTGCGGGTGTCCGTAGCCTCTGCCGGCAACGACCACCGCCTCGGCGGAAACGAGGCGCCTCCCGCAATCATCTCGATGTTTTTGGGAGATGAGCTGACCGAGATACTTGAATCCATCGTCGAGGGAAGCGAATATGAGGGCAGCAACCGCATCGATATGGAGATCGGGGTAGATGTTCTTCCACACTTCAAACGCGATACTACGGACCGCAACCGCACCTCGCCCTTTGCGTTCACCGGAAACAAATTTGAATTCCGAAGCCCCGGTTCATCAAGCTCTATCGCGATCCCGACTACTGTCTTAAACGCCGTCTTGGCAGACGAGCTGGACAGATTTTATGATGAACTGAGCGGTGCCGAAAACTTCAACGAGGCGCTTGAGGGACTGATAAAGCGTACCATCACCGAAAACCGGGCGATACTCTTTAACGGCGATGGCTACAGTGAGGAGTGGGTCAAGGAAGCCGAAAGGCGGGGGCTGCACAATCTCAGAACCACCCCCGACGCGCTTCCGCATATCTTGGATAAAGAAAACGTCGATATGTTCAAGCGGCAGGGGGTATTCTCGCAGCTTGAGCTCGAGTCGAGGTATCAGATCTATCTTGAAAACTACTGCAAAGTAATAAAGATCGAGGCGCTGACGATGATCGACATGTCTAAAAAAGACATTCTCCCGGCGGTGTCTACATACGTTCGGAAGATGTCGGAGGTCGTGTCGGGGCTCAAGGGGATCGCGGACGTCGAGTGCGGGTTCGAGACGGACATGATCAAGCGTCTGACGTCGCTCTCGACCGAGATGTACCGCAAAATGCAGAAGCTTGAGCAGCTGAGCGACGCCCTCGGCGCGAACACTCAGGAGACCGCAAACCACATGCGCGACGTAATAATTCCCGCGATGCAGGACCTCAGAGCCTCCGCAGACGAGATTGAGACGCTTGTCGGCGAAAAGTATTGGCCCTACCCGACGTATGGGAGAATGCTTTTTGCGGTGGAGTGACGTATAAAAATAAGCTCGCTGATTTAAGATCGGCGAGCTTTTATATTGATTATTTCGGCGCTATTTATCTGTCCTGATCACCAAATGCACGATCGCGCAGATAATGCCGCACACCGGGAAAATTGCCCAAGAGGGGCTCCAGATATTCCAAACGAAGCCGATCAGCAGATATACCGCCGTCGCGGTGAGCATGATCACCCCGCAGATACGCCTCACAAGGCTCTTTGCCTTCTTTTGCCTGACGATCTCGGGCGGGTCGGTGTCCTTGATACCCTGCTCGAAGTCGCACTCGCGGTTGTAATCCTCGACGTCGAATTTATCATGCGTGATCCCGGCGTAAATAAACAGCCAGACCGCAGCCGCCAAAAGCAGGAGAAAGAGCGTGTTTCCGATATCGGGGTTAATTATCATAGTAATTATTATTCCGATGAATATAAGCGCCACCCCGCCGGCGATGAGGTACGGAAAGATTTTGGTATTGAATTTCTCGCGCTCTTCGGAGGCGTATATGTCGGGAATCACCGGGTTCTCACGTTCAAAACTGCTGTTTTTCAGCCCGAAGACGGTCAGAAGAGCGATCCCGACTGCAAAAAATATGAACACGATCCCGTTGACCAAAGAATCCATTCCCGCGCCGAAGAATTTTCTGAAATTGAACGACGAGACCGCCACGCCGGCTATTATAAGGAATACCCCGGTCGCGATACTTTTGGCGAAAGAGGAGAAGTGGCGGTCGTATTTTTTGCGGATATCCGCCTTATCGACTTCGACCTGTCCTTTTATCAGCTCGTCCATCGTGACGTCGAACAGCTCGCAAAGCTGGATAATTTTGTCCATTTCGGGGTACCCGCCGTCGGTCTCCCATTTCGATACCGCCTGTCGCGAGACGTTTAAGCGCTCGGCAAGCTGTTCCTGTGAAATTCCGTGGGATTTGCGCAGTGTCTGTAAATTTTCGCTGAAGCTCATAATATTTCTCCTTTTGATGATTTTTGCGCCTTAAGCACAGTAAAATCATACCTCGGATACCATTATAGCACCACCAACCCGAGGTTGCAACTTATTTTTTCGGTGCTAAATTTAGTTGCGGGTGGGGGAAACGGGGGATTTTTGGGTATATCGGGGCTTGGAGGGGTGTTAAAACCTTGGCATGGGGCTTGGTGGGTCTTAGGGGGGTGAGCGGGGGAGGGGGCGGGGGCGAAGCCCCCCGGCGCCGAAGGCGCCGGCTGCCTCAGCGAAGCTGAGGCAGAAGCCGTGCTTCGCACGGCTTGGGCTTCGCCCCGAGCCCTCTCACCCCACTCAATGTACGACAGAGGCACCGCACCCCGCGCCAAGCCTTCACATAACACCAAGCCCTGATAGAAGCATCATACTTCCCTCTGATTCGGCTCTATCGGGACTCGGAGGGGTGTGAAAACCCGGGCACGGGGCTGAGTGGGTCTTAGGGGGAATGGCAGGGGAGGAGACTGCAGGGGCGAAGCCCCCGGCGCCGAAGGCGCCGGCTGCCTCAGCGAAGCTGAGGCAGAAGCCGTGCTTCGCACGGCTTGGGCTTCGCCCCGATCCCTCTCACCCCACCACTGTACGACAGGGGCACCACCCCCTGTCCCAAGCCTGCACATACCGCCATCCCCCCGATAGAACCATCACACTTCCCTCCTCCCGCCTCTGCCCTCTGATTTCTCATTTCTGTTTTCTATAAGCCCTTGCATTCCCCGCCCACCTATGCTATACTTTAAAAAAACACCCGGGAGGTATCGGCATGAAAAATTCACCCTCATGGCTCGACGGAGCCGTCTTTTACGAAATCTATCCCCAATCATTTATGGACTCAAACGGCGACGGGATCGGCGACTTTAACGGCATAATCTCAAAGCTCGACTACATCAAAGACCTCGGCTGCAACGCGATCTGGATGAACCCCTGCTTTGAATCGCCCTTCGGCGACGCGGGTTACGACGTCTCCGACTACTACACTGCGGCACCCCGTTACGGCACCAACGAGGATTTAAAACGCCTATTTTCCGAGGTACATAAGCGGGGCATGCATATTCTTTTGGACCTCGTGCCGGGTCACACCTCGGTGGAGCACAGGTGGTTCAAGGAGTCGATGAAGCCGGAGAGAAACGAATTCACCGACCGCTACGTCTGGACCGACTCGATCTGGGAGGAGCCTTCGGGAATGGCTTCGCTTCGGGGAATTTCGGATCGCGACGGCTCCTGCGCGGTCAATTTCTTCTCACATCAGCCGGCGCTCAACTACGGTTTCTATAAGCCCGAGCGACCGTGGCAGCAGCCGATGGACGCCGCCGGTCCCATCGCGACAAGAGAGGAGCTTAAGAACATCATGAGGTTCTGGCTTTCCCTCGGCTGCGACGGCTTCCGGGTGGACATGGCAGGCTCCCTTGTAAAGCACGACGAGAACGGGCGGGGCACCATCTCCCTATGGAAAAATATCCGCGAATTTTTAGACGAGGAATTCCCCGAGGCAGCGATGGTCTCGGAGTGGGGCGAGCCGGACAAATCCCTCGAAGGCGGCTTCCACATGGATTTCCTTTTGCACTTTGGTCCGTCGCATTATAACGATCTCTTCCGCTGCGAAAAGCCGTTTTTCGGCGGCAAAGGGGACGTCTCGGAGTTCGTGAAGAAGTATATCGAGACATATAAAAGCGCCGGCGAGAAGGGGCTGATCTGCATTCCCTCCGGCAACCACGATATGGATCGGCTTTCGAGATCGATCAAGGGCGACCGCCTGAAGCTTGCGTTTGCGTTTCTTTTGTCGATGCCGGGGGCACCGTTCATCTACTACGGCGACGAGATCGGCTTGAGATATGTCGAGAATCACGTCTCGGTCGAAGGCGGATACGGCAGGACCGGCTCCCGCTCGCCGATGCAGTGGGATAACACAGCCAACGCGGGGTTCAGCTCGGCAGCTCCCGAGAAGCTCTATATCCGTCAGGACCCGGCAAAGGACCGCCCGACCGTCGAAAATCAGCTCCGCGACGGGAATTCGCTGTTAAACGAGGTCAAGCGCCTGATCAGTATCAGAAAGAGCAGCCCCGCGCTCTCAAACCGCGGAAAAATCGAATTCCTGCACGCCGAGAAGAACGAGTACCCGCTCGCGTATCTGAGAACAGCGGGCGATGAGAAGATTTTAGTCGTCATCAACCCCTCCGACAACCCCGCAAAGTTTGAATGCGGGCTAAAGCCGAGAGAGGCGGTGTACACTTTCGGCGGAGAAATCACATCAAGCGAGGGCTATATCACGGCGCTGGGAATCAGCGCGGGATTTTATAGGGTCTGATAGATGGCGGAAATTGTTAGATCAGATGACATAGGCGGGGACTTTTCCCCTCTGCGTTTTAAAGGGCTTTTAGGCTTTAGAAGTTAGAATGTCAGAGATTAGAAATCCCGCGCCGAGCCTTAGTTGAGACAAGTCAAAAAGGTTTTGCCCCGCTTTTCCTCAAAAAGCGGGCGGGTTCCAAGGGCGGAGCCCTTGGTCGCGCTCCGCAGAGCGCGAAATCTCCGCAAAAAGGACAGCGATAGCTGTCCTTTTTGCTTTTATCGTTCAAAAGAGGGCGACAAAGTCGCCCGAAGCCGGAGGGGTGTGGGGAACCGTGCAACGGTGCCCCACAGCCGGAAAAGGGCTTGGGGAAAACCCCGCAGGGGTTGTCCCCACCATAACTATCTGTTGGGCGAGACGCACAGCGAAAACTTATTACAAATTTCGGACGTGAAAGCCGGAGGGGTGTAGGGAACCCCGCAGGGGTGCCCCACAGAGCCGAGCGAAGCGAGGCAAAAGCCCCATCTTCCAAGGGAGAGGGGCTGGGGGTGAGGGTATCCCGGAAAGGGGTAAGCAGAAGCTGGTTTTGTTCCTGCTCAACTGCCCTTGGCAACAACGATTGCCTCGGTTGTTTCGCAGACAAAACCCCGCGTCTGCGGGAAAACCCCGCAGGGGTTGTCCACAACATAGTAGCAGCGTAGGAAGGAGTTAAATAATTGCTTAAATATAAAATAGCAGCCCCTCCCTTACCTACCCATTGTTAAAAGGTATTCGTTCATTTTCCCGCCGGAAAATGAACTCATGCTATTTTAAGCAGACCCTCTCCCCACTGAAGTCTGCACAGACTTATAGTCAAGCGTCGCCTCTCCCCCTAAAAGGGGGAGAGGCGTGAAACCCCCGCACGGTTTGTCCCCACCCCAACATAAAAGCAGGCGAATAAGCATTCAAAACATTTTAATAATGAGAATTAACGAAATAAAAAGAAAAGCCGCCGGAAAACCGACGGCAATTTGGCGTCCGCGAGGTGACTCGAACACCCGACCTACCGCTTAGGAGGCGGTCGCTCTATCCAACTGAGCTACGCAGACATGACCCACAACAGGCAACGAATATTTTATCACGATTTTCCCCCGATGTCAAGCCCTTGGGGGATTATTTTATCGGGATATCGCTTCTGCGGCTGTTCAAACATCCTCCCCACCCCACCCATAGTGTTTTAAAAAAATATCCCTCCTGCGTCTTGACATTGACGCGGTGATGTGGTATGATGGGTTGTGACCGCAGAGCGGTTAATGCTTAATATACTTAACTATATCCTTATAGGGAAGTGACGAGATTGCCGGCTGAAAATAACCGATTGCTTAATTACGCCGAAGAGGCGCTGATGGGCGTCTTCGCGAAGGTTGCCGTAGTCGATGTGGACACCGGCAGCTATGAATTTGTCAAAATTTCCGACGAACTCGGAGACGCCAAATATATCGACAGCCCCGATATCTATACATATATCCGCAGGCAGGTCGCCGACGGGCTTATATACCCCGAATACGCCGCAGATTATCTTCGCTATTCCGACCCCGAGTATGTCAAGAAGATGGTTAAAGATCAGGGCGGCAGCCCGGTCCTCAGCTATTGCCGAAAGCTTGGCGACAGCTTCAGATGGCTGACTTTCCGCTTGATCACTCCTCCCGCACTTGAAAACGGCAAAAACGTCGCGCTCTTTACTTGGAGAGAGGCAGATCGGGACACCACGACGATGTTCGACGCCGTATCGGTGCTCTCGGTATTCTACTATAAAATTTTAAGGATAAATCTCACGACCGACCGGTACGAGACCGTAAAACCCGATCAGTACGAGGTCACAAAGCTCAAAGACGCCGGCACCGAGCCTCCCGAGGCAATTTCGGGGTGGTTTAAGCAGTTTGCGGAGATGGGCTACGTCCACGAGGACGACATCGCCGCTTATCTTGAATTTACAGATATCGACCGCCTGCGCGCCGTTTTTAAGGAAGATCAGGCGAGGCGGACTATAAGATACCGCAGACTTTCGCCCAACGGCTTCAGATGGGTGCAGATGTATCTCTTTCCGTCGGTCGAGTATACCGATAATAATCAGGTTCTGACGCTCTATGTAAGAGACGTCCACGAGGAACACGTCACCGAGCTCAGAAACCGCGAAAAGCTCACGAAAATCCTTGAAAGAGACGCCCTCACGCTTTTGTTTAACCGGCATAAATATCAGGAGGACGTCGACAACGTAGACAAGGCGAAGTTTACAAGGCTCAGCATCGCATATATCGACGTAAACGGGCTTCATGAGGTCAACAACCACCTCGGGCACGACGCCGGGGACAACATGCTCTGCGCCGTCGCCGACGCTCTGAAAAAATATTTCCCCGACGAGCGGTGCTACCGAATCGGCGGCGACGAATTTGTCGTGCTGTCCGTAAGGCTCGTCAAGAACACCGTCATCAGGACGATGGCTGACGTCCGAAAGGAACTCCAGAAGGACAACTATGAGATCGCTGTCGGCATAAGCTCGGGTCAGCCCGAAGACAAGGAATCGCTCTTAAACGAAGCCGAGGCCGCCATGAGAGCGGACAAAGCGGCATACTATCAGCGCCACGGCGACCGCCGCAAGCGCAACCAGATGAATGAAGAGCTCGAGAAGATGATCACCGAGAAAAAGGACGAGGAATACTTTCTCAAGATCATCTCCCGCCGCTTCGCAGGGGTATATTTCGTGAACTTAAACGACGGCGGAAAGGATGTTCGGCACATATTCGTGCCGGGAATGTTCAAGGACCTGCTCGTCGCGAACGATTACGATTACTTCAAGTCCATCAGACTCTATGTGGAAAAATATGTAAGAAAAGAATACCATCACTTCTTCGACGACATTCTGAATTTTGATAACCTTGCCGAGGTGCTTAGGGAGCGCGGGGACGTGAGTTTTGAATATGAAAAGACCAACGGCGTGCTGATCCACCTCCATATTCTTCGGGTCGATGAAAAGAACCCGACGGGTCCCGCCGACGATTGGGACGGCAACAGTATCTGGGTCTTTGAAGAGGGAGCTTTGGACGCAGGTCCCGGTGGCTCGCAGTCGGTCCTCGGATTTACTCGGAGATGATCGTATGGAAGATTTTGACAAAAGAATCGCAAAGCTTCGGGAGATGATCGAAAGCTCCCAAAGGATCGTATTTTTCGGAGGCGCGGGGGTATCTACCGAGAGCGGGGTCAAGGATTACCGCTCGGAGGACGGAATCTATAACGCCGTCAAGGACTACGGCGTCCCTCCCGAAAAGATCTTGAGCCGCAGCTTTTTTAAGGCTCATACCGACGTATTCTACGATTTTTATTATAAATATTTCCTCAGCGCTTCGCCGAAGCCCAATGCCGCTCATCTTGCTCTTGCAAAACTTGAGCAGATAGGAAAGCTCGAAGCCGTCATCACCCAAAACATCGACGGGCTTCATCAGGCGGCGGGAAGCAGAAAAGTCTTGGAGCTTCACGGCACCACCTCAAGCTATCACTGCGTAAAATGCGGCGCATGTTACGGCAGGGAGACGGCAGCGGCTGCTAAGGGAAAAATCCCGCGCTGCACCTGCGGAGGAGTTCTAAAGCCGGATGTCGTCTTATATGAGGAGCCGCTCGGTCAGGCGACTCTGCAAGCCGCCGTAAACGCCGTCGTCGGTTCCGATCTGATGATCGTCGGGGGCACTTCCCTGACCGTCTATCCCGCTGCCGGGCTTCTGAGATATTTTGAAGGGGACAACATCGTCCTCATCAACAGGACCGAGACCCCTTGGGACGGAAGCGCGAAGCTTATCTTCCGGGAGAAAATCGGCGAAGTGCTCAAATCCGCAACAGAAAATATGTGAAAAATGCCGCTTCGGAGAGATATTTTCCGAGGCGGACGCTTTTTTGAGGGCTGAAAATCTTAATTTTTTCTTATTTTTAAAAAAACTTTCAAAAACCCCTTTATTTTTTTGAAGATATGTGTTATAGTATAGATATATATACAATATTTTGTTGCCGTCCCGAATTTTCGATCAACAAGTCGTGCAATCAGAAACGGAGGTTTAAACATGTCAGGAACCTATTACAGACCGAAAAAGCGGTATAAGATCAAATATAAAAACCTCGCCCTGCTCTTGGCGATACTGCTCCTGATTATTTTGCTGATATCTCGGGGCTGCTCGGCTCTCTTTAACAGAAATAAGGAGGATAAGCCGGACGACGCGCTCACGTCGGGAGATCAGACCGAAAATCCCCCCGAAGGCGGTCTTGACAGCACCCTCACCACCGATCCCACCCTTCAGACGTCTTACTATTTCACCTCGGTGAAGATGTCCGACGCCGATCTCGGAATGGGAGACTTGGCTCTTGTCAATAATAAGATCAAGTTCTTGGGCAGCGTCAACGAGGAGGAGCTGCAGGTCGTCAGGGAAAAGAAAAACGACGCTTATTCCGTCTCGAATTATGAAGTAAAGGTGCTTCCGCAGGCGATGGACGCCTTGAACGAAATGCTCCTTGCATTCTACAACGCCACAGGAAACGACGGAGTGATGGTCAGAGCCGGATACCGCACGGTCGAGTATCAGCAGGAGCTTTATGATGAAGAGCTTGCGTCTACCGGTCAGGACTTCTCGACGCTTGTGGCGATGCCGGGATTCAGCGAGCACCACACCGGTCTTGCGGTGGACTTCACGACCTACAGAAACGGGTCGTATAAGGAATTCGACGGCACCGGGGATTATGAGTGGATCATGAACAACTGCTATAAATACGGCTTCGTGAACCGCTATCCCGCGGGCAAGGAGAGCCTCACCCTCATTGACAACGAGCCGTGGCATTTCAGATATGTCGGAAAAGTCCACGCCAAGATCATGCACGATCTCGATTACTGCTTGGAGGAGTATATCGAGTATATCAGGAACTTCACGGTCGGGACCGGCTTCTACAGCGTAAATCTTGACGACGGTTCGCAGTACATCGTCTACTTCGTGCCGAAGTCGAACGCCGAGACCACCGACGTCTATATCCCCGAAAAGGACCACACCACCCATGAGCTCTATCCCTATGAGATTTCGGGGAATAACGTGGACGGCTGGATCGTGAGCTTCCTCTATAAAGAGGGCAGCGGGATAGTTGTTCCCGAGCCTCTTCCGGAGGACGAGCCCGCAGTTACCGAGGCTCCCGAGGGCGATGAAGCGGGAGAAACGACAGCTGAGGAAGAATAATTAAAAAGGAGAAAATATCATGGCAGAATGCACGCATAACTGCTCGGAATGCGGTGAAAACTGCTCCTCGAGGACTGCTCCTCAGGATTTCAGAGTGCCGCAGAACGAGATGAGCCATATCAAAAAGGTGATCGGAATCGTCAGCGGAAAAGGCGGAGTAGGTAAATCTTTGGTATCGTCAATGCTCGCCGTCGAGGCTCAGAGAAGGGGTCTTAAGGTCGCGATCTTGGACGCCGACGTCACGGGTCCGTCGATACCGAAAGCCTTCGGGATCACCCAAAAAGCCCAATCCACCGGGGATTATCTGCTCCCCGCGATCACAAAAAGCGGGATCAAGCTGATGTCGGTGAATCTTCTTTTGGAGGAGGACACCCAGCCCGTGGTCTGGCGCGGACCGGTCATCGCCGGGGTCGTCAAGCAGTTCTGGAACGAGGTCATCTGGGAGGACGTCGATTACATGTTCGTCGACATGCCTCCGGGGACGGGCGACGTGCCGCTGACCGTCTTTCAGAGCCTGCCGCTCGACGGGATCGTCATCGTGACTTCCCCGCAGGAGCTGGTCGGAATGATCGTCGGCAAGGCGGTAAATATGGCGAAACTGATGAATATCCCGGTGCTCGGGGTGGTCGAGAATATGTCATATTTTACCTGCCCGGACTGCGGAAAGAGGCATGAGATCTTCGGGCAGAGCCATGCCGAGGAAGTGGCAAAGGAGTACGGGACCAAGCTTTTGGCGAGGCTGCCGTTTGACCCCGAGCTTGCGAAGCTGACGGATAAGGGGCTGATCGAGTTGTATGAGACGAGGGCGCTGGAGAGCGCCGCGGAGGAAATTTTGGGGTAATGAGTGAGGAAACCGTGCGGGGGCACGGTTTTCTTTTGGAATTTTTTTGGAAAAAGGGATATTTTGGTGGGCGATGGGGTGGGGGATAAGTTTTTTTGGAAGATGTGTGCGCTGCATTAAAGTTTTACGCTTTAGCGCGGAATGCTATATTTATGATAGTTAGATGAATGAAGCAGTAATTCTATCAAAAACGCATCGTGATAAAGTTTTAAACTTTAATACGGCATATTCTTGCTTTTCGGGATTTTCTTCTTATTCCTAAAGCATAGGGGAGATGATCTCGATATCTGCCTTCTTGAAAGAGCAAGGGTGGAGCAATGCCAGTTATTTCTTAACAATGCACCGTGCTAAAGCTCTAAACTTTAAATCGGGCTGAGCTTAAATTTGGAGCTTCCAGTTCCCGGCTATTTTAAAAAGATGATTTCCATATTAGACTTTAAAGATGTATCTAATGAAGTGGAAGATGGTCTTCTTTATTAAGAAGAAGAATGTGCCACATTAAAGTTCTACACTTTAGCGTGGCGCTTATATTTTGAAAACTGGTGATTGCGAAAGTAGTTCGCTTTGGATTGAAAACATATTCCACGCTAAAGTTCTAAACTTTAATGCGACACTGTTCATTTAGCTGATGGAGAGTATATGGACGCAATAGTAATTTAATTTGCAAAATATGGCGTGCTAAAGTTCTAAACTTTAACGCGGCTGCTACTGTTTTATAATGGTAGGCTAATGCAATAGCAATCTCCCTTTGAAAATATCAATGTGTCGCGCTAAAGTTCTAAACTTCATCGCAGCACACATCAACATCAATATCAACCCATTTTCTCAACCCTTCCATGCGCCCACAAGGTCTGTCCGACAGGAATCGTAACCTCATCAGAAGCGTTATTTCTTCCCGCTCGACTTCCCTCGGCGGAAACGCTCGCATCGGTCGTCTTGCGGAGAAATAATCGCTTCTGCGCTCCCAAAGCGCCCTGTCATCTGTGCCGCTTACACAATTTAGCTTGACAAAGTGCGTCGTTTGCAGTATTCGAGCGCTTTGGAGCAGGTTCTCAGGTCTGCCTAACTAACCAAAAATAAAACCACCCTCCGGGTGGCTTTATTTTTGAGTTTAAGGAACAAAAAAGATGACAGTTAAACAGATTTATCGTTTTTGCAGCTTTGCCTG
>CANQYD010000004.1 GCA_947627985.1 uncultured Clostridia bacterium
TGGAAGATAAGAATCTGACCTCTGACTTCTAACCTCTGTCCTCTATGCGACCAACGGGAGCACGGGGGCGAAGCCCCGTCGCGCTTGCGCGACGCGCCGACGCTGCGCGTCGGCGGTGCGACTTCGTCGCACGGGCTTCGCCCTGCACTCCCCCACACCTCCCGCAAGCCTCTCTCAAACCCTCATGCCTCAAGTCTGCACCAATCCCGCCTCCACCGCTCGCCGCCCTGAAAGCCACATATCTATCCTCAATACCCGCGCCACTTTCATACACCACTGAGCTAAAATCAGGAGCGGCAAGCCACATCTAAAATTCTATCCCCCATCGCCATCTCCCGCGTCCTGAACAAAAAGCCCTCCCGACAAATCCTCCTTCTGAATTTCCAAAATCTTCATCGCTTAAATTCACCCAAAAGCGGCAAAATAAGTATGAAATTTCTTGGAAAGGAAGATTTTATGAAGACAACGATTTCACGCCGCGGAATTGTGCGGATCGTGTCGTTTTTCCTGTTCGCGGTCGCGATTTTAGGCGCTGCGAACATCATCTATATGACGAAAATAAAAGCCCTTGAGAACGCCGTTCAGGCAGGATATTCCGGAGCCGTCGAGGAGCTTGCGCAGTCCGCCGACGAGATCAGCGCCCTCCTTTCAAAAGGTCGGTATGCCGCGTCTCCGTCGATGATGACGCGGCTCTCAAACCTCCTGATGCAGAGCTCCGGTGAGGCTAAATCAGCCCTTGAAAGCCTTCCGGCGGGGAATATTCGCACCGATAATCTCGAAAAATTTTTCTCGCAGGTCGGAAATTACGCGGTCTCCCTGTCCCGAAAAGCGACGGCGGGAGACGACATCACCGACGAAGAGATCGAGAATTTCAAAGCGCTTTCGGATTGCGCGGACGATATCTCCGAAAACCTATGGAAGCTCAGGACGGGTATGCTGACCTCGGATTATCCCATCGCGGAGCTCTTTGAGCAGATCGACGGGGAAACCGGGAAATTCGTCGGGGACGGTTTTTCGGGGATCGAGGACGGTCTCGACGGCATGCCGAAGCTCATCTACGACGGTCCGTTTTCCGATCATATCATCGACCGCGCGCCGAAAATGACAAAATACGGCAGGGAGATTTCCGAGGAGGAGGCTCTTGAAAAAGCCGCGTTGGCTATCGGTACCGACAGTTATCGCGTCCTTAGCTGCGAGGCAGGTGAAGAGGGTAAAATGCCTTCCTACTGCTTCTACTGCGAAGGCGCAAGGTGCGCCGTATCGAAAACGGGCGGATATATAGTTTACTGTATGAAATACCGTAATGTCCGGGAGAGCGAAATATCCCCCGAAACTGCCGTTGAAAAAGCCGATGAATATCTCAAAAAACTCGGCATTGAGAATATGGAAGACACCTATCACGAGTGCTACAACGGCGTCTGCACGGTGAATTATGCATACCGTGACGGCGACATCACCTGCTACACCGACCTCATAAAGGTGGCTGTCGCGCTCGATAACGGGGAAGTTCTTGGTTATGACGCGAGAGGATTTTTGGTGAATCATCACGACCGCGACTTTGCCGAGCCGATCTACACCGAGGAAGAGGTCAGGGAAAATATCTCAAAAAATCTCAATGCGAAGAGCTGCGGGCTGGCGGTGATCCCGACCGATTCGGTCGATGAGAAGCTCTGCTACGAGCTTAAGTGCACCGCAGATTCCGGCGAAGACGTGCTGGTCTACGTCAACGCCATGACCGGCGAGGAAGAGGAAATCCTGCTGATCGTGAGGACCGACGGCGGGGTGCTGACCGTTTAGAGGGTAGGGGGTAGAAGATAGAGGGTAGAGGCTGTGGATTGAGGATATCTGCGACGGATTTTGCTTTGCGGGGTATGAGGGTGGCGCGGGGGCTGGCTTATGCTGATGTGCCTCTGAGCGGGGTGAGTGCGGGAGGCGGGGGAGTGCATGGGGGTGTGCGGCTATCGGAGTCTGTAAAAAGGTGCGGGCTGGGTGCAGGGCGAAGCCCGTGCGACGAAGTCGCACCGCCGACGCTTCGCGTCGGCGCGCTGCCTTCGGCAGCGGGGCTTCGCCCAGTGCTCCCGCTGCCCCCACCAAAGCCCGGTAGTGGCACCAACCCCCGCCAGCCTTTTATCAAGCCCCGATAGAAACGCCGACCCCGTGCCGAGCCTTCCATCTTATCCCAATCTATGATAGAAACAGCTTACTCCCTGCTAACTTTGTCCCACCCCCACCCCCAGACCCCCTCCCCCTTTTAGGGGGAGGGGGCTTCGCTCTACTTATAGCTTTGCACAAGGTATACCGGGGGAGGGGGTCTGCTTTAAATAGCATGAGTTCATTTTCCGGCAGGAAAATGAACGAATACCTTTTACCAATGGGTGGAGAGGGCGGGTTCTCTATTTTATTCAATCGTTTGATGCTTTTAGCCAAGGGCCGCGCCGTGTCTAACGGTTAAATGCATAACATCACCTCCCCCTTTTACTCAAGTCAGCGGCATACGTGAAAAAGCTTCCAAGACAATCCTACACTTCCACCCCTCCCACCTCACTCCCATTTTTCAAAATTGTGTAAATTGCACAAAAAAGTTGCCAAATCTTCTGTATTGTCTTTTGTGTCAAAATGATATATAATTATATTTGACGTTGGATTTTCTTGTAGAATTCCGATAAAACTTTTCACCCCGATAGGAGAGATCATTTTGAAAAACTACGACAGCTCACACATCAAAAACATCGCGCTTGCGGGACATTCCGCCTCCGGCAAGACCTCCGTCGCCGAGGCTCTTTTATACAAAGCCGGCGCAACCGACCGTCTCGGCAAGACCCTTGACGGCAACACCGTCTCCGATTATACGCCGATCGAGATTCAGAAAAAATGCTCGATCTACACCTCCCTCTCCTTCTACGAGCGAAACGGCTTAAAGGTCAATATCCTTGACACCCCCGGTCTTTTCGACTACGCCAGCGGGCTCGTCGAGGGCGTTTTTGCCGCGGATTGCCTTTTGATCACCGTCTCGGCGAAATCCGGCATTCACGTCGGCACCAAGAAAGCCTATGACGCGGCGGTCGAGCACAAGACCCCGCATATGTTCGTCGTGACGAAGATTGACGACGAGAACGCCAACTTCTCGAACGTCCTGACCGACCTCAAGACCCAGTTCGGCTCGTCGGTATGCCCCCTCGTCGCCCCGATCATCAAGGACAACAAGATCGTTTCCTACTACGACCTTCTGGCAGGCAAGAATTATAAATACGACGCCAAGGGCAACCGCGTAGACGCCGGCGAGCCCGATCCTACATACCGCATCGACGGGCTTTTGGAGGCTATTGCCGAAGCCGTCGCCGAGACCGACGAGGAGCTGATGATGAAATTCCTCGACGGCGAGCAGCTCACCCACGAAGAGCTCGTGAACGGCGTTCACAACGGCATTATAAACGGCATGATCACCCCCGTCACCTGCATCTCCTCGGTCGATTTGGCAGGAGCCGATCTTCTGATGGATCAGATCGAAAAGCTCCTCCCGTCGCCTCATGAGACCAAGGGCAAGGTCGCCAAGGATTCCTCAGGAAACGACGTCGCCGTGGATTATGAGATGGACGGACCGATGTCCGCGTTCGTTTTCAAGACCGTCGCCGACCCCTTCGTCGGAAAGATGTCCTTTATCAAGGTCATGAGCGGCAAGCTTGAAAGCGGCAAGGAGATCACCAACGCCACTACCGGCGGCACCGAAAAGGTCGGCAAGCTTATAAATCTCGTCGGCAAGAAGCAGATTGAAGTCCCGTTTGCAACTGCGGGGGATATCGTCGTCGCGACGAAGATGACAGTAAATACCAACGACACCATATGCGACTCCTCAAGGGTCATCGCATTTGAAAAGCTCAGCTTCCCGAAGCCCTGCTACTCTGTCTGCGTTAAGGCGAAGTCTCAGGGCGACGAGCAGAAGATTTCCGGAGCCATGCAGAGGATTTTGGAGGAAGATCAGTCCCTCAGCTATCAGCAGGACGACACCACCTTCGAGCAGATCCTCTCGGGTCTCGGGGAGCAGCATATCGAATCCACGCTTTATAAACTGAAGAACGGCTTCGGCGTTGACGTCGTGACGTCGGTCCCGAAGGTGTCCTACAAAGAGACGATCCGCAAAAAGTGCAAGGTCCAGGGCAGGCACAAGAAGCAGTCGGGCGGTCACGGACAGTACGGCGACGTTTGGATCGAGTTCGAGCCCTGCGACTCCGACGAGCTCGTCTTTGAGGAGAACGTATTCGGCGGCGCGGTCCCGAGAAACTTCTTCCCCGCGGTCGAAAAGGGCTTGCAGGACTGCATGAAAAAGGGCGTGCTGGCGGGCTTCCCGGTCGTCGGCGTCAAGGCTACGCTGGTTGACGGTTCATATCACCCGGTCGATTCGTCCGAAATGTCCTTCAAGCTTGCGGCTTCGATCGCCTTCAAGGAGGGCATGAAGCAGGCTCAGCCGGTTCTTTTGGAACCTATCGATATGCTGACCGTCACCGTTCCCGACGCGAATACCGGAGATATGATGGGCGAGCTCAACAAACGCCGCGGCAGAGTTTTGGGCATGAATCCCGCCAAGAAGAAAGGGCTTACCACCATCGAGGCGGAAATTCCCGAGAGCGAGGTCCACGACTTCGCGATGCTCGTTCGGCAGATGACGAGAGGCGAGGGCGAATTCAGTCTTGAAAAGCTTCGCTACGATCAGCTCCCGCAGATGCTTGTCGATCAGGTCATCGCCGAGTACAAGACCGACGAGGAATAAAGGAATAATCTCACAGTATCAATATTTTCTGCCCATTCGGGGAGACCCGGGTGGGCGGAAGCTTTTATGCATATATGCATTTAATATGCAGGTACTATTCACAAATCCGTGCATAAATCACGTTGATTATCGGCAGATACTGCATAAAATATCTAAACTTTTAAAAACCTCTTCCCAAGCCCTTGACAACGGGCGGAATGCTGATATAATATGTTTGATACATTTTACGAACGAAAGTGTGAAAATTTTGAAATTCAAGGTTTTTATAGACGGAGCCGAGGGAACCACCGGTCTTCAGCTTCGCACAAGGCTTTCCGCACATGGGGAAATTTCCCTTCTTGAGATCGATCCCGACTTAAGAAAAGACCCCTCGGAGCGGCGTAAACTCATCAATCAGAGCGACGTGACCTTCCTCTGCCTTCCCGATGCAGCCGCAAAAGAAGCGGTGGGATTATGTGAAAATCCGGACACCGTCATCATCGACGCCTCCACCGCTCACAGAACCGCTCCCGGCTGGGTCTACGGCTTCCCGGAGCTTAGTGAAGATCACAGAAAAGCGATCGCTGCGGGCAAGAGGATAGCCAATCCCGGCTGCCACGCGACGGGATTCATCGCCGCGGTTTACCCGCTGATCAAGCACGGCGTCGCGCCCAAGGATTACCCCTTCACCTGCCACAGCGTGACGGGCTACTCGGGAGGCGGCAAGAAGATGATCGCCCAATATGAAGACGAATCGCGCGCGCACGAACTCGACTCGCCGAGGCAGTACGGTCTTGGCTTAAATCACAAGCACCTCCCAGAAATGCAGGTCGTGACGGGGATTTCGGAGCCGCCGGTCTTTAACCCCATCGTCGCGGACTTTTACAGCGGAATGTGCGTCAGCGTGCCTTTGGTGACGAGATTATTAAACAAAAAAGTCACCCCGGAGGAGCTTATTGATATTTATGCCGAGCATTATTCCGGCAGCAGCCTGATCAGCGTTCACCCGGCGCCCGATAGCGGATTTTTGCCGGCAAACGACGTCGAAAAGACATGCAGATTAAAGATTTTTGTGATGGGAAACGCCGAGCGGATCACCGTGGCTGCGGTATTTGACAATCTCGGCAAAGGCGCTTCGGGAGCGGCTGTGCAGAATATGAACATAGCCCTCGGAATCGGGGATACCGCATATTTGGAAGAAGGAGACAGGCTTTTATGAGCATTAAAAGGATAGACGGAGGCGTATGCGCGCCGAAGGGTTTCAAAGCCGCGGGAATGCACTGCGGTGTGAGGAAAAATCACTCAAAAAAGGACATCGCGATGATCTTCTGCGACGTACCTTGCACCGCCGCGGCGGTCTATACGCAGAATAAAGTCTACGGCGCGCCGATTACAGTCACGAGAAAAAATATTTCGGACGGCAGGGCGCAGGCGGTCATCTGCAACTCGGGAAACGCCAACACCGCAAACCTTGACGGCGTCGAAAAGGCGCAGATGATGAGCGATCTCACCGCCAAGGCTTTGGGGATTAAGTCTGAGGATATAATCGTCGCTTCCACCGGGGTCATCGGTCAGAGCCTCGACATGGAGCCTATCGCATACGGTATAAGCGAGCTGCCGAAGCTTCTTTCCGTGGACGGAGGAAACGACGCCGCTCAGGCTATCATGACCACCGATACAAAGGTCAAGGAGATTGCTATTGAGACCGAAATAGGCGGGAAAAAAGTGCGCTTCGGCGCGATCTCAAAGGGTTCGGGAATGATCCATCCCAATATGGCGACGATGCTCAGTTTTATCACCTCCGACGTCGCTATTTCCCATGAAATGCTTCAGAAGGCGCTTCGGGAGATCATCAAGGACACCTACAACATGATAAGCGTTGACGGCGACACGTCTACAAACGACATGGTATCTGTGATGGCTTCGGGACTTGCCGAAAACGATGAGATCACGACCGAGGGCGAGGATTATAAAAAGGTCGTCGCGGCTCTTATGGAGATCGGCTTATATATGGCGAAGATGATAGCGGGAGACGGCGAGGGCGCGACAAGGCTTCTTGAATGCCGGCTCACCGGGGCTAAGGATATTCCCTCCGCGAAAGTCATCGCTAAAAGCGTCATCGCTTCGAGCCTTGTGAAAGCGGCTATGTTCGGCGCCGACGCCAACTGCGGAAGGGTCCTCTGCGCGATGGGCTACTCCGGCGAGGACTTCGATCCGTCGGGGGTCGCGGTATGGTTTGAGAGCGCGGCAGGCTCGATAAAGGTCTGCGAGCAGGGCTGCGGGCTTAAGTTCGATGAAGAGTTCGCCAAAAAAGTCCTCCTTGAAAAGGAGATAGTGATTAAGATCGAGATGGCTGAGGGAAGCGGCTTCGCGACCGCTTGGGGCTGCGATCTTACGTATGACTATGTGAAGATCAACGGGGACTACAGGACCTGATAAATTACCGAAACGGAGTGAATTAAAATGCCCGGTCAGCTGACGACTTCTCAGCAGGCGCACGTCCTGATAAGCGCACTGCCCTACATTCAAAAATACACCGGAAAGGTCGTCGTCGTAAAATACGGCGGCAACGCGATGATAAATCCCGAGCTGAAAAAAGCGGTGATGACGGATATTGTGCTTTTATCGCTCATCGGGGTGAGAGTGGTACTTGTCCACGGAGGCGGACCCGAAATCACCGAGACTTTGAAGGCGATGGGAAAAGAGAGCCGCTTTGTAAACGGTCTGAGGTACACCGACGCCGAGACCGCCGAGGTCGTTCAGATGGTTTTGGCGGGGAAGATAAATAAGGACCTTGTCTCGCTGATATCTCAGTCGGGCGGCAAGGCGCTCGGCTTCTGCGGGCTTGACGCGGGAATGATAAAGTGCAAAAAACTTGATAACGGCACAGACTTAGGATTTGTCGGGGACATCACCCATGTCGACCCCACCCCTCTTGCAAACGCAATTTATAACAGGTATATCCCCGTCGTCGCGACGGTCGGGACCGACGATGAGGGTCAGGTTTACAACATAAACGCCGACACCGCGGCTGCGGAAATTGCGGCGGCTTTAAGCGCCGAGAATCTTATAGAACTTACCGATATAAGAGGTCTGATGAGGGACGTAAACGATCCCGATTCGCTTATACATGAGGTATCTCTCTCGGAACTTCCGGGGCTTATCGAGCAGGGAGTCATCTCGGGAGGAATGATCCCGAAGGTGCAGAGCTGCGTCTCGGCTCTTGAAAACGGCGTCAAGAAGGCGGTCATGATCGACGGCAGGATCGAGCACTCGATACTCATCGAGATGTTCTCGGACGAAGGCATCGGCACGCTTTTCACAAAGTAACGGAGGAAAATATGTCGGTTTTTGAAGATATTCAATCGGTAGATCAGCAGTATGTCTGCCACAGCTACGGCAGGTTCCCGGTCGCGATAAAGGACGGAAAAAACGCCGTCTGCCACGATTTTGACGGCAAGAGATACATCGACTTCACAAGCGGGATCGGGGTCAATTCGCTCGGGTTCTGCGACAGCGGCTGGATAAAAGCCGTTACGGAGCAGCTCGGGCGGCTCCAACATATATCAAATCTATACTACACCGAACCCTGCGGTCAGCTTGCGAAGATGCTATGCGAGAGGACCGGGCTGAAAAAGGTATTCTTTGCAAACGGCGGCGCCGAAGCCAACGAGGGCGCCATCAAAGCCGCAAGGAAGTATTCCTTCGACCGCTACGGCAAAGGCAGGGATAAAATCCTGACGCTTGTCAATTCCTTCCACGGTCGCACCGTCACCACCCTTTCGGCTACGGGTCAGGAAGTTTTTCACAACTACTTTTTCCCCTTTACCGAGGGCTTTGAGCATATTCCCGCCGGCGATTTCGAGGCTCTGAGATCGCACTCGGAGGGGGTGTGCGCGCTTATGGTCGAGCTGATTCAGGGCGAGGGAGGAGTTATCCCGGTCGAGCCGGAGTATGTCAAAAAAGCCGCGGAATTCTGCCGCGAAAATGATATCCTCCTGATAGTAGACGAGGTCCAGACAGGCGTCGGCAGGACCGGAAGCCTCTTCTGCTTCGAGCAGTACGGGATAGAGCCGGATATCGTCACCGCCGCAAAGGGTATCGGCGGGGGACTGCCTTTGGCTGCGGTTCTGTTCGGCGAGAGGACGGAGAATGTCTTCAACCCCGGCGATCATGCCACCACTTTCGGCGGCAACCCGGCGATTTGCGCGGGAGGCGTCGAGATCGTCAACAGGCTTGACAAAGATTTTCTTAACGAAGTTAAGAAAAAGGGAGATTATATCCGCGAGCGGGTCATGAAAATGCCGCACGTTGCCGGCACGAGCGGAATGGGACTTATGATCGGAATCGCCACCCAGGACGGATATAAGCCCGCGGACGTCGTAAAATCCGGCATTTCCGAGGGCGTGCTGCTGCTGACGGCGAAGACGAAGGTAAGGCTTTTGCCGCCGCTTACGATCACTTATGAGGAGATCGACGAGGGACTTGCGGCGCTTGAGAGGGCGCTGGGGTGAGAGAATAGAATATGATGAGGCAGGAGCGAGGCTTCTGCCTCTTGCTTTTTGTGAGGGGACTAAAGCTTGCGCCGAGCAATTTCCTAACCTCACGCAAGCTTTTTCTATTTACATTTTCCCGAAAATGTGTTAAAATATCACGAGAACCTTCCGAAAGGAGAATTTTATGAAAAACCCAAACGCTGCAAAGTGGGTGACGGCGTGGGGAACGGCGACCCTCGTCGCGGGGGAGGAGCAGATACCCAAAAATCCGCCTCTTTCGGGCTGCACCCTTCGCCAGCAGATACGACCGTCGATATCTGGAAGCACGCTTCGGCTCACCCTCTCAAATCAGTTCGGCAGGGAGCCGCTTGAGATTGAAAAGATGATCATCGCCCGCCATATCGACCCAAACAGTTCAGCCATCGATCTCTCTACGATTACCCCCGTCACCGTCTCGGGCAGAACCTCTTTCACGCTTCAGCCCGGCGAGATTATCATGACCGACCCCGCCGACTTTGATTTTTCGGCATTTTCGGATATATCGGTCTCCCTGAAACTCGGCGCGGTGCCTGAAATCCTGACATGCCACACAGCCTCGCGGTGCACCGCTTGGATTTTGCCGGGAGATCATCTGTGCGACCCCGAGCTTTCGGAATGTGAGGAGATGACGAGCTGGTACTTTATCGCGGGTCTCGACACCCTTTGCGGCGATGATTTCGGCGCGATCGTCTGCTTCGGCGATTCCCTTACCGACGGCGCCAGCGTCACGACAAACGCCTTTAAAAGGTATACCGACGAGCTCGCCCGGCTTGTGCATGCCGATCCCGAGATGAACCGCCTCTCCGTCGTCAACCGGGGTATCGGCGCCACCGCGCTCTATTTTTACGGCGAAGACTGCGGCAAAAAGCGCTTTGAGCGGGACGTCTTAAACACCGCGGGGGTAAAATATCTCGTGATGCTCTACGGCGTCAACGACATCGGCGCTTCAAAGGACGACATCTCGCAGGCGCTGATATCGGAATATAAATCGGTCATCTTAACGTCCCATGCCGCCGGGATAAAGGTCTACGGCTGCACCGTCACGCCGTTTAAGGGCAACGCCTACTATTCGGAGCTGCATGAAAAAATCCGCAAGACCGTCAACCGATTTATCCTTTCCGAGGATTCGGGATTTGACGGGGTGATCGATCTTGCCGCGGCTGTCGCGTCGCAAGACGATCCCGAGAAGATGGATAGGCGCTACGTCTCGGTCTGGAACGATTATCTGCACTTCAACGACGGCGGATATACATTCATCGGGCAAACGGTATATAAAAAGCTTAAGGAATTTAATGTAAAATAACGGAGGTAAAAAATGAAAAAACGTCTTTTTGCGATTATTTTCGCGATCATTTTCTGCATATCCCTCGCTTCCTGCGGTTCCGGGGTCAAGGATATCCCCGAGGAGGACGGCTGGGTAGCCGCATGGGCTTCGGCGCAGCTCACCGCCGGGACCAACGAATTCCCGATCAACCCGCCTCTTAAGGAAAACACCTGCCGCCAGCAGATCAGGGTCAACCTCGGCGGCGACAAGATCAGGCTCACCCTCTCAAACGAATACGGCGAACTCCCGGCGATGTTTGAGTCCGTACATATCGCTCACCTCGTCGAGGCGGGCAAAAACGCCATCGACCCCGCAACAGACACTGTCCTTACATTCGGCGGAGCGGAGTCGTTTCAGATTGAGCCGGGCATGAAGATGACTTCCGATGAGATCGACTTCCCCTTTGAGGCTTTGGACGATCTTGCGATCACCGTAAAATTCGGAAAATACGCGGGAAGCACCCTCACGAGCCACACCGGCGCCCGCTGCACTACTTGGATATCCACCGGCGATCATGTCGCCGACGAGAGCTTTTCGGCTGAGGAGACTATGACGAGCTGGTACTTCATCTCGGAGCTCGACACTTGGGCTGAGGCGGGTACGAAGGCGGTCGTTTTGCTCGGAGACTCCATCACCGACGGCTACGGCTCAAATACCGACAAATTCGAGCGCTGGAGCGACGAGATGAACCGCCTGTTTGCCGCCGACCCCGACTATAATAACATCTCCGTCATCAACGAAGGAATCGGCGGAAACTCCATCTTCGGCGGTCTCGGCGACGGCGCCAAGTACCGCTTCGAGCGCGATGTCTTGCAGATAAGCGGCGCAAGATACGCGGTCATTCTGATAGGCATCAACGATATCGGATACGCCGGCGAGGACATCTCGCAGTCGATGATAGATGAGTATAAGTCAATGATCGATCAGTGCCACGAAAACGGGATCAGGGTCTATGCGGGAACCATCACCCCTGTCGGCGGCAACGACTACTATTCCGAACTTCACGATCAGATAAGAAATACCGTCAACGACTGGATACGCTCAAAAGGCGCCAAATTTGACGGAGTGATCGACTTCGACGAGGCTATCAGGAGCGCCGACGATCCGTCAAAAATGGACGCTCAGTATTCTCTTGACAATCTGCACCCCAACCCGAACGGCTATAAGATGATGGGCGAACTGGCATATAATAAGCTCAAAGAATTCTGGGCTGATGACAAGTGATCGCAGGATATATCAAAAATGAAAAGTTTGTGAAATACACAAATTTCGGTTGACTTATTAACTATAAACGTGTATCATTAGGGTAATAAAGACCGAGGAGGAATAGTATGAGCACACTTAAAATGACAATCGACCAGAACAACAAAATATCAAAGATCAACAAGGAAATCTACGGGCACTTTGCGGAGCACCTCGGCAGATGCATCTACGGCGGAATCTACGTCGGCAAGGGCTCGAAAATCCCGAACATCAACGGCTACAGAAAGGACGTAGTCGAGGCTCTTAAGGAGCTGAAAATACCCGTCCTTCGCTGGCCCGGCGGCTGCTTTGCCGATACATATCACTGGCGCGACGGCATAGGTCCCCTTGAAAACCGCAAGAAGATAGTCAATATCCACTGGGGCGGCGTCACCGAGGACAACTCCTTCGGCACTCATGAATTTTTGGATTTCTGCGAGCTCATCGGCTGCGAGGCGTATGTTGCGCTTAACGTCGGCTCCGGAACCGTTCAGGAAGCAGCCGAGTGGATGGAGTATATGACCGGCGCAAACGAGAGCCCGATGACCGAGCTCAGAAAGAAAAACGGTCGCGAGAAGCCGTGGAAGGTCAAATATGTCGGAATCGGCAACGAAAACTGGGGCTGCGGCGGCGAGATGAATGTCGATTACTATTCGAGCCTTTATAAGCAGTATCACTGCTTCGCAAGGGGCGCCGAGCAGCAGATCGCCTGCGGACCCAACGGCAACGACGTCAACTGGACCGAGGGAATGATGAAAAACGTCGGACCTTGGCAGATGCAGGGGCTGTCTTTGCATAACTACACCGTCCCGACAAACGTCTGGAATCACAAGGGCGATTCGGTGAAGTTTGATGAGGAAGAATATTACAACACCCTCCAGCACACCTGGTTCATGGAGCGAATCCTCAAGGATCAGGAAGGGATCATGCAGCGCTATGACAACGATAAGAAGATCGGTCTTGTCGTAGATGAATGGGGTATCTGGACCGACGTCATCGAGGGCACCAACCCCGGCTTCCTCTATCAGCAGAACACCATGAGAGACGCGGTTTTAGCGTCAATAAATCTCAATCTCTTTAACGAACATTCGGCGCGCGTCAAGATGGCGAACATCGCGCAGATGGTGAACGTCCTGCAAGCCGTCATTCTCACCGAGGGCGAGAAGATGGTCAAAACCCCGACATATCACGTCTTTGACATGTATAAGGAGCACATGGACGCGACGCTCGTCTATTCAAACTGCGACAACGTCGAGCTTGAAGCCAAGGACGGCAAATTCCCGGCGGTATCGCAGTCGGTCTCGGTCGACAGCGAGGGAAAGATGCATATCACGGTCTCCAACGCCTCTTTAAGCGAAGATTTTGATATCGACTGCGCGATCCCGAGAGCCGGGTACAAGACCGTTAAGGCGAAGATTTTAAGCGGCAAGTACGACGCCCTGAACGATTTCGATAACCCCGACAACGTAGCGCCCAAGGCATACGACGGCGTTAAACTTGACGGTGAGAAGCTTGAGATCAAGCTTCCGGAGTGCTCCGTCATCGCGATCGAGCTTTGCTGACGAGACCGTTTTGCCGCAGATGTCTTCTACTTGATGTCGATCCCGAAGGGCTTTATAAGAAGGTGGGGGAGCTCATCGAGAGCCTGCCGGAAGATGTGAAATGCCCGGAGGAGGAGTACCGCAGGAGGCTGGAGGTATGCAAGAGCTGCGACAGCCTTGAAAACGGCATGTGCCGGGAATGCGGGTGCTTTGTCGAACTCAGAGCCGCGGCGAGGAAAAATTATTGCCCGAGCGTGGAGCACCGATGGTAGAAGTCAGATTTCAGATGGGCAGATATGTCAGATGTCAGATTTTGCACACTACCTGCTAAAAGACAAGTCAAGTTTAGGATCAAGCCCTTTTTAAAGGGCTTGCAGGGGTCTCGGGGACAGAGTCCCCGAGTCGCGCTCCGCAGAGCGCGAAATCCCTTACCGCAAGATTATGACCGACAGGGCATAATCTTGCGGCTTATTGCCTTCAAAGAGGGCGACGAAGTCGCCCGAAGCCGGAGGGGCGTGGGGAACCCCGCAGGGGTGCCCCGCATTCGGAGGGGGTTATGGGGGAACCCTCGCCGGGGGTTCCCCCAACAAAAAACCGGCGACGAAGTCGCCTGAGAGCCGAGCGAAGCGAGGCTCAAATACCCCCTCTCCCGAGGGAGAGGGGGTATGACTTGCGCAAAAACTTGCTCATCGCACTTCGCAATCAAAAACGAAAGATTGCTCGTGCTCTTGGACAAACCCGACGTCTGCGGGACCCCCGCAGGGGGTGCCCCACAGCCGGAAAGGGGCAAGCAGAAGCCGGTTTTGCAGCCAATCGCACTTCGCAATCGTAAACGATTGATTGCTCGTGCTCTTGGACAAACCCGACGTCTGCGGGAAAACCCGGCAGGGGTTGTCCCCGCCATAGTAGCGATGTCGGAAGGAAATAAACAGCGGCTTAAATATAAAATAGTAGTCCCCGCCCTCTCCTACCCATTGTTAAAAGGTATTCGTTCATTTTCCCGCCGGAAAATGAACTCATGCTATTTAAAATAGACCCCCTCCCCCGGAATACCTTGTGCAAAGCTATAAGCGGAGCGGAGCCCCCTCCCCCCTAAAAGGGGGAGGGGGCTGAGGAGGAAAATTTTTAGTAGAGGGGTTTAAGGGGAGAACCCTTTTTATACCCACTACAGTAGCAGCATTTGCAACAATTTAATCCAAGCTTTTAATGCATCACTTTAATGCGATACATTGTCAAACTATCTCCTATCTCACAATACACCCATAATCCAGCCCGTCGTAGAATTTATTTTTGGGGTCGTACTGATCGAAAAATCGGCAATAGATGACGTTCGCGACCCGGCAGAAGAGGCGAACCGTCTCCTTGAGCCCCGGAAAATCCTGCCCGTCCGGGATCTCGATTTTCGGAAATCTTATTCTAAGCTCCTCTTTATCAACATAGTACCAGAGCATCTGTGCGGCGTCCATCTGACGGTGCCCGAGGCGATCAAGAGCCTCTTCCGAGACCTCTCCGCCGAGGCTGTCGAGGGCGATCTGCATGATAATCTCGCCGCCGTAAGGGAGATTTTGGCACCTGAACACATTCAGCGCGCCGAAAACCGCGAGCGATTCCTGATTGATCCTTCCCATCGGCTCGATCATTCTTCCGCGGATCGAAAAGCCGAAGTCTGCCTTGCGGCTCTCAAATTTCAGGGACTTTTTGCCGCTGTCGAGGGTGAACATTTTATCGGGATTCTTTTTGGGCATGGTGGGGCTCCTTTCATGTGGGGGATTTTACTTAGGTGCGTTGGAATGCGGAGAGAGGGGAGGAGGGCGGGGTGGAGGGCGAAGCCCGTGCGACGAAGTCGCACCGCCGACGCTTCGCGTCGGCGCGCTGCCTGCGGCAGCGGGGCTTCGCCCGGTGCGCCCGCTGGTCGCACAGATAACAGAGGTCAGAAGTCAGAGGTCAGAATTTTATCTTTTACCCTTCTGCGTCTATTAAGGGTCGGGAGGGGCACATAGCCTTGCACCCGTCCTTCCGTTCTTCCCAAGGCTAGGCAGAGGCAGAAACCTTTGGCACCGGGCTTTCCTCTTCCACCGAGGCTCGGTAGGAGCAGAGGGCATGGGCGAAGCCCGCCCATCTCACCCAAACCTCTCCATAAATACCTCCTGCCACATCAGCGCGTCGGCGTTGCGGTTGATCTCCTCCGGCGTCCACTCCCACCACTTCGTCCGCAAAAGCGTGCGGATCATCTCGGGCGGGTAGCGGTACTTGATGACGTTTGCCGGAACCCCTACCACGACCGAATAAGGCGGCACGTCCTTCGTCACGACCGCGCCCGCGCCTATCACCGCGCCGTCGCCGATCGAGACCACCTTCGAGCAGTTGATGAAGGTGTGCGCGCCTATCCAGACGTCGTTTCCGATCGTGATCTTCGGCTTTCCGTGGGCATATGGGTGCTTCGGATCGAGTGCGCAGAGCTTCTCGAATTTTCTGCGGTTGTCGTCGGTGAAGAAATCGTCCAGCTCATCGGTCACGAACATCATGTTCGAGTGATGATCGCAGTGAATGACAGCCGTCGAGTTTATCGACGTGTATCTCCCGATCGATTCGATATACCCGTTTCGGCAAGCCTCGATGACGCCGTCGCCGAAGTACGTCTGCCTGCCGACTTTGGTGCCGTATAGTTCCCAGTCGAAGGGAAGCTCTTTGCCGACGTCGCCGTAGCAGATGAAGTCGTAGACGCTCTTAAAGCCCTTGTCGGCGTTTTCGATGAGAAAGTCTGTGAGATCGTCCTCCGTCACCGCAACGACATAGTGCTTTTTCGGGTCCACGTTTTCGGTGAATGCCATGCCGAACGGCTCAAGCTGCCTCTTTAGGAGCCTCGACGGTTCACCCCAGACGACGACTTCCCTGCCGTTTAAGCACTGTTCAAAAATCTGCCTCAGCCTTGTTGTCATAATTTTCCTCCATGATTTTCATCATTTTTGTATATTTTTAGCTTGCGGATAAATCGGAATTTACCAGCGCGTCATATTCTTTTCAAACTTTTCGGTATATGCCTGTTTCAGCTCGTCGGCAGATATATCATAACACAACATAACGTCATTGTAATACATGAGAACGTCAGCCATTTCTTCAACAAGGTCTTTCCTTAAAGCATCGTCCTTGCAAGCCGAGTCTCCGTGTTTTTTGACAATATCGATCACTTCGCCGATTTCGCCTATCATCCAAAGCAGCTTGTGTTTTCCGGTTCCACAAGAAATTTTTTCCCATTTATCCTTGTATTTGTCCTGAAGCTTTTTTGCATATCTAACATTTCATTGATGCTGAAATCGGACATAAATATCTTCCTTTCAAATCATGACCATCCTAAAACAATCCGCCAAACCCCGTCATCTGTACCTCAGAATCCTGTGAATATTCTTCTCGGGCACATTCGGGAAAAGTTTTTTGAGATGCTCAAAAATGATCATATACGAATCCTCGGGGTCGCGCGCATATGCCGATCTCGAAAGCTCCTCGCCGAACATATTCTCAAAAGTCGAATATCTCGCGACGCCCCAGCCGTAGCGCTGACCGTGTTTGTCGATCATGTACTCAAAATCCGACACGCAGACATAGCCCTGCATCTGGAGCCGGGTGATGACGCCGTCGAAGCCCTTTTCGCCGCCGGATTTGGTGAAGCCGCATAATCCCTTCAATTTTTTGGATAATATGCTGCCGTAGCGGGAGACGGTGTCGTAGATGTTCATGTCCTTGTAACCAGCCATGCCGCATTCATATCGTGAATCAAAATCATAGCCGTCCCGCCGGTAGTTTAAAAAATCGGGGAGGAAGTCGACCGAAATATACCCGGCTTTACCTGCAAAAAATTTTCCGTACGCACAGCCGCCCGCACGGATCACCGGACCCTTCCACTCCCAAGGACCGTCGTCCGAGCCGAACCAGAGCGAGGGGAGGCACATTTCCTCGATCGAGAAGCCGGGTATTAAGTTGCGAAAGAAAGGGAGAAAACCGAGCCGCGAGACCTCCCGCGACACGTCCCCCGCCGACGCGATTGCCATGTGGATCATCTCCTTCAGGGATATTATACACTGTTTGCGGGGGAAAAGCAAGCACTTTTAGAAGGCAGAATTGAGAGATCAGAGGACAGAGGCGGATAACGGACCTTCTGCGGGTTAGAGGGGTTTTAGGCTTTAGAGGATAGATGGTTAGAAGTTAGATGTCAGAATCCGGACAAAGGTGGGGGAGAGAAAGGGCAAAAAGTTCGCCAGCCTTTCAAGGCTGCGGGATCCAAGGGCGGAGCCCTTGGTCGCGCTCCTCAGGGCGCGAAATCTCCAAGCAATAGGACGGTGTAATCCGTCCTATTGCTTTTTAACCGTAAATTAGCGCAGGAGGGGGAAATGAAAACAGTCCTGTGGACTGTTTTCATCGGGGGAACCCTCGCCGGGGGTTCCCCCAACAAAAAACCGGCGACGAAGTCGCCCGGAGCCGAGCGAAGCGAGGCGCAAAAAGCCCCTCCCCACCGGGGAGGGGCTGGGGAGGGGGAAGCACGGAAAGGGGCAAGCAGAAGCCGGTTTTGTTGCCAATCGCACTTTGCAACCAAAAGCGCAGGATTGCTCGTGCTCTTGGACAAAACCCCGCATTTGCTAAGCAGAGAGGAAAGCTAAGTCACCCTTAACGCCATCCTCACCACTTACTCCCCACCCCCAAACTCCATATTCGCAAAAATTCTCTCCATCCTCTCGTCCGGGAACCGGCTGTCCACAAACTCCCACACCGCATTCGCCGCCGGCTTGCCGTCGATCCGCTGAGACCATCGATAAAGCGCCGTGCCGGTGACGACTGCGTCCAAAAGCAGAAACACCGTCAGCGCGCAGGTGATGATCTTCCCGACTTTATTCGGGATTTTTAGGATCAGCTTGGCGGCTCTCGGATAGAGGTCCTTGATCCAAAGTACCCCCAAAACTCCCCAGAATACCGAATATATAAAGCAAATTCTTCCATTTATGTTGAGCGGCATTTCGCTGTAATCCCACGATCGCGACCCCAAAAGCGTCTCCTGCCCCCATGAGCAGACATATTCCAAGACGCTGCCGACCGTAAATCCCCCCAAAAACGACCACATATACCCCCTGTTGCGGAAGCGGTAAAGCGTTAAAGTCAGAAAGACAGCTCCGGCTCCGTAGAGCAGGTTGAAAGGTCCGTAGACAAGCCCTCTGCGGCTCTCGAAGTAGCCGTGGATGACGTAGCACCAGAGCATCTCGACGACGACTCCGGCGAAACTTCCGACCGCAAGCAGCAGCAGGAGTTTGTAGATGTTCATGCCCCTCGCGAAGTGATCGCTCCGCTCCTCCTCGAGGTCGATCGTCCCGTTTGCAGGCGGATTGAAGGGCACCAGCTTTCTGCGCTTGCCTCGCCTGTCCGCGTCATGAGCCCTTGCGCGCAGTTCATCTTCTGCCGTGGAAAGCGTCTGCAAAGTCTGAAAGAGATTTTTCGAGGCGCTTTTCATGACCTCGAGCTCGCCCTGAGCCTCCTCAAAACATGGACCGTCCCGCAGCTTTTTCTCAGCCTCCTCGGCAAGCGGGACATAGTACCTCTCGCCCAAGTTCGCTTCAAGCGCCTTTGCGTCGTCCAGAAGTTCGGCTGTCTTTTTCTCGATGTCCGACGACACCGCAGGTCTGAAAGTCGGATTTTCTGTCATGATTTCCCTCCAATGTATAATTCATCAAGCTTTTTTGCCATCTCCAAAGCGTCCTTGGTGTAGCAGTCGGCGCCGATACGATCGGCTGTTTCCCGATTAAGAACAGCCCCGCCTACGAATATCTTCGCCCTACAGCCGCTTTCTTTAAGCATAGAAATTGTCTTTTCCATGCTCGGGACCGTCGTCGTCATCAATGCGGAAAGCCCGACGGCAAAGGGATCATGATCATTAACCGCTTTAACTACATCTTCCGGCGAAACGTCTTTTCCGAGATCGACAACGCTCCAGCCGTAGGATTCGATAACCACTTTTACTATATTTTTCCCGATATCATGTACATCGCCCTGAACCGTCGCCAAAACGACCTTCCCTTTGGACTCGCGGTCTTTGGGAAGATGCTGCGCCACGACCGCAAACGCGGCTTTTGCAGCCTCCGCCGATGATATCAGCTGCGGCAAAAAGAGCTTGCCCGCCTCATACGCGGCGCCCACGTCATCAAGAGCTTTTATCAGCACGCCGTTCACGACTTCCATCGGGTCCTTGGTCAGAAGCTCCTCCTCGGTAAGTTCCCCGGCGCGGCTCTTCAAGCCCTGCCGAACGCAGTCATAAAGGCTCTGCGCGGACTTTTCCTCCCTCTTGATTCCCAAAACCGAAGCCGTCTGCGCGGGGGTATAATTCTTAAATATGTTAATGAAATTCTCCGCGTTTTTGTCGATCCCCGACAGCAGCTCATATGCCCTGACGGTCCCGCTCATCTCGCCGTCGGAGGGGTTCATGATCGGCATATTCAGTCCCCGCTCGAGAGCCATCGCCAAAAAAGTGCGGTTCAAAAGCCTTCTGTTCGGCAGCCCGAAGGAGACGTTCGACACCCCGAGAGCCGTCTTTACCCCGAGACCGCGGACGAGTTCAAGCGCCCTGACCGTCTCCCGGACCAGCTCCTGCTCGGCGCTTGCGGTCACGACCAAGGTGTCGATCATGATCCGCTCCTTCGGGATTCCGAACTCCTCGGCGGTTCTGATGATCCTCTTTGCGATCTCGAACCGCTTCTCGGCAGTCCTCGGGACCCCGCCCTTGTCCATCGCAAGCCCCAAGACCACGCAGCCGTATTTTTTCGCGATGGGAAAGACCCTCTCCATGACCTCCCGCTCGCCGTTTACGCTGTTTATGAGCGGAATTCCGTTGTAGATTCTCGCCGCCGCTTCGAGGGCTTCATGGTTTGAAGAGTCGAGGGAAAGAGGCAGATCGGTAACCTCCTGCACCTTCCTGACTACCTTCGGCATCAGGCTCTTTTCATCGATCTGCGGAAGCCCGCAGTTGACGTCCAGAAGATCGGCTCCCGCGTCCTGCTGACTGAGCGCCTCGCCGATTATATAATCAAAATCTTCGTTTATAAGCGCCTCTTTCAAAGCCTTTTTGCCGGTCGGATTGAGCCTCTCGCCGCAAATCTTCACCCCGTCCATCACGCAGATTTGGTTTGAGGAATTTATAACCGTCTGCCTTGAAATTTCCCTTTTTCTGACATTCTGACCCGAGAAAACGGATATCTTCTCTATAAATTCCGGCGTCGTCCCGCAGCAGCCTCCGATGACCGCGACCCCCATCTCCACCATCTTTTTTATACTCTCATAAAACGCTTCAGCCGAGAGTTTATAGACGGTTCTGCCGTTCTCAAGTACCGGCAGACCCCGGTTCGGCTGGACTATCACCGGAACGGGCGAGACCGCAAGCAGCCTCTCGACGACCGGAATCAGCTCCTCGGGACCTAACGAGCAGTTGACCCCGAGCGCGTCGGCTCCCAGGTTTGCGACGGTGTTTGCCGCGATCTCGGGGGTGGAGCCCGTCAATGTTCTTCCCGACTTGTCAAATGTTACCGTTGCAAATATCGGAAGATCGGTGCTCTCCCGAAGTGCGACAAGCGCAGCTTTTAATTCATATAAATCGGAAAAAGTTTCCAGAATATAGCCGTCGCAGAGACCTTCCGAGATTTCCGCGACGGTTTTGTAGGCGCGGTAAGCCTCTTCAAAACTTAGCTGTCCCATCGGCTCCATCATCATTCCCGTCGGTCCGACGTCGAAAAATACCGGCTTTCCGGCAGCTTTGGCGTTTTCGCATGCGGCTCGGGCGACTTCATCTATCGCAAACTTCCCGCCGTATTTAATGGGATTGAGACCGAAAGAGTTCGCCGTAATGATATCGGCGTGGGAATACGAGCGGTGGATTTTTTTGATATCCTCCGCGTGGGTGATGTTTAAATCCTCCGGCACCCCCGAAAGCCCCAAGCGTTCAAGCTCGCTTCCGAAGCCGCCGTCGAAGACGATTATCTTCTCCCCGGGTCGTAGCATTTATGACCCTCCTTTAAATAATTGCAAGATTTTGCCATAAAGCAGTCCTTACAGCTCTTTTTCGCATGTCCGCCGATTGCGATGACCCCCGCCATCGACTTCGAGGGAAGCATGAAGAAGGAACTGCTCAGCGTGACCCCGATCTTCTCGGGGCGTAAAATATCAAAAATATACTTAAGATCATTAACCGAGCTTCCGCCGTAGCCGGGGCAAAAGCGGTAGGAAAGATTCTCCCCGATCCCTTTTTCAAAGCCGTCCGAGAGGTATTCAAGGTAGGCGCTTGCGCAGCAGTCGGTGACGGCTGAGCGGGTCATGTCGGTATAGGAAAGCCGGGAAACGAGCCGATCTACGCCGATCCCGAGCGTCATCACCGAAACGATCACGCCCCTTGAATCCTTCAAAAAATCGAGGTAGGGAGGCTTATTCAGAAACTCGGGAGGGGTCTCGAATATTTTATAAAGATAATTAAACTGCGCGGCTTTTTCAAGATCAGCCATGCAGCTCCCGATCAGCAAATCGGTCTCGGGAGACGGCTTTGCGCCCTTGAAGCCGAGGTAGTTGTAGATTTGCGGGCGCAGAAGATCAAGCTCTGAAAAATTCATTGAAAACATTCTCCAAGCGGCTGCAAATCTCGGCTGCGGTGTCGGCGCGGTTCATTATGTAGAGGTGAATTCCCGGCGCGCCCTTCGCGATGAGGTCGATGATCTGATAGACCGCGTAGTTGAGCCCGATTTCCCGCATGACCGACGGGCTTTTTGAGTAGCTTTCGATCATGTTCCGAAAATCGAGGGGGATCGCCGAGCCGCACATCGATTTTATCCTGCGGATATTTTTTGCGCTCACGAGCGGCATGATCCCCGGGATTATCGGCACCGTGACCCCTAAACTCCCGGCTTCATGCAAAAGGCGGTAGTAGTAGGAATTGTCGTAGAAAAGCTGCGTGATGAGAAATTCTGCGCCGCAGTCCTGCTTCTTTTTGAGATTCATTATGTCGTCTCTTAAGGTGTCGCATTCGGGGTGACCCTCGGGATAGCATGCTCCGCCGAGGCAGAATTTATCGCCGAGATAGGTCATCAAATCGGTAGCATGGGGAAAATATTTGCAGTAATCTTCCCCGAAATCGGCGGGCTTGTCTCCTCTGAGCGCAAGGACATTTTCAACGCCCAACGAGATGAGTTTCTCACTCACCCGATCGATATCCGAAGGGTCGCTCGGTCCGCCGGTGATGTGCGCAAGGGGTTCAATGCCGGATTTTTTGATCTCCCCCGCGATCTCGGCGGCGTCGCGTGCGTTAGAGCCGCCTGCGCCGTAGGTCACGCTGATGAAGTCGGGCGAAAGCCTGCCGAGCTTTTCGATGGTTTTTAAGAGCTCCGCCTTCTCCTCGCCCTCTTTTTTCGGGGGGAACACCTCGAAAGAGAGGGTCCGCTTGGTCTTTAAAATTTCGGAAATTTTCATAATTATCACCTATCGTTTTTGTGATGATCTCAAAGCTGCCTCAAACGCGCGTTTTAGGGGTTCAAAAAGTATAAAAACGCTGATCGAGGCGCATAAAGTCTGGGGTAGCATTACAAGAAATCCGCCGTAGAAATATGCCTCTGCCGATTTTGCGGAAAATCCGAGCATGAGGGGGCTGATGATATCGTCCAAAAGCGTGAACAGTACCGTCATCACAGCCGCCGCGGACGCCGCGTTTGAGGATAATTCAGCCCGCTTTATCACTGTGAGTACAAAAAGCGCGGAGAAAATGATAAATAAGATTAAGAATAAAATCCTTATCCTGAGCCGGTAAACCGCGCTGATCTTTATCCCGAAAACAAAGCCCATAAGAGACAGTACGGCAGATATCAAAAGCGCGATTTTAAAGGCTTTTGGGGGGATTTTTGCAAGATTTGAAAATACCAAGGCTAACAGCGGATAGTAAATTAGGTAAAGTAAAATTACGGCGGGGTAGAAGCCGTAGATGAGGCATCTTAAGAGCGAAAAGCAGACGGCGGTAAGAATCCCCGACGCCGTCCCGCAGACGAAGCAATACGCCGAAAATACGGCGGTCACAAGCTCAATCCCCGGGACGAAGCCGAGGGCGTACTGCACCGCGACCAAAAGCGCGCTCATCACGGCGCAGCGCGCCAGTCCCCGGGCGCTCATCAGTAGGACGAGAGGACCAGCGCGTAGAGCTCGCCTTCGACCGCGGGAAGCCCGGAAACGCCGTAGGAAGCGCTTGCAAGGGCGGTGCCGTCATAGTCGTAGGTGCCGAAATCGGTCGAGGAGTAGCTCACGCCGTCGAGCTCGGAGAGGGTGGTGTAGACAGCCCAGTATTCGTTTTTAGACGCGTCGGCGGATCTTGAATTCACCGATTCGATGAAGAAGCCGTAGTCGCCGTCGGTGCCGGAGAATGTGAGGGCGCCGGAGTCCTGAAGCTTAGAAAGGAGATCGTAAAGCGTCCCGGAAGTCTCGGAAGCGCTGATCACGACGGCGTTTTCGTCGGAATACACCACCTCTCCCGCGGAAGACGAAGCCCCGCAGGAGCAGAGAATGAGCAGGGAAAGAATGAGCGCCAAAGCAGTTGCAAATTTTTTCATGTTTAAGCCTCCATATCAAAGATGATATAAGTATACTATATTTGCGGGGGAAATGCAAGAGGAATACCCAATAAAACATTCAGGTCAATGTAGGTTTGTCAATGATATGTTATCTTGACTTGGACAAGCTAACGCCCGCCGTGTTGAACGATATGGTAAAGGCGGTATATGTCCATACGCCGGACAAGTCAAGCGGGCAGAGGGAGCAGCGGATTGACATTTCCTATGACCTTGTGGGAATACTCCCTTATGTCTTTACTGGAAAGCCTGCAAAACGGAGAAACGGCATAGCCCGCAAGCTACGCCGTTTCCCGAAAACAATCTTATGCTGTTTTATGAGTGCCGCTCTGATCGCGCCGCCTTTGTTTTGTCACTGAATATTCCAGTAAATTCCGTATCTGTTTTTAATAAGGTAGTAGGGAATGAATCTCAGCCCGCCGCCTTCGTAGACGATATCGCCGGTTCTTTCAAGATATTTCTCGGGATTTTTCTTCACCGCTTCGGCAGTCGCTCCGAGTTTAAGTACGCCGTCCGAAACGCTGTCTTTTGCGAATGCGACTTCTACCCCCGAGCGGTAGGTCTCTAAGTTTTCGTCTCCCAATTCCGCTGCAAGGAGATAGTGCCCGTACTTGAAAGCGAGGACGCTGTCGTTGTCTTTAAGAGAATAAGCCCGCAGCCGGACCGATATGCTTATTTCGAGACTGTCTCCCTTTGAGATGGGGCTTTCGAGCTCGATGAACCCGCCTCTTATAATTATCCCGACGGGAGAGCCGTTTAGGGTCACGTCCATGCTCTCGCTTCCCGAGCACCAATCGGGTATGCGAAGGCGGACTTTGATTTTCTCGCCCTTGTGGATTTTGAGGACCGTCCTGCCCTCTCTTACGGCGTCGCGGTCGAGTTCTGCCGACAATCCGTCAACTTTCAAAATGAAGGGCATGTAGGTGAGGACCGTGAGATTATTTTTATCCCCGAAGGCAAGGCATTCGCCAAGCTTTGTGAAGTTTTCCATTCCCGAGCCGGTGCAGCACCAGAAATCGTCCCAAGGGCTGGAAAAGACCTTGAAGTAGCCCGTCGCCATCGACTGGAAATAGGTGGTCATGCCGGTGTCGGGGTTCTGAGAGGCGAGAATGTGGTTTATGTAGGCGGTCTCGAGGTAATCCGCGTATTTTTTCTCGCCGGTGATCTTAAAGAGCTCCTTTGTGAGCTTCAGCATGTTATAGACGTTGCAGGTCTCGCAGTTGGCGTTGGTGCGGTTTTTATCGAGTTTGTCGTCCTCTCTGAAGTGCTCCCACTCCGAGTTTCCGCCGGTGTGGTAGGTATGGTGGGCGATGACGTTGTCCCAAAAAATCTTAGCGACGTTTAAATAGCGGGTGCAGTCGGTCTTATCGCCCATTATCTGGTATCTTCTGAGGGCGCCGATTATCTTCGGAATATGGGTATTCGCGTGCCTGCCGTTTAGGAGATTTTCACGGTTTGTGAGGATATCTTCAAAGAAATCCTCCTCGTCAAATGCGTGAGCGGCTTCGGCGTATTTGGGATCATCGGTACAGCGGTAGAGCTCGTACATCACGTCGTTCATTCCGCCGTATTCGGTCGCCAAAACGGTCTTGTGGGTCTTTTCATTCCATGACGAGACCTGGGCGCACACCCAATCTCCGAGCTTTTTCGCGATCGAAAGAGCTTCGTCGCAGCCCGCGATCTCATATGCCGAAAGAAGCCCGCCGAAGAGCTTGTGCATGGTGTACCACGGCACCCATGATTCGGTCATGAGGTCTGTCTTTCCGATCTCGACGTTGTCAAACTGGATTTCGGGTTTTTTCGGATCGATGATCTTCCCAGCCCATAAAAAACCGTTTTCAAACTGAGCCTTTGAAAGCCCCGAGACGATGGCGAAAAGTTTTTCGCGCAGGGCGTCTCTATCCGGAGAAATCAAAAGAGGAGAGACGGAAGCCTGAGCGAGCGCCGAGAGATAGTGACCCATCGCGTGACCGCCTATTAAAAGGCGCTCCCAACCGCCGTAGGGCTCGGAATCGGTGGGCAGTCCGGCGTTGAGATAAAAGCCAGCGAGGACTCGGTCGATGTCAAAGGATTTAAGGTATGCCGCCTCTTTTTCGGCGGCGTTTCGGGAGTAGATATCCGTCGGGGCTATGGAGCCGAGGGGGAAGGAATCGACGGACTTGATTTCGTTCAGCATAGATTGACCTCCGGTGTATTTTTATATATGATATCACCGGGAGGAAAGATTGTCAAGCGGAGAATGGGGATGATTTGCGGGACTGGGGAGGGGTGGGAAAGGGAGCATTCGGCTTGCCGACACCATGTTAAAAGGTATCTTAGCCGCGCTTTAAGTCATATTAAAAGGTTTCCCGCCCTGCCCGACCCTTGGTAAAAGGTATTCGTTCATTTTCCCGCCGGAAAATGAACTCATGCTATTTGAAGTAGACCCCTACCCCCGGAAAAGCTTGTGCAAAGGTATGAGCAGAGAGAAGCCCCCTCCCCCTAAAAGGGGGAGGGGGTTTGGGGGTGGGGGTATGAAAAATCAGCAGAGAGCATTCTGCTTCTATCGTAGATTGGGATAAGATGGAAGGCTCGGCACAGGGCTGGGTACCGCTTACAGGGAAAAGCAGGAGCAGAAGCCTCCGGGCGAAGCCCGCCCGCGCGCAAGCGCGCGGGCGCTTCCTCCGCTTTGCGGAGGAAGCCGGCACCTTCGGTGCCGGGGGCTTCGCCCGGTGTCCTCTCCTGCACCCCCCTAAAACCTCACGCTCCATCTCTCACTGTACCCCTCATGTATTTCCCCCTGCTTCCCACACTTCACCTCGCTGCCGCGCTGAAGCTCGTCAAGCCTGCGGTCAAAATCCTCCCAATCCGCCGGGATTTTCACCGTCTTCCCTGTCCACTGCGACAGGTAAGCCGCGTTCGATATCATCAGCTCGTTGATCCCCTCGACCCCCGGCGCAAGCAGCTCCCTGCCCTCAAGAACCGCGTCCGCAAAGTTTTGGAGGATTCCCGCATGCGCGGTCCCGCGGTCGGTCGGGACATATTCATCGATATCCAAATCCGCGCCGGGAAAGCTCTCTTTTGAAGTTATCCTCACTTCCCGCTCGTCCTTTTTAAGACGCTTATAGATGAGCCTTCCCCGACTGATCTCCACCGTCCCCATGCTCCCCGTGATCTCAAGGCGGTTCGTACCCGGCAGTTCCCCGGTCGATGTGATAAACGTCCCCGTCGCGCCGTTTTTATATCTTGCGAAGATGGTGACGTCGTCCTCGACTTCGATATCATGCCACTTTCCGACGTCGCAGAAAGCGGTTATCTCCTCCGGCATTCCGCATATCCACTGCCATAAATCAAGATTATGAGGTGCCTGATTCAGAAGCACCCCTCCGCCTTCGCCCGACCACGTCGCCCGCCACGAGCCGGAGTCGTAGTAATGCTGCGTGCGGTACCAGTTGGTGACGATCCACGACGTGCGCTTGAGTTCGCCTATCCCGCCGCTTTTAACGATCTCTCTCGCCCTTTGATACAGCGGGTCGGTGCGCTGGTTGAACATTATCCCGAAGACTTTTCCGGATCGCTTTGCCGTTTCATTCATCTTCATCGCGACGCTGACCCTGATATCCTCCGGCTTTTCGGTCAGGACATGAAGCCCCGCGTCAAGCGCTTCTATCGCGATTTTCCCATGCATCGGGTGAGGCGTCGAGATGAGTACCGCCTGAACCCCGCCGCTTTTAATCATTTCCCGATAATCGGTAAACGCCGGGATTCCGGGGATTTTTTTCCTGAAGTGTTCAAGCCGCTCGGGGTCGATGTCGCATATCCCCCCAAGGCTCATGCCCCGGATTTTACCGCTCGAAATGCAGCCGAAGTGCGCCGAACCTATTCCACCGACGCCGATTATGCCGATCTTAAAGCCGTCCATTATTTATTCCCGCCGTAGGTCCCGGAAGTGTCGGCGACCTGCTCTTTGACGTTTTTCTTGATTTTTGAGGTCGCTATCCTCTTCTTCAATTCCTCATAGAAGAGGTCCTCGTCAAATTCCCTTAAATCGATCTCTTTGCCGAGCCATGCCGAGAGATGGATAGCGTTTGATATCGTAAGACCGTAAATGCCCTCGCTTCCGTGCGCGACAAGCGGTTCGCCGCGAAGAATCGCGCCTCCCCAAGCCCTCAGAACTCCGTCGTGCTGGGGGTTTGAGCCGTCAAGATCAAGATCGATATTGTGCGCGCCCATATTCCCGAACGGGACCGTATTAGTCCTTGAAAACTCCGGCTCCGGCATGTCAAATTCCAAAACCGACAGACCCGAGTAATCCGAAACAATCTTCGCCTTGTCGAGCTGGATTTCAAAACGGTTGGTGCCCTTTGCGTCTCCCGTCGTCGTGATGAACACTCCCGTCGCGCCGTTTTCATATTCGCAGTACGCCGTCACGTCGTCCTCGACCTCGATATCATGCCATTTTCCGAATTTCATGTGCGCCGAAATCTTCACCGGCATTCCGCATATCCACTGCCACAGATCCAGATTGTGCGGAGCCTGATTGAGGAGCACCCCGCCGCCTTCGCCAGCCCATGTTGCGCGCCATGAACCCGAGTCGAAGTACGCCTGCGGACGGTACCAGTCGGTGATGATCCAGTTTGTCCGCCTGATCTGACCGTATTTCCCCGACTGCACAAGCTCCCGCATCTTCTTGTAAACGCAGTTTGTGCGCTGGTTGAACATCATCCCGAAGACGACGTCGGGGTGCTTTTTTGCCTCCTCGTTCATCTCGCGGACCTGCTTTGTATACACTCCCGCGGGCTTCTCGCACATGACGTGAATCTCCCGTTTTAAGCACTCTATGACGTACTTCGGGTGATCGTAGTGGGGCACGGCGACGATGCATGCGTCTATCTTTTTTGAATCGAGCATTTCCTCGGCGCTGCTAAATCTCAAAACGTCCTCCCCGAGCTCTTTTTTTGCCCATTCAAGCCTTGCGGGGTTGATATCCGCGACAGCCGTGAGCACAAAATCGGGGCAATTTCCCGCTTTGATCCTGCCCGCATGCCCCGAGCCCATGTTTCCTATTCCGATGATACCGAGCCTGATTTTTTCCATTATTTTACTCCTTTCGTCATTCAAATCCGTTAGCCTTTAAATATTCATAGCTGCGCTTTAGGCACTCAAACGGGTCCTCGCCGTAGCAGTCGTCCTGCTCGACCAGCATATATTCGACCCCCGACTGTTCGGCGGCGTAAAATACCGCCGGGAAGTTCATGTTCCCTTCTCCCACAGGCGCGAATTTTCTGCCGTATGAAAAGTCTTTTAAGTGAATGCAGGGGCACCTTCCCGCAAGCTTTTTTATCCAATATGCCGGGTCCGCGCCAGCCGCCTGCACCCAGAAAGTATCGACGATAAAGCCCATCAGCTCCGGCGGAAACTCATCTGCCAGAATATCCAAGATCAGCCTGCCGCCGACCTTCTGAAATTCCTGATCGTGGTTGTGGTGCATGAATTTTACGCCGTTTTCATGAAGTTTTTTTGCGACCGGGAGGTATTTTTTTACATACTCCTCCGGGGTGTCGCCGTCGCTGAGATTAAATGCGTTCCAGCCGAGCCCGCAGTATTTGCAGTCAAACTTTATGTGATCCTTTGCGATCTTTTCGGGCTCATCAAGCATTTTCTGCGGCGGGGTATGGGTGACCGCGCAGGCGAGCCCGTTTTTTCTGAGCTCATCTTTCAGCCAATCGGCGTCGAAGTCGCATGTTCCCGAGACTTGGACCGTTTTATATCCGATGTCGGCGACCTTTTTTAAAGCCTCCGAGAAGCCGCCGAGGGTCTTTGTAAACTCCCTGACGGTATAAAGCTGCGCGCCTGTTTTCATCTTAAAATCTCCTTTAATGCCGAGCATGCTGCGTCAAAAGCGCTGTCCGAATCGGGGTAGGAATAGACCTCTCCCACCTGCGAGCGCTCGCCCTCGCGCTCAAGCGAAGCCAGCCCTGAAAATACCGTCAGATGCGGCTCCACCGTCATCGCGACGCCTCCCATCGCCACATATTCAGAGACGATTTTTCCGACATTCCCGGCTCCCTTTCCCGCAGGCACCACCTTGCCGTCAGGGAGTGCGTCTTTGATGTGAAGATATTTTATCCTCGATTTCAAAAGCTCCCAAGCCTTCAGAGTGTCCACCCCCGACTGCACGAAGTTTGCGGGATCGAACACCCCCGCGATCTCCGGGATATTTTCAAGAATTTCAAGACAGCGGATATCGTTCTCGCCGTAGATTCCCTTCTCGTTTTCGTGGCAGAGCCGGGCGCGGTTTTTGGATATTTCAGCCATAGCGGAAAGGCGGTCCGTGACGGCGTTTTTAAATTCCTCCTGAGGTCTGTCTTTGGGGGTGTAGAATGAAAACATTCTGATATTCGATGAACCCAGAATATCCGCGGTATCGAGCGTTCTTTTGAGCTTATCAAGCTCCGGCTCAAACGGGTCGTTTATGCCGATCTTTCCGAGCGGGGAGCCTATCGACCATACCTCCAAGCCTTCATCATCTAAGCGCCGGCGGATATCCTTTGCCTGTTCGGGTTTAAGGTCCGACACGTTGCCGTATTCGGTGCCCCGAAGCTCGACTCCCGATAAGGAATTTCTCTTCATCGCGGATATCTGACGGTCCATCGACGAGCCCGCTTCATCGGCAAAGGCGTATATTTTTAACATATTATCATCTCCCGTGAATAATTTAGAATAATTATAACACAGTATCAAAAAAATGCAATAGAAAAAGAAAAATTCTTAAAACCCCTTGCAAAAAATCTTCGGATATGATACAATATATCCGCGATCCGATTTGCGGGCGCACGGATCCTGTGCAACGAGGCGCTGTGAACCATGTCAGGCGGGGAACCGAGCAGCATTAAGCAGTTTGCTTTGTGTGACGCAGTTCCGTCCGTGCGCCCGCAAATCGGATCGATTTTAAGAAAAAGGGGGAGGAAGATGTATACCGCACTCTACCGAAAATACCGCCCGATGACCTTTGACGACGTCGTCTCGCAGCCGCATATCACCGCGGCGCTTGCAAGGCAGGTCGCCGAGGGGAAGACGGCTCACGCATATTTATTCACCGGCTCTCGCGGCACCGGCAAGACCACCTGCTCGCGAATCCTTGCAAAAGCGGTAAACTGCCTCCACCCGATCGACGGCAAGCCCTGTCTTGAATGCGAGATATGCAAAGCCGCCGACGCCGGAAATCTGCCCGACATCATCGAGATCGACGCCGCTTCAAATAACGGCATCAACGACATAAGAGACCTCCGGGAATCGGCTCTTTACACGCCCGAGCGGTGCAAGTACAAGGTCTATATCATCGACGAGGTGCATATGATCTCCGCCGGCGCTTTCAACGCGCTTTTAAAGATCATGGAGGAGCCGCCGGCGCACGTCAAGTTCATCTTGGCGACGACGGAGGCGCACAAGATCCCGGCGACCATCATCTCCCGCTGCCAAAGATTTGACTTCCGCCGTATACGCGATGAAGATATCGTGGCGAGGCTTATGTATGTAGCCGCGCAGGAAAATATCGATCTCACCGAGGAAGCGGCTCTTCTGATCGCCCGGCTCTCGGACGGCGCCATGAGGGACGCGCTGTCGCTTTTGGAGCAGTGCGTGGCGTTTTCGGATCACATCGACCCCGACGCCGTATCAAACGCCGCGGGAGTTGCGGGGAGGGACTATCTCTTCAGCCTCCTTGAAAACGCCGCCGACGGCGACGCGTCATCGGCAATCATCACCGCCGACGAGCTCTATTCAAAGTCAAAGGACATGTCCCGCCTCTGCGAGGAGCTGACCGCGCAGACGAGGAATTTAATGCTGATAAAGACCGTCCCGAACCGTCCGGAGCTTTTAAACTGCCTGCCGAAAGAGGCTGAGAGCCTCAAAGCGATAGCGGACAAAATGAGCCTCGGGGAGATTTTATCTAAGCTTGAAATTTTACAGCGAACGCTTGAGACGCTTCCGAGAGCGGTCTCCAAGAGGACCGAGTTTGAGATGGCTCTTGTGCGGCTTTGCACGGTAAAGTCTGCGGAAGCTTTGGGGGGAGATATATCCGCCCTTGAAAAGCGTATTTCGGCTCTTGAAAGGGCGATATCATCGGGCATGGTCATAAATCAGCCGAAGCCCGAAGCCAAAACATTATCCGACCCGCAGCCTTCAAAATCGGATCAGCCCAAGCCTTCCGACAACCCTCCGCAGCAAGCCGAAAAGAAGCCTGCCGCGCAGTTTGAGCGGTGCCGCGACTGGGACGAGATACTCGATCGGCTGACCGTCAGAAACCCCGGCTTTGCGGGGTCGCTAAAGGGCTCGCTGTCATATGTGAGCGGGGACCGGATGATGATCGTCGTGCAGAACCGATTCTTCCTGTCTTTACTGAAAGCTTCCGAAAATTCCACTTCCTTGCAGGAAGCCGCGTATGACGTCACCGGGATAAAATTCCGGATCGCCGCAAAGTGCGCCGACGGACAGGCAGAAAATCAGCCGAGCGAGCAGTCAAGCCCGGTGGACGAGCTCCTTAAAAAAGCCAAGGAAGCAGGAGTGGAGGTGGAGGAGGGAATATGAGAAGATCGGACCGCGAAGTGACGGATTTTAAAGAAATTTTAGATATCATCGACTGCTGCGAAGTCCTGCGGATAGGGCTTTCCGACGGGGATTTTCCCTATATCGTGCCGGTGAATTTCGGGTATGAATATTCCGAAAATACGCTGAGTTTTTATATCCACGGCGCGCAGGAAGGCAGGAAATATGATCTGATGAAAAAGAACCGCGTCTGCTCGTTTGAAGCGGATATGCCTCTTCAAATTGAACTCAATCACGAACGCGGGAGCGCCACCATGCGCTATAAAAGCGTCATGGGAAGGGCTGAGATAGATTTTTTGGATGGCGATGAAAAGCGGCTCGGCATAGATATCCTGATGAAAAAATATCCCGAAACAAGGGACTTTAAGTACAACCAAGCCACCCTCGAGCGTACAGCCGTTATGAGGCTTCGGGTGATGGAAATCAGCGCAAAGGCAAGTATCCCAAAAAGACTATAATTTAAGGAGATTAACGATATGAAAGCAAGAATACCCCAGAACATGCAGGGACACGGCGGAAACATGAACCAGATGATACGCCAGGCTCAGAAGATGCAGGAGGAGATGACGGCATTTCAGGAAGAATTTGCCTCCAAGGAGTTCACCGCTTCGGTCGGCGGAGGAGCCGTCGAGATCGTCATGAGCGGCTCAAGGGAGGTAAAATCCCTCAAAATCAAGCCCGAGGCTGTCGATCCCGATGATACCGAGATGCTCGAAGACCTCCTCATCAGCGCCGTCAACGAGGTCCTTAAAAATATCGAGGACGCCTCGAACGACGGCATGGGAAGGATCACCGGCGGAATGAGCATGCCGGGGCTGTTCTGATGGCTGCGGAAAATTCCTCCGGGGCTTTGCCGCTGACCCTTTTGGCGGAGCAGTTTGCAAAGCTTCCCGGAATAGGCATGAAGACCGCTCAGCGGCTTGCGTATTCGGTGATGTCCTATTCCGACGACGAGGCGAAAGCCTTTGCCGACGCGATTTTGTACGCTCATAAGACGGTGCACGCGTGTTCGGTATGCCAAAATCTCACGGACAAACCCGTCTGCCCGATATGTTCCGATGAAAAACGGGACCGCTCGGTCATCTGCGTGGTGGAAGGTCCCAAGGACGTCTCGGCATTCGAGCGGACCCGCGAATACAAGGGGCTTTACCATGTCCTCCACGGGCTCATATCGCCTATCGACGGCGTGACCCCGGATAAGCTTCGGATCACGGAATTATTGAAAAGGATTCAGGGCGGCGAGGTGAGGGAGGTCATCATGGCGACCAACCCCACCCCGGAAGGTGAAGCAACCGCGATGTATATCTCCCGGCTCCTAAAGCCTTTGGGGATAAGGGTCACGCGGCTCGCATTCGGGCTTCCGATGGGTGCAATTTTGGAGTATGCCGACGAGGTCACGCTCTACAAGGCTCTGGAGAACCGAAATGAGATCTGACGGGGAGTACATGCGTGAGGCGATCGACTTAGCGATTAAGGCGGCAGAGCAGGGGGAGGCTCCGGTCGGCTGCGTGATCGTCAGAAAGTCGGACGGCGAGATCGTCGGTCGGGGATATAATCTTCGGGAGTCAAAAAAATCGCCTCTTGCGCACGCCGAGATCATCGCCCTTGATGAGGCGAGCCGAAATCTCGGTGGCTGGCGGGTCCTGGGGTGCGACATGTTCGTGACCTTGGAGCCCTGTCCGATGTGCGCCGGGGCGATCATCAACGCCCGCATTGAGCGGCTGATCTACGGCGCTAAAGACAAAAAAGCGGGGTCGGTCGAGTCGGTCATGAAGATGTTCGATCTGCCCTACAACCACCGTCCCGAGGCTGTTCCCGGCGTTTTGGAAGATGAGTGCGCCGGGCTTTTGAGCGACTTTTTTAAGAAACTTCGGGCTAACAGATAATGTAAAAGGAGGAAGACTGTGGACAAGAACCAATTTGCGCTTACCCCGCCGATGGGTTGGAACAGTTACGATTATTATGACACCACCGTGACCGAGGAGGACGTTAAAAAGAACGCCGATTATATGGCAAAAAACCTGAAAAAGTTCGGGTATGAGTACGTCGTGGTGGACATTCAGTGGTATTCAAACGCCGCGGGAACCCGGCGGGATACATATCAATATATCCCTTTTGAAGATTTTGACATTGATGAATTCTCACGTCTGCAGCCGTCGCATTTGAGATTTCCGAGTTCCGTCGGCGGCAATGGCTTTAAGCCGCTTGCAGACTACGTCCACGGGCTTGGACTTAAGTTCGGCATACACATTATGCGAGGTATTCCGAGAATGGCAGCTCACAAACATCTTAAAGTTTTGGGTACATCTGCCACCGCCTCCGACGTCGCCGACGCGGGGTCAATTTGCGGCTGGAACCCCGATATGTACGGCGTGAAGCACAACGCCGACGGGCAGGCGTACTATGATTCGATAATCCAAATGTATGCCGACTGGGGCGTGGATTTCATCAAGTGCGACGACATCTGCGACAGCTGGATGTATCCCGTCGAGAAGTTTTCGGGGTGGGAGGAAACCCGCATGTTAAGGCGCGCTATCGACAAATGCGGCAGACCGATCGTCCTCAGCTTATCCCCCGGACCGGCGCATGTCGAGAACGCCACCCACTACCTCGAAAATGCCAATATGTGGAGGATCACCGACGACTTCTGGGACAACTGGGACCTCCTCAAGAACATGTTTTGGCGCTGCGAGCAGTGGCAGGACCACACCCGCGCGGGCTGTTGGGCTGACTGCGATATGCTCCCCATCGGAAAGTTAGGTAAGGGGCATGGGCATGAGTGGATTTCAAACTTCACCGAGGACGAACTCAAGACGATGATGACCCTCTGGTGCCTCTGCCGTTCGCCGCTGATGATAGGTACCGACCTTCCGCAGCTTAGTGAGCGCGACTTTGGATTATTAACAAATCCTCAGATTCTGGCGATGGAGTTTGACGGCAAAGCGAGGCAGCTTAGGCGCTCGGATAAAGAAGCCGTCTGGGTCAGCGAGGGCAAGGGCTGCGTGAGGATCGCGCTGTTTAATCTCTCGGACGAGGGCGCGGAAATTTCTGCGGAACTGTCCGAAAAGCCGTATGACAACGGCGAGGAACTCTGGGGCGCAGAGCCTTGCAAAATCTCGGAAAACAAAATCACCGCGACTGTGCCGAAGCACGGGGTCAGGATATATAAATTCAATAAATAAAAAAATCCCTCCGACAGCTGCCGGAGGGAAATTTTATGCCTTAAGAATTAAAACCCGAGCTTCGCCTTGAAGTCAGACGCGATAACGTCGCTCAGCGCGACAGCCTCGTCGTGGGTCGGCGCAATCGTCGTGTAGTACGCCTTGACCTTCGGCTCGGTGCCGGACGGACGGATTATGACCGACGCGCCGTTTTCAAGCCTGAACTGGATGACGTCGGATTTCGGCAGATCGATCGGCTTGACGGCTCCCGTTGCAAGGTCGGTATCGGTCTTCTTCATGTAATCGGCAAGCCCGACGACCTTGAAGCCCGCGATCTCCTTGAACGGCTCGGCGTGAAGCCTCTGCATCAAAGCAGCCATTTCAGCCATTCCCGCCGCGCCCTCGCAGACGAAGTTCGCGATTCCGTGGTAATAATTTCCGTATTTTTTATACATCGCTTCGCGCGCGTCAAGGAGGGAAATGCCCTTGGAGCGATAGAACGCCGCCATTTCGCAGATCATCATCGACCCGACGACCGCGTCCTTGTCCCTGACGTAGGAGCCGGCAAGATAGCCGTAGCTCTCCTCAAAGCCGAATATGTAGCGGTTCTCCTCGCCCGCAGCCTCAAGATATCCGATCTGCTCGCCGATGAACTTGAAGCCGGTGAGGACGTTTCTAAGCTCAACGCCGTATTCCTCGGCAATCGCGGAGGCGATAGCGGTCGAGACTATGGACTTGACCGCGACGGGTTTTTTCGGCATAGTCCCGAGGGCGATCCTCTCGCGGCAGATATATTCCAAAAGAAGCGCGCCGACTTCATTTCCCGAGAACAGCACATAGTCGCCCTTGCCGTCCGGAACGGCGATACCTACGCGGTCGCAGTCGGGGTCGGTCGCCAAAAGCAGGTCGGGCTGAACCGTCTTGCAGAGTTCCAAGCCCTTCTGGAGCGCCTCTTTGATTTCGGGGTTCGGGAACGGGCAGGTCGGGAAGTTGCCGTCGGGATATTCCTGCTCGGGAACGACGGTGACGTCCTTAATGCCGACTTTTTTCAGAATCGCGCGGACGGGCTTGTTGCCGGTGCCGTTGAGCGGGGTATAAACCACTTTCAGACCGCTCTTCGGAGTGATCTCGGGGTGGATCTGCTGCTCCGCGACTTTTTCGAGATAGCTGTCGACAGTCTCCTGACCGATATACTCAATCATGCCGGATTTAAGCCCCTCGTCGAAGCCGACAAGCTTCGCGCCGCCGAACATCGGAACCTTCTCAATCGCAGCCAAAACGATATCCGCCGCCTCGATAGTCATCTGGCAGCCGTCAGCTCCGTATGCCTTATATCCGTTATATTTAGACGGATTGTGGGAGGCTGTGCAGACGATACCCGCCTTGCATTTCAGATGTCTCACCGCCCACGAGAGCATCGGAGTAGGCATGAGCTCGGGATAGATATACGCCTTGATACCGTTTCCGGCGAGCACCCTTGCGGCTTCCTTTGCGAATACGTCGGACTTAATTCTCGAGTCGTAGGCGATGGCGACAGCCTTATCTTCACCCTTGAAAGCGCCGTTGACATAGTCCGCAAGACCCTGAGTAGCACGGCGGATAGTGTAGATATTCAAGCGGTATGAGCCCGCGCCGATGACTCCGCGAAGTCCTCCGGTGCCGAATTCGAGATCGCGGTAGAAGCGGTCTTTGATAGCCTCTTCGTCCCCCTCGATGGATTTAAGCTCGGCGATGAGGTCGGGGTCCTCGGTGGCATTCTCAAGCCACAGCTTATAAAGTTCAAGTTCTTTCATAGAAATAGCTCCTTTCGGTGAAATGATATTACGCCAATACTAAGTATACAACATTTTTGTGCAAAATGCAATAGGGGAAAGAGGAATTTTTTGAGGGGGCTGTTTTGCAATTGTGCAGGGCACGGATTATCTCCTTAAGCCGTCAAAAATTATGATAAGCCCACGTGAGTGTACAAATCGCACTTATTATTCTCACTGCTTGAATCTGTCACCGTCGGTGGCACCTTGAAATTCTGACAATCCGACATCCGACTTCTGTCCTCTTATGCGGTCGCCCCGACCGCATTCAGCCCTTGACAATTTTCGCACAATGGTGTATTATATCATTAAATAATATTACACCTCGGAAAGGAGACGGCAAAGTGACAAGGGACATAGCCTACATAGTTCTCGGATATTTTTTCGGGGATATTCTTTTCGCGCGCGTCTTCGGGCAGATTTTCAGGCACTGCGACGTCACCCAAGACGGCGACGACCGCAATCCCGGCACCTACAACGCTTTCAAATACGGAGGATTCTGGATCGGCATGCTCACCCTCATCTGCGACATCGCAAAGGGTATAATCCCGGTTCATATGTACCTGCGTGGGCTTGAAGGCGAGCCGGGTCTTGCTCTCGCTTTGGTGATGGCGGCGCCCGTCGTCGGACACTCCTTCCCGATACTCTACCGATTCAGCGGGGGAAAGGGGATCGCGGTGACGTTCGGCACGCTCATCGGGCTCTTTCCGCACCTTCTTCCGGGGCTTTTCTTGGCGGCTGCGTTCATCTTTTTCTCGGTCGTGGTCGTGATATCTCCTCACTGCTATCGCACGGTTGCCGCGTTCTTTGCGGCGCTTGTGCTGATCGTTTTGTTCGCCGACGCTCCGCTTTCGGTGATCGTCGGGTTCCTGATAAGCTCGGTATGCGTGAATGTCAGGATATACCGCAGCAGTGAAGAAAAACATTGTTTAGAGGTAAGACCCGCATGGAAGCATTGATATTGACATGTTCGACGGGAGGAGGACATAACGCCGCGGCTTATGCGGCTGCCGAGGGGCTTTCGCTAAGGGGGCACAGGGTCAACGTCATGGACCCCTATACCCTCGTAGGCGAGCGCCTTGCAAAGACCGTGGGCGGCACATATGTCCGAATGGTACAGATATCCCCGAGAATGTTCGGAATAGTATATAAGATCGGCGACGCATATCGTCGACTGCCGATAAAGTCCCCCGTCTACGCGATAAACGGAAGGCTTGCAAAGAGGCTCGATACCTATTTCAAAGAACATCACACCGATGTCGTCCTGTGTACGCATATCTTCCCGGCGGAGATGCTAACATATATGAAAAACAACGGCATGCAGACCCCGAAGACGGTGTTTATCGCGACCGACTACACCTGCGTTCCGTTTACCGAGGAGACATCATGCGACTACTACGCGGTCCCGTCGGGCGATTTAAATGACGAATATATCCGCCGGGGAATACCCGAGGAGAAGATCGTGAAGAGCGGAATACCCGTCAGAAAGGCTTTTCAGGACGGTCCCGACCGCGCGGAGGCGAGGAAGATACTCGGTCTCGATCCGAAATCGGAATATATAATTCTCTCGGGCGGAAGCATCGGCGCCGGCAAGCTGAGGTCGGCTGTAAGGGTCTTGGAACCGCTTTTGGAGCCGGAGGACAAGAGGCTGATCGTTCTGTGCGGAAGCAATTCCGGGCTTTATGAATCGTTTTGCGAAAAATTCGGCGCCGACGGCAGAATCACGCTTTTGAAGAGCACTTCGGATATGCCGGATTATGTGCGCGCCGCGGACATCTTCGTCGGAAAACCGGGAGGGCTGTCGTCGACCGAATGTGCGGCTGCCGGAATCCCGACGGTATTTATCTCTCCGATACCCGGCTGCGAGACCCACAACTGCCGCTTTTTCACCGGCAGGGGAATGGCGCTTGCGGTGCGGGAGATCAGAAAAGAGCTGATCCCGGCGATCAGGAAGCTTGAAGCCCCCGGAGCCGCGGACAAAATGCGCGCCCAGCAGGCGAAGTATGTTTCGGGAAGAGCCGCGGAGGAGATCGCGAAGCTGTGCGAAAGCATCATTTAGAGGACAGAGGTCAGATGGTCAGAGGTCAGAGGTTTAGCTAATACCTTTGGTGAGACAAGATAAGTTTAGGATCAAGCCCTTTTTAAAGGGCTTGCGGGTTCCAAGGGCAGAGCCCTTGGTCGCCCGTCGCAACGGGCGAAATCTTTTACCGCAAGAGGACGGCGTAAGCCGTCCTCTTGCGGTTTTTCATTCAATAAAGCGCAGGAGGGGGGATGAAAACAGTCCGGTGGACTGTTTTCATCGGGGGAACCCTCGCCGGGGGTTCCCCCAACAAAAAGCCGGCGACGAAGTCGCCCGGAGCCGAGCGAAGCGAGGCTCATAAGCCCCTCCCCTCGGGGAGGGGTTGGGGTGGGGGACACCCGGAAGGGGGCAGCAGAAGCCGGTTTTGTTGCCAATCGCACTTCGCAATCAAAAGCGCAAGATTGCTCGTGCTCTCGGACAAAACCCCGCGTCTGCGGAGCCCCGCAGGGGCGCCCCCACATTAGTAAATAAGACGGGTATCCCCTCACCCCCACCCACCCTCATGCATACACTAAACCACACCCCTTCCGCACTCACATCTCACAATCCGTCAATCCCGCTCTCACAAAAAGCCTGAAATATACAACATCACCAAAAAACTCAGTTAAAATATGTCAACTCTACCTCTTGCGGCAAAAAGCTTCAGGGGGTAAAATAATATTGCGGGTCTGTGCCCGCTTGCTTGGAGGATTATATTATGAAGAAATTGTCAGTTCTGCTCGCCGGGATCATGCTGCTGACCGGCTGTGCGGGAAATTCCGGAGCCGGGGAGGTCGAGAGAATGCAGCCCGAAGCGCTTTTTGAATATGCCGAAGCCAATCTTTCCGAACATGCTCCCGACGGCTGCGACGCCATCGCGGACGGTCGCGCATACGGGGAGATCATCCACGGAACCTATCACTCAAAAACCCTCGACCGCGACAGAGGGTACAACATCATGCTCCCGCCCGACTACGACGAGAACACCGAATATCCCGTTCTCTACGCCCTTCACGGTTATTGGGGAGATGAATACTCGCTGCTCGATCAGGGCGACGGCAGCATCAAATTCCGCGAGGTGCTCGGCAATCTCATCGCTGAGGGCGAGGCGGAGCCGATGATCGTCGTATTCCCGGACATCTTCTGTCACCCGACAAAAGAGGATTGCGACGGCATGAACGACGACAACAACAAGGCTTACGACCGCTTCAATGAAGAGCTGGTCAAGGACCTCATGCCGCATATCGAGAAGACATACCCCGTCCTGAAAGGTCGCGAAAACACCGCGATCACCGGGTTCTCGATGGGAGGCAGGGAATCGTTATACATCGGCTGCAAATATCCCGAAAAATTCGGATATATTGGCGCCGTATGCCCTGCTCCCGGGCTCACGACCGACTGCGTGAGCGAGGAGGAGATGGTCTTCCCCGAGAAGTATCAGCCATATATACTGATGATTTCCGCCGGCACCAACGACACCGTGGTCTACAACAATCCCGAAATCTATCACAACATCTTCACCCAAAACGAGGTCCCGCACATCTGGCACTCGGTCACGGGCGGAGAGCACTGGGGGATCACCATCAAGCCCCATATCTACAACTTCCTGCGGTTCTGCTTCCGCAAGCCGTGAGCGGGAAATTTACCAAAACATAGTTGACATAAACTCCTTTCAAAACCTCCCGCGTCGCGTTTGCCTCGCGGGTCGGTTTTTAGCGGTTTGAATCTTATAATTCATCAATCCGTTAATTTTTTACAAGTTCGCGATTTATCCCGTAAAACCGCTTTTTATGCGTATTTGCGGCGATTTTTCTTCGCCGTGATTTTTCCATCTTATGCCGAATATTATTATTTACCAGTTGACAAATTGAGAGATATGTGTTACAATATAATTGAATTATAGTCTGTAGTATTATCTTTGTTTGTGAAATTTTCACAAATCTTCCATTGACGTACAGGCAAAAAACTGTTCGGAGGACTTTCAGGTTATGGCATACATGCGTTTGGGCGATCTTTTGAAAGCTGCCGGTCTTATCGACGACGCACAGCTGCAAAAGGCTCTTGAAATACAGAAGCAGTCAAAGCAGAGACTCGGCACGGTCCTCATCGACAGCGGAATCATCACCGAGCAGGACTTCATCGACGCCATGTCCCAGCAACTCGGCATCAAATACGTCGATCTCACAAAAGAGCATATCCCGACGGATATGGCGAGAATTCTGCCGAAAAACATCGCAAAAAAGCACAGCGTCGTGCCGCTTCGCTTAAATAAAGACGAGCTGATCTTGGCGATGGTCGACCCGATGAACTTTGTCGCTATAGATGAAGTCAGGACGGCTACGAGAAAAAGAGTATCCCCGAGGATCGCTCAGGCGGCGGCTGTAGATAAGGCTATAGCCACCCTCTACGGAAACGAGGGCGCCGCAAGAGCCATCGAAGAGATGAGAAACGAAGGCGGGGGAGCAGCTACAAGCGTCACCGTCGCCGAGGCTCAGGAGATAGTAGATGAATCCATCACCGCGCCTACCGTAAGACTTGTAAACTCGATAATCGAGCGCGCCGTAACGGAACGCGCTTCGGATATACATATGGAGCCGAGAGACCGCGAGATGGTCGTCAGAATGCGTATCGACGGCGTTTTAAGGCAGATACTGACGGTCCCGAAAGACCTGATGGGCTCGGTCATCTCAAGAATAAAGGTCATGTCAAACCTCGATCTTACCGAGAGAAGAGCGCCGCAGGACGGCCGTGCGAACGTAAGGGTAAAGGGCGTCGAGATCGACCTCCGCGTATCTACGCTTCCGACGATCTACGGCGAGAAGATCACGATAAGACTTCTCAACAAATCGGCTCAGCTCCTAAAAGCCGACAGCCTCGGACTTTTCGGCGAGAACTTAAAGAAATTCAACCGCCTGATGGAGAACTCCGACGGCATGGTACTGATAGTGGGTCCTACCGGTTCGGGTAAATCTTCCACCATGTACACGATGATAAATACCTTGAACGTCGAGGAGGTCAACCTTGTGACCCTCGAGGACCCGGTCGAGTACAACATCGACGGCGTAAATCAGGTCCAGATAAACGACAAGGTGGGAATGACCTTTGCAAACGGTCTACGCTCGATTTTGCGTCAGGACCCCGACATCATCGCGGTCGGTGAAATCCGCGACGGCGAGACCGCAGAGATCGCTTTAAGAGCCGCTATCACGGGACACTACGTCCTCTCAACTATACATACAAACTCGGCAATTTCGATGCTCGACAGACTTTTGGATATCGGCTGCGAGCCCTATCTTATCGCCGAAGCCGTCAAGGGAGTCATCTCCCAGAGACTTGTAAGACGCATATGCCCCGACTGCAAGCAGGAATACATCGCCGACGAGGAAGAGCTCGAGAGAATGGGTCTTCCGAGGGATTCAAAAGACGTAAAAATCTACAAGGGCAAGGGCTGCCCGAACTGCTACCACACCGGATATCGGGGGAGAATCGCGGTCTTTGAGATAATCCTCTTCTCGAAGCAGTCTAAAAGGCTCATAGCGGACAACGTCCCGAGAGCGGAGCTGATGGACTGCATAAGAAAAGAGGGCAATTACCGCAGTCTTGAGGAAAACGCAAGAGAGCTCGTTCAGGTCGGCATCACCACCGTCAGCGAGATGACGAGGATTCTCAACGCCACCGATACCTGATAAAATTTTGAAATACGGGAGATAAAGATGGTTGATTTAACGACTGTTATCCAGCAGGCAAAAGCCAGAAGAGGCTCGGATATACATATTGTAAAAGGTCTGCCGATAAGAATAAGAGTAGACGGCGATTTGCAGGATTTCGACGACGAGATCATGACCGACTACGAGTGCGAATTCTATGCGAGGGAGATGGCGGGCGAGGACTTCAAGAAAATTGAAAAATCGGGAGAACTCGACCTTGCGATCACTTTCGACGGGGGTATCAGATGCCGTATCAATCTGTTCAGACAGCGCGGCGCGGTCTCCTCGGCGATAAGAATTCTGTCCGAGAAGATACCTAATCTTGACGATCTCGGACTTCCCCCCGCGGTGCAGAAATTCCCCGGACTGAATCGTGGAATAGTCCTTGTCACCGGCGAGACGGGTTCCGGTAAATCAACGACCTTGGCGGCGCTTTTGGACCGTATAAATCACACATATCCTAACCACATCGTCACCCTTGAGGACCCGATAGAATATATCTACACCCCGGATAAGTGCACGATAAATCAGCGCGAGATCGGCACCGATACCGAGAGCTACGAGACGGGACTGCGTGCAATTCTCCGTGAGGACCCGGACGTCATACTCATCGGTGAGATGAGAGACTTAAACACCATCGAGACCGCTCTGACCGCCGCCGAGACGGGACACCTCGTCTTTGCGACTTTGCATACAAATTCCGCTGCCGAGGCTGTGGACCGCGTCGTGGACGTTTTCCCGGAGGGAAGGCAGAGGCAGATAAGACTTCAGCTTTCGACGACTCTGATGGCTGTTCTTTCCCAGCAGCTGCTGCCGAGAAGGACGGGCGGAAGAGTCTGCGCGGCTGAGCTGATGATGGTGACGCCGGCTATCAGAAACCTGATCCGCGAGGGCAAGACCCCGCAGATAGTCTCGGCGATATCTACATCCGCCGCAGAGGGCTCCATCACGATGGACAACGCCCTCATACAGCTCTATAAGCAGAAGATTATTTCGGCGGACGTCGCAAAAGCCGCCGCGAGGGATCAGGAATACGTCAGAAAGAATACCATGTACTGATTGCTGATTTTCCCGGCAGGGGAGTGAGATAATGACTACATATAAATATAAGGCGAGAACGGCTGAGGGAGTATCGGTATCGGGAGTAGTTGAGGCATACAGCGAATTCGACGCGGTAGAGCAGATCAAACGCACCTGCCCCATCGTCGAGAAGATATCCGAGGTCAAGACTTCGGAAAAGCAGCACCTCGACATCAACGAGCCCCTTTGGGTCGCGGATAAGACGCTTTCCGTCACGGCTTCGCAGTTTTCCATCATGCTCCGAGCCGGAATCCCGATAGGCAGGGTGGTGGAGCTTATAGCCGGGCAGTCCTCGGATAAGCTGATGAAGAGGATTTTAACCCAGTGCTCTGCCGACGTCAACGCCGGCTACAGCTTGGCCCACAGCTTACAGAAAAACGGCAAGAAAATCCCCGTGGCTTTTATCGAGACGGTAAGGGCGGGCGAGGAATCCGGTACCTTGGAGGTCTGCTTTGATAGGCTCACCGCATACTATGAAAAAGCTCACAAGGTCAAGCAAAAGGTCCGCTCGGCTCTGACATACCCCATCTTCCTGATACTTTTGGCGGTGGTCGTCATCGGTATCGTCATGGTAAAACTTGTCCCGACGATGCTCGAACTGTTCGGGAACATGGGTCAGGACCTGCCGCTTGCGACAAGAATACTCATGGCTGTATCCGACTTCTTCGTCAACTACTGGCCCTTCCTTCTTGTGGGGCTGATGGTTATCATCATCGCTTACAAGCTCTATGCCAAAACCCCCGGCGGCGAGATGAATCTTGCAAAGCTTAAACTCAAAATTCCCGTAATCGGAAAGATCGGGATCATGAACGGCGCGTCGCAGTTTTCAAACACGCTTTCCACCCTTCTGACCGCGGGTCTGCCGATGGCGAGGGTACTGTCCATCACGTCAAAGGTCATGGATAACAAGGCGATCGGCGAGAGCATTGAAAAACTCGTCGTCGAGATCGAATCCGGCAAGGGTCTCGGAGACGTCATCAAGCAAAACGAATACCTCCCCGACATGTGCAAGGAAATGACGGCGGTCGGCGAGGAATCCGGCTCTTTGGAAGAGACGATGTCAACCATCGGCAGCTACTACGACGAAGAGGCGATGGCGGCTTCCTCGAAGGCTTTGCAGATGCTTGAGCCGATAATGACCGTCGGCTTGGGACTTTTCATCGGCTTCATCGTCATCGCGATCTACATGCCGATGTTCCAGATGTACGGAGGTATCGGATGAAAAACCCGAAAAAAGGCTTCACACGGTTTGAACTGACCGCTGTTCTGATCATGATCGCGATCGTGATTTTAATCTCGATCCCCGTGGCGCTTCACTTTGTCGAGACGCAGCGCCGCTCGATGGACCGTCAGCGCGCCGACCGTGCCGAAGAGGTCGCATATTCGGAATATGCCCTCGGGCACATGTTCAAGGACGGCGCGGTGATGTATATGTTCACCGGCGACACCGAGGTTTTAAGCATTTTGCGGCATGCGCCCTATGAGGCGAAGAGCTATTCCGAGATCGTCTTTCCGCGGACCGATAAATATGACGACGGCGGGGCGAAAGCTTCGGGTCTTGCGATTGAGCCGCGCTCAAAAAAGCTTGAGGGCGAGCCTCTTTATATCGTCCTCGGCTCAAACGGCGAGGTGCTGTATGACAGCTGGAAGGAAAAGTTAGCGGCAAGATACTGAAGCGCGCGTCTGATTTCTGACTTCTGACATCTGAATTCTATCAGGGTATCAAATCTCCCCGCAACCCGGGAGAATGATATATAAATATTTTACTTTCCCCAAAAGGAGGACATGACTATGTCAAAAATTAACAAACGGGGGGGGGTTCACTCTTGCTGAGCTCCTGATCGTAATAGCTATTATGGCTATCTTGATCGCTATCGCAATTCCTGTTTTCTCGTCTCAGCTTGATAATGCTCGTCATGCTGTTGACCAGTCTATGGAGCGTTCTGCAAAATCTATGGCAGAAGCACACTATCTTTTAGTACATTCTGCTAAAGCTAAGACTGGCGATTCCTACGAGCTTGCTTTCGTTGAAGATAAGGAAGGCAACCTGACGATTTCTTCTTGCACTTGCACTCTTGCCGCTGGCGGAGCCGGTGCAGCTCCTGAGTGCCCTGCAAAGGACGATTTCACCGCTGCTGACAGCGACCACACCGCAGTAACTGCTAAGTGCTCTAAGTGCTCTGGTGAACTCAAAATCACTGTCAAAGACGGTGTTGTTGCAGGTCCTTCGACTTGGCAGGAGTAATCCTTTAAGCTCATTAGCGATAACAATCAGATAGTATAGCTTATACGGTCGAGTAAAATTAAATTTCTTTAAGAAAGGACGATTTTACTCATGAAAAACAACAAAAAGGGCTTTACCCTTGCGGAACTTCTGATTGTTATCGCAATCATCGCAATTTTGATTGGTATTGCAATCCCTGCGTTCTCTGCTTCTCTTGAGAGTGCAAAGTTGCAGACAGACCATGCAAACATTCGTTCTTGCTATGCCATGTATATGACAGCGGATATGCTTGGCGAACTGGAAACTTCCGAAGCTATTGCTGCTGGAAATTATGTTTTCCAGAAAGATGGCACGTTGTCCAAAGCTAATACTAATCCTTATGTTACTCAGGCTGATGGTGATAAAAACAAGTGCATTGAGTCAGCAGGTTGCAAACTCGTTCCTACTGATGAGTTTCACAGCAAAGGTAAAACATTTGGCGTAACTGTAGCGGGTGACGGTACTACAACTCCGTTTACTTATACTTTCTATTGGAAATCATAAAGGGAGGATAAGTAAATGAAAAATAACAGAAAAGGCTTTACTCTTGCGGAACTCCTCATTGTTATCGCAATCATCGCAATCCTCATCGGTATAGCAATACCCGCATTTAGCGCAAGTCTTGACAGCGCTCGTCTCCAGACCGACCACGCAAATATCCGTTCTGCTTATGGTATGCTCCAGACTGCAAGAATCAGTGGAGATTTAGAGAACATAGCTTCTCCGGTTGATGGAACTGCTTACTATTTCCAGAAGGATGGAACTCTTGCTCCCACTGGTGCTAATGACTACGTTCTTCTTGTTACTCCTAAGAATCCTACTTCCGATTGTGCTTCTTCTGTAGGCTGCAAAGCTAATTCAAAAGTTGGCATTACAGCAGGTTCTCATACAAAAGGAAATAAGATTTACATTACTTATGATGCAGATGGTGGAGACGACAAGTATACCATGACTGTTGGATAATATCCATCTACCTAAATCAAACGCAAAATTTTGCTGAACCCTGTTCTGAAAAGCCCCGACCCTTTAGGGTTGCGGTCGGGGCGCTGTCAGAATACAGAAAACAGAAGTCAGAAGTCCTTTTAGAAAACAGAAAACAGAAGACAGAAATCAGAAATCGGAAGATTTTTGATTTGTATCTTCTGTAAAGGAGTTATTATGCTTTCCCTGAAATTTTTCCCCCTGCCCGCAATTATCGGGCTTCTGGCGCTTTCCTTCATCGCGGGCGCCTGCATGGGCTCGTTTGTAAACTGCATTCAGCTCCGCATTAAGGATAAAAAATCGGTCCTCGGTCGCTCCGAGTGCCCAAACTGCGGTCACAGGCTCGGCTTTTTCGAGCTGATCCCCGTCTTTTCCTTCATCTTCCTGCGCGGCAAATGCAAAAACTGCAAGGCGAAAATCTCCCCGCGCTATTTTGCGGTCGAGCTCTCTTTCGGGCTCCTCTGGGCGCTTGCGGTCGTCTTTTTCGGCTGGCAGTGGCTCACGCTTGAATATTTGATTCTCTTTACGGTCTTAGCCGCCGAGTCCCTTTGGGATTTTGATATATTTGAAGTCCCCGATACTCTGCATATCATAGCGGCTGTTAATTTCCTGATCTTTTTGCCGACCCACCCCGAGCCGCTTTCCCGTCTGTTATGGGGGCTTGTGACAGGGCTTATCTACGGCGGCGCGCTGCTGCTTTTGTCTTTAGTCGCGGATAAGGTCTTCAAGAAGGATTCGATCGGCGGCGCGGACATCAAGCTTGTGGCGGTTTTAGGCTTATATTTCGGTTGGAAGTCGATGCTTTTGCTGATAATTTTAAGCTGTATTTTCGGGCTCCTGCTGTCTTTGATATTCAAAGCGGGACTGCAAAAGGAGTTTCCGTTCATTCCGGCGCTCTGTCTTTCGGCGGTGATATGTTCTGTCTGCGCCGACCCGCTGATCAGCTGGTATATCGGTCTCTTTGCGCTGGAGCATTAAGAAATCCATCCCACGGAGGTATTACATATGGCGAAAAAAGTAGCCGGCTTCGAGATCGGCTCCTATGCTGTACACATCGCCGTCGTGACGAAAAAGGGCGTGAAAAAGGTTGTGAACGAGCCTTTGCCCGAGGGCGCGGTGAGAGAGGGCAGGATAGTGAGTTACGAAGCCCTTGCCGATTTTCTGAAACAGACCTGCAAAAAGCGCAAGCTTCATTTTGACGAAGCTTCTGTGATTTTGCCTTCGGGTCTGTGCTTCTGCCGCAGAATGCAGTGCCCTGTGATGACCCATGAGCAGCTGACGGTAAATCTTCCCTACGAATTCCGGGATTTCATAACCGCCGAGAAGGACCAATATTTTTACGATTACGCGGTCTTAGACGTCATAAAAGACGAGGAGACAAATGAACCCCGCGAGCTTGATCTGATGTCCGCGGCGTGTTTAAAATCCACGGTAACCGACTATAAGAACATGTTCCGCCGCGCCGGGATAAAGCTTAAGACCGCAATCCCGATAGAGATGGCGTTTACGAACTTAATGTCCAAAACAGACGAGCTGAGCACCCACTGTCTGATTGATCTTGGGCACACAGCCGTGCGGTTATACATGTACAACGGCAGGAAGTTTGAAAATTCGCACGTCGTCGAATACGGCATGTCCACTTTAGACAACATAATCGCCGACGTCATGCACATAGACCCGTTTGTTGCGGCTTCCTACCGTGAAGCCGACCACGACGGCTGTCAGTCGCTTCCCGAGTGCGTGGAAGTATACCAGAATCTTGCAAACGAGATCCAAAGGGCGGTATACTTCTTCCGCTACAACAACCCGGACCTTGAGCTCGAGCATATCCATCTCTCGGGCGGCGGCGCAAACATCGCAAAGCTGAGAGAAGTCATGAGCGAGACGCTATCGATCCCGATCTTAGATTGCTCGGAGATCATCAGCGGCGACGCCGACGGCATCGAAGCAGCCCTCGGGGCAGCCGGCTGTGCAATGCAGTAAAGGGGGCAGGAAAAGATGAGCGAAAATACGGCAGTCAAAAAGCCCGCTAAAAAGCAGATCAAAATTCCCACAAAAAAGACCCTCAACCTGCTTATCAAGGAAAAGACCCTCGCGAGCCCGACCCGGCTTATCCCGATACTCTTCATCATCGTCGCCGGAGCCTATCTCTTCTCAAGATATGCCGTCGCAGCCCGCCTTGAAAAGGTCAACCGCGCCGAGGCGGAGCTTGCCGACATGAAGAGCCAGCTTGAGATGATCCAGAACGCCTTCACCGATTACGATGAGGTTGAGGATCAGTACCGCCGCTACAGCTATGAGAATTTCGACCGCTCGATTCCCGACCGAGTCGATGTTCTGAATATGATCGAAACGAGGCTTTTCCCGATCTGCAATATCCAGAGCCTCACGATCAACGGCAGGGACATGAACCTTATAATCAAGGACATCGACATGTCTACCCTGACGATGATAAACGGAATGCTTTTGCAGGAGGAGCCGCTGATCGAGGAACTCAACATCACCTCCTACACCGATAACACCGGCACAAACAGCTCGGGTGAGGCGACGGTCACGGCGACCATCAACATCACCCTTGCTGACGCTTCAAATACATACACCCCGGGTCAGCTCGAATTTGACCCCGACGCCATCATAGCGGACGGTCAGGCTCAGGCGGACGCGGAAGCTCAGGGCGGCGACGTTATCCCCGAAATAACGCCTCAGCCCCAGCCGCAGGTGATCCCGGAGGCACAGCCGGAAGTCACTGTCGCGCCCGAAGTTCAGCCGGAGGATACATCAGCCGAGGCTCAGTCGGCAGAGGATACGCAGCCCGCCGATACAGAGGCTGCGGGAGAAGTAAACGAGAGCGGAGGAGCGGAATAATATGTTAATGCGAAGCTTTACAAAGCGCGAGAAGATAATCCTTCTGATACTCGTTCTCTTTCTGCTCGTCGGCTTTTACTTCCTCGTGATTCACTATCCCGTGACGACAAGGCTCGAGGAGATCGAGTCGGAGAAGCTGATGGTGGAGGATCAGACCAACCTCGCGATAACAAAGGGTCAGGTATATGTCAAGATGAAGAACGAGCTCAATGAGATATTTGCGCTTCCCTTCGACAAGATCACGGTCATGCCGGCTTTTGATAATCAGACCCAGCTGCTTTATAATTATCAGACGATTTTTGCTGACCTGAGCCCCGATTTAAGGCTCGGCGACGTCAAATTTGAAGGCGGGATAGCGGTGCGCACGGTCAGCTTCACGGTCACGGTGCCCGATTTCGCGGCAGCCAAGGACTTCGTCAAAAAGCTCACCGGCACCGGGTTCAGATGCCTTCTCACAAACATCACCGTCGCGCCCGAGGAAGGCAACCTCGAGACCGACGCCATTCGCCTCTCGGGCAACATCGTGTTCTACGAGCTCGTCGGCGAGGAGTCCTGATATAAATCGGAAAGTTTTTTGAATAGGGGGTTATTGCATGAAGCTTTCCAGGAAATTTAAGGAAAAACTCGGCTTCACACTTGCTGAAGTCATGATAGTTGTTGCCATTTTGGCGATACTGACTGCCGTGGCGGCGCCGAATGTCGCGAAATACGCAAGGAGTATTCGCTTAAGGGAGTTAAACGATTCAGCCCGGGCGATCTACATGGCAGCCGAGCATAAGTTCACAGCCGACGTAAATAAGGGCGTGAAGCTTTCGGAATCGCTGGAGCTTAAATCCGGCGACGGGTTGGAGCCTATCGCAGATAAACGATATAAGTTTGAACCATCTACTAATCCCGATGTAAAAATCCCCACAATGATGGGCTATGTCATCAACCGCTCGGGAGACAACAATAAGCTTGTGAACATTGTCGAGAGCGAGCTGGAAGAAAATAACTACATCGTCGAGTTTAACCCCGAAACCGGCGATGTTTACGGCGTTTTCTACTCTAATGAGACTGATTTTAAAGACGATGAATATGCATATAACAACAGCACCTACAATGCAAATTCGGGCGTTTATTATAACGCCGTTCACGACGGACTGAAAAACGACAAGCTGATCGGCTTCTACGGCAACGAGACCATCAAGCCGGACGAGGTCGGCACCCCCGTCGACCTCCAAAAGCCGAAGGTGGAGATCATCAATAAGGAGAAGCTGGTACTTAAGATCACGGCGCCGACGGGTGCAGATAAATATTTTGTCAAGGCGGACATTGACGGCAAGGAAATTATTCCTGCCGACGGAAAATGCTATATCAGCCCAAATCAGACTGTTGAGATTATTCTCGATAGTCTTTCCGGCGATTCGACAAAGCCTGCTATGTCCGGAGAACTTCAGCCGAAGTATGAAACATCTATCGATACATGGCTTGATGAGACTTCGGGAGTTTTTGCCGATTGCAAAGACGTCACCCTCACAGTCAGCTTTTACGATGAAAACGGCGTAGTGCGCGACCAGACCGTTACCAAAAAATTCAATCCTCTCTTTGCCGACGGTTCAAGCAATTCGACGGTGTATGTCGATTACGGTCGCCACCTGCAAAACCTCGAAAAGGCAAACCCCGCAAACGTCATTATCCGCAGGACTATTGATTTTGATAATCCCGCCGGGAATTATGAGGGCTGGCAGGGCACTTATGGGGATAAGAAGTTTAAGGCTCTCAAATTACAAGATAAGACCGGCTTGACGATTTCTGCACCGTCGGGCGCCGAGATTCAGAATATAGATATTGAGGGAGTAATAGTATATGAAGATGAAGATGGAGATGAAGATACGATTTACTCCGGCTTATTTACAGAATTTTCCGGAACGGCAAAGCAGCTTGTTTTTCGCAATCCCACAATCTCAGCCGGGACAGCCAGCGGAGTTTTAGCGGGAGTGTCAATGTTTTGTCCGAAAATAAAGGATATAAAAGTAATAAATCCTAATATTTATGGAGAGAATCAAGCAGGTGGACTGCTTGGGTCAGATTTACAATCTACAATTGAAAATTGTGCCGTATACATCGAAGGAGACAGCAGTTCATGGAATGATCCGACGTCAGATCCGTACTCAAGCCATACTATTGTTTCAGATAACTCTATACTGTCTACTGCCGGCGGAATTATAGGCTCAACAGTGGCAACTACTGTGAAGAATTCCTATGCCGCAGTAAAGATTCAAGGAGGATCAGCAGGCGGATTGATAGGCGCATGTATTGACCTTGAAGGAACTCAAACTACTATTGAAAACAGTTTCTCTGCCGGACATACATATTACGGAATATACAAGGGCACTGCCAAAAAGGGAACGGCTGTAAATCTAACTGACAACGTGAGCGGGATAGATGCAGGCGGATTGGTAAGCTCGTTTCAAGGCGATCTTATACTCAAGGGAACAGTTTTTTCTTCTTGCTCAGTAAGCGGAAATACAGTCGATCCGCTGTATAATATTAGTAAAAGAGAGGGAGTAGAATATAAGGCAGCCTTCGACCCCAACACAGATACCGTCTACACCCTCGGCACCGCCTACAAAACCGACGGCGCCACCGTCACGGAGATCAAAAAATCCGCGGATACAAATGTCAAAACCGCAGATCAAGTCATGTTTACGAAAGAGGCTGACTTCACCGTCGGCAAGCGCTACGACATGAAGGTCTCGAGCGTCTTCAAATACCCCGTGCCGGGCGACATGATCATGCACGGCGACTGGTGCAACACCGAGGACATCACGGGCTTCATTTACTGGGAAAAAGAGGAAACCGACGATTACCGCATTCAAGCCCTCTGGTACGGCAACGGCAAGCCCGAGGAGCTCAAAATCCCCGCAGCCAATCAGCTCTGCAAAGAGCAGGACGGCAAAAATATCAGCGATTATGGCTACGCCGCTTTCACCATTGGAGGCTCGCTTGATAATCTTGTTGAATTTAAGGACGCAGGCGGCAACGATATAGATGATGCAATAAAGTCTTTAGATGCCACATCTGCCTCTCCGATTGTTGACGGAATCAGGAAGATTTTGAAAGAAAGCGACGAGCTCAAGGACAAGATTTCAAATGTTGAAGATGTCAAGATGAATATCTACAGCGGGATCGACGTGGGCAAGGGTCTTGTCACGGCTACCGTCAGCGGGCATGATTACACCTTCGCGCCCGATTTCTACACGATTTATGCCGATCAGGACGGCAACCATGCCGGCACGATTAAAGATGAGTACGGCATTCGCACGGAGCAGCAGCTTCGCAATATCAGCGCCTCGGGAAATATTTCTAATCTTGATAAAAATTACAAGCAGTCTCACGACATCAATCTTAAAGACGATACGACCGGGCTTACCCCCATCGGCGACAGCACAAACAAATTCACCGGCACCTACAACGGCGGCAGCTACAGAATCATCAACGCAAAAATCAACTCGACCGACACCACCGAAAACGCCGGTCTTTTCGGCGTGACCGACGGCGCGCAGCTTGAGAATATCGTGATGTTTGTTGAGGCTGCGGCAGCTGAGAATTTCGTAGAAATTAAGGGCAAAAACGTCGGCGTAATTGTTGGAAATGCCGAAAATGCCGAAAATGCGGGCAAGATCACAAACTGCGTTGCGGCGGGGTACACGGTTATCGGCAGTGAAAATTCCGGCGGAATCGCGGGCATTTCGGCGTGCCCGATAACAAACTGCGAGGCGAATGTAAGCCTTAGCGGAGACGGCAACGTCGGCGGCATTGTCGGCGAGGCTACGGCAAAAGTTGATAATTGTTATGCATTGGTTCACGGATATGACGGCAAAGCCGATGAAACATTAGGAGGAATCGCGGGCGCAATCAGCGAGGTCACTAATTGTTATGTTATTTTCTCGGGGCAGATTTCCGGGTATCCGGTGGCGAAAGGAATAGACAATAGCACTAACTACTTTGCAAGTGATGATGGATATTGCTCGATAAGTTCAAGTTATACAGAAGTGGGAACAGGCTTACATCTTTATAATGCAAAAGCGGGAGATTCTACATTATCTGTTGAAAAGAAGAAACTTGATAGTCAGATTTCTTATACAGTAGATATAAACAAGGATGAAACAAATAAATATGATTTTGCTGCTGTAGTTAAAGATTATGTATCAGGCAAAACCGCAGGAAAAGATGTTTATGTTCATTACGGACCTGTGCCGATAGAAGCAGATACGTCGGGAGGTTATTTGTCAAACGGACCTTTAGCAGGTGTATTTAATTTCTATTATAGTTACAAATGGATGTCCAACAGTTATGATGGGCTTATGGTTTATAATAAATTTGGAAAGATTTATACTTCTGAATATAAAGGAACGCCTATTGCTTCGGAACAGTTAAATTCAGAAAAGCCAATCGGAGTATTTGTCTTAAAGGCATATGACCCTTCGGGAAGCATTATGAGTCCATTGGATTACGGACTTAGAATAGAAGTAAATGGCATCACTTGGAGTTCGTTCGAGCTTATGGAGAATGCCTCAGTAACTCAAGGTGATGGATATTTGTTCTATCCACGTGATAGTAACGATCATATTATTGATAAATTGCAAGATACTACTTATCCCGGACATGGTCGCTTTACTAATCCGTCGCAAAGATTTTCGTTCTGGAAGATAACAGGGATAGAGCCTGAAAATGTAAACACGATTGAGATTTTCTATACTCCTGATGGCGAAAAAGAGGGCAGAATACTGCTGACAAAACGTGAGGACGATTTTGATGCGATAATACCTAAAGCATATGTTGATGATAGAATACCACCTGTTGTTGGTGCATTTTACGTTCATAAGCAGTCAGCTGAGGGTAGCGGATACTATGCAAGAGCAATGCTTAGTAATGGAGCTGCTATTGTTCCGAGCATTTCCACTTGGGATTTTGATAATAAACTGGGAATAGTGGTAGAGACCTCAAGATTGGCGTATGATTTAGACTATATTGTAGTGTACTATGATTATACTCCTTATAAGCTTACGCAATGGGATGGCGCAACAAATATGGAAGATTTTGAGGGATATACGCTATTTTTAATGGACGAAATAATATTCGACGAAAGCGTTGGAGCGTTGCCTACCAATTTCAATATTGAAATTGGATATGGTTCAAAATTGATTTATTTTGCTAAAGAAGGAAATGGAGTTCCGGATGCGTCCGTTTATGCTCCAAAAGAAATACGTGCTAAAATCGGTACAGTTATTTATTACAAAGATAACTCTGGTAATCTTGTGGCGAAGGCACAAATGGGTGATGGTAAGTATATAGGAGATTCCACAGGTGAAATGCAGGATTTAGGATTTATATTAAGTTCTGATATACCGATAAGCGATGTTACTATTACCATAAAAGACAAAAATTACCAAATTGTAAGTGCCCCAAGCATAGTCAATCAAGAATTGTTTAATGGTTATAGTTTATATCTTTTAGTCGATCAAAATGGGGCGCCCATTCCCGAAGATTTTAAATTGACAATAAACTACAGAGGAGCCACAGCATTAACATCAAGCAAGTTTTAATCCCCCCCGAAAGGACCCACCGCGATGAAAAAATTGTTAGCAAAATTGAATAGCCGGAGCGGGGCGTCCATTCTGCTGGCGCTGCTGCTGTTCCTCGTTTGCGCGCTCGCCGGCGCCGCCGCCATCACCGCCTCGGCGTCGAACGTCGGGCGCTACAGCTACCTCGAGGGCGACCAGCAGCAATACCTCTCGGCTGCCTCCGCGGCAAAGCTCATTCGCTCCCAGCTCGACGGGCTCAAGGCGGAGGGGAAGTATTCTGCAAGTGCTAAGGCGGATGAAGTAGCCGGGGACATCGTGCTTGATGAATCGACTTTGCAAATGCAGCTTGTTAATGCGGTTTTTACCGAGCCCTCTGAATTTACAGTCAAGCGTAATGACGATACAATTTCCAATATGGCTAAAGACGCCGCAGGTCTCTTTAAAGATGATCTGGAAAAATTCGTTAAGAGCGCGTTCTATAAGTATATCACGGAGGATTACATCGGCAACGGCAAAGAGCTTTGGGATAAGGCTTTTGCGACTAAAAACGAAGCGTATTCAAAAGTTATTGAGGAATATTCCGGCAAATGCAAATACGAATTCACCTTGACGTGTGACGGTATTAAGAATGGCGATGATCCTGCCGAGGTCAGCGTGGTCATGGAAATTTCCGATATGGTCGAGCAGTTCAGCAAGTCGGCGACCAAGGACATCAGCATCACCGTGTCCTGCGAAGATACGGTTTTCGAGCTGACCGGCGAGGTCAAGACCGAGGTTGATTGCAAGGACGCTGACGCTACGCCGATCGAGAGGAAGTATAAGGTTCCAAAGGACCCGGCGGCATACATACCGCCAGACTCAGGAATTCCTGTAGACCCTGCGGATCCTTCACAGGAGATGGTAGAAATACCGATTACGAGCAATATGGTTATCGACAGCGAGGTCACGGTCACAGTCAGCTTCGACATCGACAGCGTGATCAGCAGGCAGAGTGAGGAGGGCGAGGCGCCATGAAAAAAATTGCCCGAAAACTGAGGTCGCGCAGAGGCGAGACCCTCACCGAAATGCTGGTCTCCATCGTGATTCTGGGGCTTTCCATCGCGATGATGGCGACGATGATCATCACCTCGACCAAAATCACCGAGCGCTCGACCGCCAAGGACAGGGAATATCAGGATCAGCTTTCTGCTGCCGAGGCGCAGGAAACATCATCAGCCACAGGAAATGTGACAATTGAGGATTCATTAGGTGTAAAAAAAGTTGACATTCAAGTTGATATTTTCGGTGAAGAGGGCGAGCTGAAATCCTACAAAATCAGCGAGCCGTAAGGGGGGTCGGCGATGAAAAAAATATTTAAACGGCTTAAAAATCGCGCCGGGCTCACGCTCACCGAGATGCTGGTCACGGTGCTGATTCTTACAATCTTTTCCTCCGCGGTGCTGACCGGTATGACGACGGCGCTGTCGGTTCGGCGGGACAACATCATGGCAAACGACGCCGAAATCATAGCGTCGATGACCGTCACCTATATCACGAACGAGCTGAGGACGGCGTCGGATATCAAGGTTGAGGGCGATTCCGTGACTTACCAGAGCAACGAAAGCGGCTTCAAGAACGTCACTCTGAAGCTTGACGGCGGGCAGCTGGTAATGGTTGTCAAAGACGGCAACGCCGCAGAGGGCGCAGATGATAAGGGCGAGATTCATGTCTTTAGTGACGCGGCATATTCTGACAATAGCGTCAAAAAATTGAGTATTCAGGACTTGAATTTTGAGCAAAAAGGCGAATCTGTCAAGGTGACTTTTGGCGTAGGTTATGATGACGGCGGGAAGACGGTGAAGATCGCGACTGCTGACACCGAGTTCAACGTCGGGCTGATGAACGGCGTGAAAGATGAGGATGAAGGCGATGGCGAGCCGGATCCGACACTTCCGGGAGCATAAATGAATAATGCAGTAAAGCAGCTTGGGTGATGTGCCGGGCTGCTATTTTTGGGGGTATGGGTGAAAAGGGGGTACCGGGCGAAGCCCCCGACGCCGAAGGCGTCGGCTGCCGCAACGAAGTTGCGGCAGAAGCCGTGCCACGGCTTGGGCTTCGCCCATGCCTTCTGCTCCTATCAAAGCTGTGTGGTGTGCAGGAGGTTGGGAACAGGGTTGGGTGCAGCCGCCAAACTTCGATAGAAACAGAAGGTTTAATATCAGAATCTGACCTCTGCCTTCTGCATTCTGTCCTCTGTGCAGGAGGAGGGGGTACCGGGCGAAGCCCCCGACGCCGAAGGCGTCGGCTGCCGCAACGAAGTTGCGGCAGAAGCCGTGCGAAGCACGGCTTGGGCTTCGCCTATGCCTTCTGCTCCTATCAAAGTCGTGTGGTGTGCAGCAGGCTGGGAGCAGGGTTGGGTGCTAAATCCATACCCGGGCAGTCGTAGATACCCCTCCTCCCAATCATCAAGCCCTCCTTCACTGATTTACCACGCTATACACTCATACCTAAAAGCTCATCAGCAGCCTAAATATTCCCAAAATTATCTTCCCACGCCTCCGTCCGTAGCCGAAAACTGACGTAAACAACACAAATACAGCGCAGATAACATGGCAGAGCGCAAAAAATGTGCTATAATAAAAGTATCAAATAAATGCCGCAGGACGGCGGAAAAGAGGACCGATATGACAGATAAAGAGATGCTCAAAAAGACAAAAAATACAAAAAATGACAATTTCGTGAAAACTCCCGGCGGCGTTGAGCTTTCCGACAACGAGCTGGACGGCATCGCAGGCGGCGTCAGGTACCACCAGAGCGACGAGGACTCCCGCATGGACATCGCGACCGGCAACATGAAGGGCTCGAAATAATCGCGAGCCGAAATCAAAAATAAAAGCAGGCGTTGAGCCTGCTTTTTGTTTGGAAGATATTGTAACTGCGCCTTTGCGGTTCTTCCCGAAGTCAATTCTTGTTAAGAAATTCAAGATTTTTCCTGATGAACTCCGCACGCTGGCGCACGCAGTCAGCCGATCTGCCGGGGTCCGCGGGCGTATTGAAAACGTAGTCGGTGAGGCGGTCGATGTCGGTCGAGGCGACGTGCAGGCGGGTGTCGGAGGAGGCGTAGTAGATGTAGACCTTGCCGTCGGGGGTAGCGATGGCGCCGTTTGTGAAGACGACGTTTGAGACGTCGCCGATGCGCTCATCACCTAACGGCGCGATCAAAAAGCCGCTCGGCTCGGCGATCACCCTCGACGGATCGTCAAGCGCGGTTGCGAAGGCGTAGACGACGTATCTCAGCCCCGCCGCTGTATTTCTGACGCCGTGGGCGATGTGAATCCACCCGCGGTCTGTCTTGATCGGGACTGCTCCCGCGCCGTTTTTCGTCTCGGTGACGGTGTGATATTTTCTTAACGACGTCATCTTTTCCTCGTCGATGACGGCGTGGGTGATGTCGTCGCAGAGCCCGAATCCGATGCCTCCTCCGCTACCGGTGTCGATAAAATCGTCCATCGGGCGGGTATAGAATGCATATTTTCCGTTTACAAATTCGGGAAGCAGGAGGACGTTGCGCTGCTGAGGGGAACGCTTTGTGACGAGGTTCGGAAGGCGCTCCCAATTCTTTAAATCTTTAGTACGGACAATACCTGCGGCTGCCGTAGCTGCCGAGAGATCGCCGGCAGAGCGGTCCTTGCTCTCGGAGCAAAAGACGCCGTAGATCCAGCCGTCTTCATGCTTTGTCAGGCGCATGTCGTAGACGTTGGTCTCGTCGGGGCAGGTATCCGGGAGGATCACCGGCTCGTCCCAGAATCTGAACCCGTCGACGGGACTTTCCGACTGCGCGACCGCGAAGAAGCTCTTGCGGTCATACCCTTCGACGCGCGCGACGAGGGTGTACTTGCCGTCGATGAGGATCGCGCCGCTGTTGAAGACGGCGTTGATCCCGAGGCGGGTCATCATGTGAGGATTTGTCGCGGGGTTGGGGTCATAAATCCAGAACGGCGGGATATGGTCCCGCGTGAGGACGGGGTCTGTCCAGCGCTCGTAGATGCCGTTGTATCGAGCTTCGTCGGGCGTGTTCTTTTTGTTTATCAGCGCCTCATAGCGCTTTTCGATTTCGCTGTAGGTCATAGCGAGCTCCTTTCTTTTTTTGCATAAAATATAAGTCGGTTAATCAAAAGGTATATCAAATTCCGGCGGAATTTGATATGTGATTTTAAGCACCCCCACCCCCGCCGGGGTTTGCATGAGGTTGGGGCTTCTGCCGCCCCCTCCCCCTTAAAAGGGGGAGGGGGCATGACTTGCGCAAAAGCAGCTAACCTCGCTTTGTAACCGAAAACAAAGGATTACTCGCGTTCTGAGATTTTTTGGCGCAAGTCAGGGGGTGGGGGATTTTAAATAGCATGAACAAATTTACGGCGTAAATTTGTGAATACCTTATAAGCAGTAAGAGGCAGTCGAGCGTTATTACACTCTGACCCGGGTAAGTATGCCTCCCTCCCTTGAGGGAGGGTCGGGGTGGGTGGCTTTAAATAGTATGACTAATTTTCCCGGAGGGAAAATTGGGAATACCTTTTTATATGGCAGCGGCGGGCGGGATGCTATTCAAAATGCCTTCGGTGCATATACATAGCAGTTCGCGCACTTTTGTACTTTAAATCAACGCGTGAGCCTAAACCGGACTCCAAAAAAGTCTCCTTGCATGTTTTCTATCGGTTTGCGGAGCCCGGGCTTCCTGTCAAAAGGTATTCGCTCCATTTTCCGCCGGAAAATGGAACTCATGCTTTTTTCAGCACCCCCACCCCCCGGGCTTTGTGCGGGGTCGGGGCTTCCGCCGCCCCCTCCCCCTGTAGGGGAGGGGGCATGACTTGCGCAAAAGCAGCTAATCGCGCTTTGTAACCGAAAACAAAGGATTACGCACGTTCCGAGAGTTTTTGGCGCAAGTCAGGGGGTGGGGGATTATTTTAAATAGTATGAACAAATTTACAGCGTAAATTTGTGAATACCTTTTTACAGGACAGCTGGCGGAATAAATATCGGTATTATCAGCATGAAGTATACATACCGACAGTCATTCCCACTCGCTCTTATACCCCTCACTCCATCTCCCTAATTACCTTCAGGCACATTCTCCCATTGTGATACGGGCACTTCCACGGCTCGACGATCGGCTTCGGGTCGGGGGTACCGTCCTCCCGAACGCTCCAGAACCACTCCGAGCCCTCGCGCTTGTCGCTCAGGACGTCGCGGATATACCTCCACTGCGACATGTACGCGTCCTTGAATTTCTCCTCGCCGGTGTGGCGGTAGGCGTTCATGAACCCGAGAAGCGCCTCGGCTTGCACCCACCAGATACTCGACGTGTTCACGACCCCGTTCTCGCTTTCGTTGCAGAAGCCGTGGTCGGTGAAGGCGAGATCATAGGTGTTCTCAGCCATCTCGATGAGAAGAGGTCTGATTTTTTTGGTGAGATCATCATCGTCCAAAACTTCGAGAGTGTGATCCGCCAGCCACGAGGTCTCGATGTCGTGCCCGAAGCTGTGCAGGTCGATGAGCGTGTTGTAATCGAGATCGAAGAACACCTCCTGTCTGCGGCGCTTGGGGTTGTAGATTTTTTTCTCGAAGATGTCGAGGATATCGTACAGTTTTTTCCTGACGCGACCGTCCCCATCTGCCTCGTAGAGACCTGTGTAGCCCTCCATGACGTGCAAAAGGGTGTTCATGGTCCTGCCGGCTTCGACGCCGTTTTCGGACAGTTTTTCGTTACCTGCGGGCTTCCAATCCTCCGTAAAAGCTTCGAGATATCCGTCGCCGTCGAAACATTTATCTTCGACCGTCTCAAAGAGCTCATACGCAAGATCAAGAGCCTCTTTTTTGCCGCTCGCCCGGTAATATGCTGATAATGCATAGATCGCAAAAGCCTGATTGTAGGTATGTTTGGTGCCGTCATAGACGCTTCCGTCGGGATTTATCGCCCAGTAAACGCCTTTGTTTTTGCGGTCGTACATTGAAAGAAGCTCGGCGTAAGCATGATCAGCTTCGTCCAAAAGATCGCGGTCGGAAAGGGTCATTGCCGCCTCCGAGAAGAACCAGAGAATCCGGCTGTTGAGAATGCAGCCCCGAGGAGCCTCGGGGACGCGTCTCAGGTCGAACTCCACCTGACCGATATAGCCGCCGTTTTTGTCGTCGCGCAGGCTCCGCCAGAAGGGGATTATCCTCTCCACCAGCTCCCGTCGCACCTCGCTTGTAAATTCAGACATACAAATCCTCCTTTGAAATTGTCTTTTCCTAATTATAGTTTATCCGCAGACCAATGTCAAGAAAAATCACTCCCCCGACCGCAATTTTGCTGCACATTTTGTTCGGCAAGGGTGACAAAGTTTGAAGGAGTTTTTTGGCGATTTTGACAGCGTATTGACGTTATAAAAAAGTACGCTGATTCGATACCGATTGTATCAAATTAGCGTACTTATTTGGCTAACTACGCTAATTTGATACAATGCAATTCATTTTGATATTGTAGTTCGCACACATGGTTTATTCCTTATTCAGTTTTCAAGAAAATTTGTATCATTTCATATAACTTACTCGTTTCAAAAGCTCTTCATTTGGCAGGCGCACTTCATTTCCATTGTGTTTTATCAGGTCACAAATGCAATGATCTAATTCGTCTTGAGTTATATACTTTCCTTCAATCAGCCTGTCTAAGATACCTATCGTTCCGATAACATTAACCCCTTCTACAACGGCAGCCGCTCTAAGAGCGCGGTCGCCGGTAAGCAGCTCAATTTTTCTGACCTTGGCAATGGCCAATGCTATGCAGTCGTATCTTGAAAGTTTCAAAAATTTAGCGTTAAACTCTTCGGCAAGCAAAAATTCTTCATCAGAAAGACTTGTTTTTATAAGCCCTAATTCAACAAGCCTCACACCTACGCTTGGAGGATTAAGGAATTCATCATCGATGGCATCTTCGTCCATTAAATATGTATACGGGAGTTTGAATGGCCAGTCAAGACGATTTATGGTTAGAAAGTCTATCCAGACATTTGTGTCACTACTGATATATTTCATTCCATTACTCCCCGGTCGCAAAACACTGTTCCGTAACGTAAGTATAAGGCATTTTCAACAGCTCCGCGCCTTTCTGAACAGATATTTCATTTTCACTTATGGCCCGGAACACAAGTTGTGAAAATAGAGTCGGAGTTTCTTCCCGAATCCTCGCGGGTTCGTTTTTCTTCCAACCATTTTTCCCAGCAATAATATAAAAATCCTTAGCAGCTTTTTCGTTAACAATGCCGCAAATCGTAGCTCTTTTTACAAGTAAGTACATGGAAATGCCATATTCACGGCATATCATCAGCATATCCTTGGAAACAGCTCTGCGTCGGATACCGAGTTCTCTTTTAGCATCCTCTTCTGAAAGGAGAAAAGCTCCACTTATGGCAGTAGCCCTGGCTTCTATTTCTTGTTCCGTCATTTCGGAAGTCCACTTAAAAATGAAATGGACCATTTCATGGACGATAGTAGAACGAATCCGCTCAGGTGTCATATTGCTGTTTACCGCGATATATGGTCTTTCATCAACCAAGCCATTGATTCCCGAAAAAGCATTGCTGTCAACATTGAGGAAACATACAAGAACGCCTTTATTTTCAAGCATTTCAACAAGATTGCCGATTGGACCCATTTCTGCTAAGTGCAAGCACTTTCTGAGAGCTTTTGCGTCCTCCTCTGCATTCAATGCCAAAGGCTCCTTGTGTGGCGCCGGAGCATTAGGTAACACTTCTCCCCCTAATATGCTTACTGCTAATAAGAATCTGTTCAAATATTCTTCAACCGAGGCACGTATATACTCCTGCTGATTTTTGGACAGCTTGCTACCTTTGCGAAACTCCCCATGAGAATAAATGTGGGTTTCACCGTTATTAGCCAGAAAATCTGATACTTTGACATTCAGCACGGCTGCTAACGATTTTATGATATCTATAGACGGTTTTCGCTCCCCGCTTTCATAATGAGTGATAGACATCGGGGAAACACCTATTTTCGCTGCAAGTTCTTTTTTGGACAAGTTGTTTTTCAGACGATAGTACTTTATGTTCTTGTCTAACATCTTAACACCTCCTCTGTTTATATTATAGCATATTTTGTGAAAAAGTAAACACTTTTTTAGAAAAATTTAAAAAACTATAAATTTCTAAACAGAGGAATTTTACTCAAGGTATAGTTACACCTTTCTCTTTCATTACGTTGATAATGTCATCAATAATGTACTCTTTACTTTGAGTACTCAATATTTCAGAGCAGGGAACGATGTAGCTTTCGAGAATATCACTCTTTTCGGTTAAAGCGCGGTACACTTTCTTGCCGTCAACGCCAAGTCTGACGGCAAGGTTCTCTATACAAAATATAACAAATTCAAGATTGTCTTGTAAAAGGAGATTATTGCTCATATTGTTACCTCATTATTAGTTTGATAGTAGTTTACCATATCCTCGTGGAAAAATCAACTACTAACAAAAGTCTTTCTTCATACGTCTATTTCCCAAAGAATGAAAAATGGCGATTTTGGGAAATAGGCTGTGCTTTGCCGCATTCTGTGAACGGGGCAGTAATATGAGTAGGGCATCATATACGCGCCTAAACATTTCGCAGACGTTTTCTTATGCGGGAATGTCTGTTTATGCACCACAAACATTATACTTCGGTTTTCTTCATTTGTCACGGGTTTATTGAAAATATATAAGGAAAGTCCGAAAATATATGTGGGGGTTCAATAAAAGAATTATTGATAATAAACCTATGGTTATCGCCGTGACCATGGGTCTATTGTGTTTTTAAGATTATTTCTTTAAAATGTAATCACCGATGTCTGAGCTTGTATTGATTATCCCTTAAAGACTGCTTCGCAGCCGATACTATGTCATACAAAACTGTCCTTTCATACTCGCTGCAATCGGAAAGCAGGATTGCGAACTGATGATTTTGGAACTTCAGTATGTTATCAAGATTATCCGCTAACAGCTCGTCCGCAGTTGCGTTGAGCGCATTTGCGATGTCAATGAAAGTGTTAAGGCTCATTGCTTTATAACCGTTTTCTATGTAACTGATGTAGGTTGGCGAACAGTCCGCTTCCTCTGCAAGGCTTTGTTGGGAAAGCCCCCTCCTCCGACGGATGTCCTTGATTCTCTTCCCGATTAAAATTAAATTTACTGCCATGTTAGGCACCTCCATGATAAAAGATACCTATATTATAAACCATAGCTTATAATAGTATAAAACATGGCTTATATATTTTCAATGTCTAATTTGATATAATATCTATAATACAGCGGGAAGGAGGAGCTTCTAAATGACAGATTCTGAGATATACGAATACATCGGAGCTAAGATTCGCCAAGTTCGTCTTAACAAGGGCATGAGTCAAGCTGAGCTTGCTGAGAAAGCTGAGTTGTCACTGCCGAGCATTAGCAATATTGAACTGGGAAAAAGTAAAATGAAGCTTGCCTCTTTCATAAGAATTGCCGATGCCCTTCAAGTATCGACGGAAGAGCTTGCCTCGGATGGCAGAGAAGTTATGTCGGCGGACAACCTTTCGGAAGTTCTATCCAAACTCACGGAGGCAGAAAGTGAATCCATCAAAAGGGTCATATCAGAGATAATCAAGTGGATGCCAAACAAAAATGATTAATAACTTACGGAGCCGTCAATAGATGCCTCCGTATTTTTTTGTTGCCTATAAACCGAGAGTCAACAGTTTGACCCTCTGTTTATTCCATTTTAGAAAAAATACATATATACTACAAGTAACAGAATCAAAGGGGTATCAATATGGCTGAACTTGACATCTTCGGAAAATTGCAAGCAATTGAAAGTGAAACCGAGGCACTTTCGTACTTTGATAATGACACAGAGCTTGCTAAGCGCATAGCGGACCATCGGGTATGGCTTAGTCGCATTCGCCATGAACGTCCGAGCACCACACACGATTATAAAATCGGGATATATATTCGGTATTATAATCAAACCAAGTATACGAACTATCTTTCATACCACAAAAAGAGCTTTGCAGATACGATTGCGCTTTGCCCAAAGTGGGAACTTGTCGATTTTTATGTTGACGAGGGCATAAACGCGCCAAATATGGAGTCCGCTCCGGAATGGAGCCGATTGCTAAACGATTGTATGTCGGGTAAAGTTGACCTGATAATTACTCAAAAAGTATCAAATGTGTCTCGAAAGCCTTATGAGATAGCTCTATGCTCAAGGATGCTCGCATTACAGCCACACCCGGTGGGAATATACTTCCTTTCCGAAGATTTGTTCACATTGGCAAGCTACTATGCGGGTGACTTGCAAGATACTTATTTCGTCCAGAGCAGCCCATCGGCAGCTGAAATAACTGAATCATCAGAAAAAGGAGGAAGTCTTATTGAGCCGTCTTAACAGCCATGAAGGAAAACGTAACGAAAAAGATCGAATAAGGAAAAGATACAACGTTCATATCGACCCGGAGAATTATCAGTACATCCCTGAAACTAAAGTTCGTTCTGACTATTACGACAATGACTCAAATCAACGAGTAGCAGTTTACGTTCGAGTTTCGACGGACGATCCCAAGCAGACGACCTCTTATGAACTTCAGAGAAAATACTATGAAGATTTTGTTGTTCATCATCCAAATTGGGAGCTTGTTGGGATTTACGCTGACGAGGGTATAAGCGGCACTTCACTCTTGCATAGGAATGAGTTTAACAGAATGATTGCTGACTGCAAGTCGGGTAAAATTGACCTGATAATCACTAAAAGCGTGTCAAGATTTGCGAGAAACATCATGGATTGCATCGGGATGGTTCGAAATCTTGAGGAGTTGAAAAATCCGGTAGGAGTTTTCTTCGAGTCTGAGTGTCTATTCTCTCTTAATCAAGACACTCAAATGACGCTTTCCTTTTTAGCGACAATGGCTGAAGAGGAATCTCATATCAAATCAAGAAGCATGGAAACATCGCTTAGGATGCGCCTTGATAACGGCATACCGCTGACCCCGAAATTACTCGGTTATACGCACGACGCCGACGGTCAGTTAATCGTAAACCCGGAGGAAGCCCCCACCGTAAAACTGGTGTTTTATATGTATTTATATGGATATACTACTCACCAGATTGCCGATGCGCTTATTGCCCTTGGGAGGCGTTCTTACTTAGGCAATATCAAGTGGACATCCTCAAGCGTGTGCCAGATACTTCGTAACGAGCGTCATTGTGGAGATGTATTGACAAGAAAGACGTTTACTCCGAATTTTAGGACCCATCTGTCAAAAAAGAATCGTGGCGATCGACCGCAGAGCAGATATTTTAATCACCACGAAGCTATTATTTCACGGGACGATTTTATAGCTGTTCAGCATCTATTAGACAACGCCAAATATGGGAATAAGTCCATCTTGCCGGAATTAAGAGTTATAGATAGCGGCATTTTAAAGGGCTTTGTCACCATCAATCCAAGATGGGCGGGATTCAAATTAGACGACTATCTCCTCGCCTGCCGGAGCGTTTATAGTGAAGATGAAGTGAATGTGCAAGATGGCGAAGATTTGGCAGCTAACAGTGGGACGGATGATGAGGTACAGATTGAAGTAGCTGCCGGGGATTTTGATTTAAGTGGCTTTGAGGTGGCTCGGACTGAACTGTTCGATACCAAAAAACCAACTGTCAGCTTTGAACCCAAAACTATCAAATTCGGAGCGGTATGTATAAAAAAGTTCAGCGGAAAAGATTATGTCGAATTACTAATTCACCCACTAACTCAGCGATTTGCGGTCAGACCCGCTGATAGTGATAACAGGAACGCTGTCGTCTGGTCGCGAAAAGTCGGTACGAGTACGATTCCTAAGCAAATTTCAACCGCGGCATTCAGCACAACATTATATTCAATTTTTAATTGGAATGAAAACTGCAAATACAGGATAAACGGATACCTTTTAGAGCAGGACGATGAGGTCGCGTATGTGTTTGACGCCAAAGATTCAGAAGCTTTCTTCAAGTCGGATGTTTTAAAGTCAGGCGGAAACAGCTGTACCGAATTACAGCCTATGCTGCCGATAGGCACAAGGATACGCGCCATACCTGAATCATGGACAAAATCTTTCGGAAAGCAGTATTATCTTCATGAGCTTTCAATTCAGCAGCTCGAGAATCAAAGCGAGGATGATTGGCAGCTGCGGATACAAGGTCAGTTATTTGAAACAGGCAAGAAGATTAACGTAACCGGGTATGATGAACTCAAAAGCTATATCCAAAAAGAGCTGAGAGGTGTCACAATCAAGGAGGTCCAAAATGAGTGATAAAAAAGGCTTTTTGTTCAACTTTTTAGGAGGTCGCAACAACGAGGACGAGCAACCCATCAGGGTCAATGGTCAAGAGAACAATCCTGAAATAAAAGAAGACGACGAACTGTTAGAGCTTGGAACTGACTTTGATTTCGGCGGATACCAAGTCGTCAGGCGAGAATTCTTTTCTCATATTAAAGAGCCGTCCGTTACCTTAAAAGATGGTAAGTTCTTCGTCAATTCGGCTTGCCTCGCAAAATTTCCAAAAGCAGACTTTGTTCAAGTGCTGATAAATAAGGAAACAAAAATAATGGCACTCTGCCCATGCGATGAAGAGCAGAAAGACTCTTTCCAGTGGTGCTATTATCCCGAAAACAAAAAGGTTAGAAAGCCGAAGCAGGTATCCTGCAAGCTGTTTTTCGCACAGCTGTTTTCCATGATGGATTGGAACTCGGACTACAGATATAAGCTGTTGGGAAAGATAATTCATGCCAATGGAAAATATCTCATAGCCTTTGACCTGACGGCGACTGAGGTGTTTCAGAAAAGAGAGGTTGACGGAAAGAGCGTCGCCTCAAGAAAACCGACATTTCCGGCGGAATGGATGGGGCAATTCGGGCTGCCTTATTATGAACACAAGAAATCAATGCAGATTAATATTTTTGATGGTTATGCAATTTACGCGATAAAAGATAACAACGCGACAAAAGTAAAAGATGCCGGTACTAAGCCGCCTCCTTCGAACCTTGCGCTGCCCGTTGTACGTCCAATGAATAACCAGCAATTTGGAGGAGAACGATTATGAGCTTTGAAAACGATCTCGCAACCATATCTTTAGATTTGAAAAAGTATCGAATCAGGATTTATAAAACTACCATTCATCAGCTTGGCGACCCAAAGTATATACAACTTCTGATTAATCCGGAAAAAATGTCCGTGGCAATTCGGGCGGTGGAAACGGCTATACATAACGATCAGACCCACCGTGTTACCCGTCACAGCATGGCTCCGGATAACTCTTACGAGCTATATAGTCAATCATTAATGCACAGTATTCGTGAAATTATCCCAGAGCTTGATGATGGATTTACATATAGAGCCAGCGGTCAGGTGATACCGATACATCACATTGCGGTATTTGATTTGAAATCATTATTCCCCGTTGAGCAGCCAAGGGGTGATAGCTGATGGCAAATGCCTCCGTTCCAAGATTAATCATAGATAAAGGATTCCAATTGCTCAAACGCCCCCTCTGGCAGGAAAAATATATAGATCTTGAAAACAGCCTGAAATCGCAGGGATGCATCAGTCCCATCATCACTTGGAACAATGTAATAATCGATGGGGTGAACAGATATGAAATCTGCCGAAAATATAATATCCCTTTCTTATCTTTGGAAAAATACTTTACTTCCCGCGAGGAAGCCGTAGCATATATCTGCGAGGATCAGCTAAAGAGAACGGATATATCTGAAGAAATGAGAAGATACCTTATAGGGACATTATATGAAGCGGAAAAGTCCAGAGCGCAAAAGAACAATAACATATGGGTATCATACGCCAATGTACCTCAAATTAAGACTTTTGATGATTTGAAAGGACGTAAGCCGACAGAGCAGGGTCGATTGCTTTACAAAACGGCAAATATGTTATCAGAAGAGTATCATGTGTCAACAATGACCGTTCAGAAATATGCTCAATATTCACGAGCATTAAACACCATCGAAAGTAAATCCCCGGTTATGTTCCATAAAATAATATCTTCACGATGCCGTATGTCGCATATGTATGTTTTAGACCTTGCTCAGCGGAGCGCGGCGGAAATAAAGCAGTTTGAACTTCTTTTAGAGAAAAGCGGCGAAATAGCAAGTTTCGCTGATACTCGCAAGGCATTTAATGTTTCAAAGAACGTTTTGCACGAGGAACGACATCATACGCAGGGCTCTCCCGCAACGAGCATCAAAGATACTCCGATTTATCATCCTGATTCAGAAGTTGAAGGCTTGACCCTGACAATTCCCGCATGGGTTAATTCTATAGACAGAGTAATCAGTAAGGCGGACTTTCATGAAATTACCGCCTTTGCTAAGGAAAACTTAAGAGATGCGCTGCACCTGCTGGATTCGCGCATAGACTATTTATTAGCAAGAATAGGAGGATAACCATGGTTGATTATAGTGCTTTTGTTCCAAATGTAACATTTGAGAAAATTCCGATTAAGAATCTTGTATCCAATCAGGACTACCAAAGAAATCTGTCTACCCAGCACGTTGATAAAGCTGTAGAGAACTTTGACTTGTACCAAATTAACCCGGTCAAGGTTAGCAGACGGGACGGAGTGAATTTTGTCTTTAACGGTCAGCACACTATCGAAATAGTCGCAAAGGCATCGCAATCGCGTGACACTCCGGTATGGTGCATGATTTATGACGACCTTAACTACTCACACGAGGCAGATATTTTCGCAAATCAAATGAAATATGTAAAACCTCTTAGCCCATACGAAATTTTCAAGGCCAACATTGAGGCGGGTAACGACAAACAGCTTTATATACTTTCTCTTCTCAAGTCCTACAAGCTGACGGTAGGACCCAGCAAGGCCCCCGGAGTGATTAGCGCAGTAGCAACTTTGGAATCCATACATGATAAATATGGCGTACAAGTTTTAAACGATATGCTGCGGCTTTGCATCGGAACTTGGGAAGGCGATCCGAACTCATTCACCGCGAACATCATGAACGCAATAGCGAAAATAATCGACACTTATGGCGATTCGTTGAATCAGGAGCTGTTTGCGCAAAAGGTAGGCATGATGTCTATCAAACAATTAACCAGACTTGCCAAAGACCGTCGAGCCGGCTCTTTAGGATTTGCCGAGGCAATGGTATTGATATATAACGGTAAAAAGAAAGCCTCTGGTTATAAGTTACATATAAATAAACTCTACTCACATTCCAGCGCAAGACGAAAAGAAGGGTCAGACATAGATAACGATGTGTCCGATGAATTGTTTGACGAAAATGTAGAAGAGGAAATTGATGAGATGGACGGATTAGAAGAAGATACGGATTTCTATGATGATGAAGGCGAAAATGACGAAGAGTACGAAAACGACGAAGAAGAATACACATACCCTATGATATGAAAAATAGCCTGTGCCGCTCAGCACAGGCTATATCCGTTTGTCACATGAAATCCGTAGTTACTTCGGAGCCGTTTCTAAAAATGAACGTGATTTTCTCATCCGCTCGAATTATGGCTTTCTCGACGGACGCAAGCCAAAGCTTATCGTCAAACTCGGTGATAACGTCCTCTTGTTCATACAGTGAAAACATGAAAGCCCCTATGTTCTCTGCCATTGCCTCTCTTTCATCTCTCTTTTTCTTTAACCCCTCTTCCTCGGCTTGAAGTTTCTGATACCTTGACGCAAGCGAGTTGTATTTCGCCTGGTATTCGGTTTGGTCGAGGGCAGTATGAGCATTTTCGTCAATGTGTTTTCTGATAAGCTCCGCGACCACTTCCATCTCATCTTCGACCTCTGATAAGCGGACGTTGATTTCAGTGCAGTCCGTCAGCATGGTCTGCATTTCCCGGCAGTTATCGATGACCTCGGTTTTGTTCGCCAAAACTTGATTGACTGCCGCCACAAAGGTGGCTTTGATCGTGTCCTCATATAAATGCGGTATCTGGCATTCTGAGCCGTTCGCCTTGCTTGGGCAGTTCCATACAATTTTGCGATACTGGTCGTTTGAATGCCAGACTCTTGCGGTCAAGAACTCGCCGCAGTCGCCACAGATCAGCTTGGCGCAAAACACTCCTTTTCCGCTGTATTTATAACTCAGCTGTTTGCGGCGTTTAATCTCGTTCTGAACGAGATTCCATTCCTCGGCGGGAATAATAGCCGGGTGGCTGTTTTCAACATAATACTGTGGAATTTCTCCCTCGTTGACTTTTTTCTTCTTTGTGAGGAAGTCAACCGTAAATCCCTTTTGAAGTAATGCGTCGCCTTTGTATTTCTCGTTTGTAAGGATACTGTTCACCGTGCTGGCGTGCCATTTGGGTTTGCCCGCCGGGCTCGGAATGTTCATATCCATTAGGGTGGTGGATATTGCAGCCGCCGTTTTTCCGCTCATGTATAATTTATATATGAGTCGGATTATATCCGCTTCTTCGGGAACTATCTCCATCGTTCCGTTTTCACCCTTTTTGTAGCCGAGGAACGTTTTATACGGCATGGAGAACTTTCCGTCCGCGAATCTTTTTCTTTGACCCCATGTTACGTTCTGCGACATGGAGCGGCTTTCTTCCTGAGCAAGCGACGACATTATGGTGATCAGCAGCTCGCCTTTGCTGTCCAGCGTATAAATGTTTTCCTTTTCAAAGAAAACCTCGACGCCTTTTTCTTTAAGGTTTCGGACTGTTACCAATGTATCGACCGTATTTCTTGCGAATCGACTGACCGACTTGGTAACTATCAGGTCAATTTTCCCGTCAAGGGCGTCTTTTACCATGGTGTTGAAACCCTCGCGGTGCTTGGTGTTTGTGCCTGATATACCCTCGTCGGTATAGACTTTCACGAACTGCCAATCCGCTCGGCTTTGAATATAACGGGTGTAGTAGTCGATTTGAGCCTCATAGCTTGTAAACTGTTCATCGCTGTCGGTCGAAACTCTCGCATACCCGGCTACCTTTCGTTTATAAGACGCCGTATTCGGCATTCTGGTTAGCGGATTTATTGTCGCGGGAATTACCGTAACTTTACTGCCCATCTGCTTTCCTCCTTTCAAAAGCCTGCTGCCTTGCTTTTTCTTTCATCTCGTCTGTCCAACTATCCGCTCTGGAGCGGCTTTTCCATTGTTTAACGGTTTCCGTTCCGTCCTTGAAGCGAAACACCAGCTTGTTGTCCTTTTCGGCTACGATTGCCGTTATTTTATCGTTGAGAGCATTATAGCTGAACTTGGTCATTCCGAGTGCTTGAACGGTCAAAGAATATAGCTGATTCTCGGGAATTGCCTTTGAGCAGCAAGCGTCCTTTCCCTGGGTGTTATATGTATCGCATATCCAAACCGCACCGGATTCTTTAACTTTCCTCCTGTAGTTCTTTCCACACAGTCCGCATCTAACCATGCCAGAGAACGGATAGTTTTGTTTTGGCGTTCCTATTTTGTGATAGATTTCAGACCGCCGTTTCTTTTCAAGCTGAGCAGC